>NZ_LN812103.1:619610-929415 GCF_000942395.1 Risungbinella massiliensis
ACCCAGTCGCCTTTTCTTTCCAAAATGGTTACTTTATTTCCAAGAAGAGCTTGTGTTTCCAAATTACCCACTAACCACAGTTTTTCTTCATAAGTCATGGAAGTTGTCCATTTCCGTAGATCCACAGGATTGGTAAAGGACGTTTTATCAATATCACGTGTAAGATCAGGTTCTACCCAAAGCGTAGCAGCAGCCACATCAACATAAGCTGTTTCATTGTTCTCTTCTGCCAGACTAACAGGAACGATAGAAAGCATTATGAAAGTAAAAACTAGTAGAGAAACAGCAAATTTTTTCATCGTTTGAGATCCCTCCTTTTATCTATTCATTTTTATTTTAAACTATTTTAAGTTTCTAAAAAATAAGGTTTCTCAAATTATTCAATCATTTTGTTCATCTGGGTAAATTATATAAAAAATTTATAAATTTATATTTCCTACAAATGTTCACTTTATTTCAGAGCATTCTGTGTTAGGATCTGATTGTTCCTATTTTGAACGTGAAAAATTGAATATGAAGAGGTGGAATATGAAATGGAAAATTGGGTTCCGAACAATTAAAACGGCAATCGGAACCGGCTTAGCTGTGGCTTGCGCCCAATTACTAGATTTGCAATTTTATATTTCCGCAGGAGCGATTGCGATATTTTGTGTGCAGACATCAAGAAAAAAATCGTATCAAGCTGCTTGGGAAAGATTTTTGGCCTGTAGTATCGTATTGCTGATCTCAGCGGGACTTTTTTCTATCTTGGGATTTCATCCTTGGATACTCACTTTAGTTCTATTACTGGCGATCCCCATACTGGTCAACTTAAAGTTAAAAGAAAGTATAGTAATGAGTACCTTATTGATGTTTCACTTATATACAACAAAGGATATATCAACCACTTTTTTCTTAAATGAGTTATCCATTTTGTCGATTGGCATCCTCTTTGGCCTCTTCGTCAACCTTTACATGCCCCACTCCTACAAAAAACTTACCCATTTTCAAGAAAAAATTGAAAGTAACTTTAAGAAGATCCTACATGAGATGGCGGTCTATCTCCGTCGTGGAGAAAGTGATTGGAACGGTGCGGAAATCCTTGAGACCTTTGATTGGATTAAGCAGGCACAAGAAATATCCCTTAATTCACTGGAGAATAATCCAGAAGAAAAAGAGAAGTATTTTTATCGCTATTTTCAAATGCGGAGATGTCAATTTCATATTTTAGAATTGATGATTCCGATGGTAAGTCGTCTTCCTCAGACTGTTTCTCAAGGAAATCGAATTGCAGACTTTTTAGATTACATTGCGGATCATGTTCATCCAGGAAATACGGCAGATATTCGTTTAGAAGAATTAAACAGATTGATTGGGGAGTTTAAAGAACAGCCTTTACCAAAAGACCGAGAAGAATTTGAGACAAGAGCTACCCTTTTACAATTAGTATACGAAATAGAGCGCTACTTAATCAGCAAGAAGTACCTAGAGGGAAAAGAAGAGCCATCTCTCGAACTATTCTCCCGTAGGATAATGACAACGGAGGACATGTCAACTGCCACCTATTCCCTAAAGAAATAGGGGAATAGTTTTGGGAGCCTCTTGATTTATCCCCATTTTTTGAAGATAGTAATCAAAAGTCTCCTCTCGAACGTCCTCACCTCGCTCGATATTACGATCGATCATGCGGAAATATGGTAATCTTCTACTATTTCTTTTAGCCGATGCTCCTTTTTGTATGATATATTTGCGTAAACTAGTCATTGTTAGAAACAAGAAATACGGCAAGGAAGTTGACACCTTTCTATATTTTTGAATATAATGGGAAATATATATCCATTAGGAAGAAAAGCGATAGTGAAGAGTAGTAAAAAGCGAACTCATCTTAGAGAATTGGCGGTTGGTGTAAGCCAATATGAGAAACCTTTTGAACTCGCTTCATTTGCTCCAAAGGTGAACTAGATAAGTAGCCTTTGGCGATTGATCCTCGTTACTGGATTTTGAGTGAGTATCTTCTTTTGATAAGAGGGTGCTAATCAGGGTGGTACCGCGGGAAGCTTTGTAATGTTTATAACAGCCTCTCGTCCCTAGTAGTTTTGCTACTGGGGACGAGAGGCTTTTTGGTTTTCTAAAAGAACATACGCTACGATTTGGGATGTTTCACTATCGAATCGAGCTGAGAAAGAAGGATTTATGATGAGAGAATATGTACATCAAGAGATTGAAAGTAAGTGGCAAAAGGTTTGGGATGAGCAAAAACTATATCAGACTGATCAGGACCCAAAGAAGCCAAAGTATTATGCACTGGAACAGTTTCCATATCCATCTGGAGATGGTTTGCATATGGGACATGTGCGTGTTTATTCAATTGGCGATGTGGTAGCTCGTTTTCGCCGTATGAATGGATATCGGGTACTTCACCCTATGGGAGCAGACGCATTTGGTCTTCCCGCTGAAAATGCCGCTATCCAGCGTGGAGTGAATCCACGTGAATGGACAGTGAATAACATGAAAAAGATCCGTAAAGAACAGGCGCTATTAGGTACTTCCTATGATTGGGATCGCTATGTAGGTTCTTGTCTGCCAGATTATTATCAAATGAATCAGTGGCTCTTTTTGTTGTTCTATGAAAGAGGACTAGCATATCGTAAAAAAGCATCCGTTAACTGGTGCCCTAGTTGTGCAACAGTACTAGCTAATGAACAAGTAGAGGACGGAAAATGCTGGCGTTGTGATTCAGAAGTAACCAAAAAAGAATTAGAGCAGTGGTTTTTGCGAATTACGGACTATGCAGAACGTCTTTTGACTGGGCTAGATGAATTGCCAGGCTGGCCTGATCGAGTACGAGCAATGCAACGTAACTGGATCGGGAAAAGTGTAGGAGCACATGTAACATTCACTTTGCCAGAACATGAAGAAAAGATCACTGTCTTTACCACACGTCCTGATACCTTGTATGGAGTAAGCTACATGGTGGTTGCACCAGAGCATCCATTGGTACCACAACTGATCCAAGGCTACGAGAATCAACATGACATTGAGCAGTTTATTGAGGAGATGCGCAAACAGACGGAGATTGAACGTACCGCTACCGATGTAGAAAAAGTAGGTTACTTCACTGGTTCTTATGCAGTTCACCCATTGACAGGCGAACAAGTACCAATTTGGGTGGCCAACTATGTTTTGATGGATTATGGTACTGGTGCAGTCATGGGTGTTCCAGCCCATGATGAGCGCGACTTTGAATTTGCCAAGA
Organism: Risungbinella massiliensis; assembly: GCF_000942395.1. Lineage (GTDB taxonomy): Bacteria > Bacillota > Bacilli > Thermoactinomycetales > Thermoactinomycetaceae > Risungbinella > Risungbinella massiliensis. The sequence continues at coordinate 622,846 of NZ_LN812103.1, forward strand.
AGTATGACTTGCCGATTCGTGTCGTCATTCAACCAGCAGCAGGGGAAGAGCTTGCCCTGCCACTTACCGCTGCGTATACCGAAGATGGACGAATAGTCAACTCTGGTAAATATGACGGAATGCCAAATCGCCAAGTGTTGCAACAAATTGCCGAAGATCTAGCCAAGGAGGGGTATGGAGGAGCTACTGTCAACTACCGTTTGCGTGACTGGTTGATTTCTCGTCAACGTTATTGGGGTACTCCTATTCCGATGATCTATTGCGATCATTGTGGCACAGTACCAGTTCCAAAAGAGCAACTGCCCGTTGTGTTGCCGGAAGATGTTGTTTTCGATGGCAAACGGAATCCGTTGACTACCTCTGAATCTTTCGTTCATACCGATTGCCCTTCTTGTGGGAGAACAGCTCGTCGTGAGACTGATACGATGGACACTTTTGTAGACTCTTCATGGTATTATTTGCGTTTTACGGATGCACACAACAGCGAGATACCTTTTACACCAGAGAAAGCAAATGACTGGATGCAAGTAGATGAATATATCGGAGGAATTGAGCATGCAGTCTTGCATTTGCTTTATTCTCGATTCTTCACCAAAGTACTTTATGATGCAGGTATGGTAAATGTAGAAGAGCCATTTGCAAGCCTTTTGACCCAAGGGATGGTACTCAAAGATGGAAGCAAAATGTCTAAATCCAAAGGAAATGTGGTAAGCCCATTAGAGATTATTGACCGATATGGTGCAGACACTGCCCGTCTCTTTATCCTGTTTGCGGCACCACCTGAGCGTGATTTGGACTGGAGCGATTCTGGTGTGGAAGGTAGTTATCGTTTCCTAAACCGGGTATGGCGCTTGGTTATGCAACATCAAGAACTATTTGGGAAAAAGCTTACTCCAGGCGAACTAAATAGTGAATCCAAAGAGCTTCGTCGACTCTTGCATCATACTATCCAGAAAGTGACCTATGAGATCGGCGAACGGAATCATTTTAACACAGCGGTAAGTTCGATCATGGAATTAGTCAATGGTATCAACCAAATGGGCGAACAAGCAGATCCAGCAATTGTTCAAGAAGCATTGGAATCTTTGGTAATCCTTCTGGCACCATTTGTACCTCATGTTACGGAAGAACTGTGGCATGAAATGGGGAAAGATGGTAGCATCCATCTGGTTCGTTGGCCAGAATATGATGCATCTGCTCTTGTTTTAGATGAAGTAGAGATTGTGGTTCAGGTCAATGGCAAAGTTCGAGAGAAGTTGATGATCTCGACAAGTGCTGATCGAAAAGCGATAGAAGAGCAAGCTCTGAGTAACAGCAAGGTCCAAGCGCAGCTAGAAGGGAAGACAGTTCGTAAAGTAATTGTGGTTCCAAATAAATTGGTAAACATCGTAGCAAATTAAATTATCCAAAAATCTCTAGCTCATTGATTAGTTGAGTTAGAGATTTTTTTGGAATATACATTTTCGAAATTCTCTTTTTTTGTATTTGGTAAACTGCTGTGATATACTCACTTTTGGGTATGAAAATACCTCCTCGATCAACTGCATAACCATCTGTACTACCTTTCCTCAATAGCTGTTGTAATTCAGTAGCTATTGAGGAGAGGTAGACAGTGGGACACGTAGCAATAGACACAGCAACCACGTCTCCTCCTTTATGAAAGGGGAGATACTCATGACAATCTATGAACATATTAACAAAATCGTAGCAGAACAGATAACACTTTTTCATCCAAGCAAAAATTCTAACAAAATCACAGCAGAAGAAGCTATTCGAGCTATATTAGGTGTCAAAAGTAAAAATCTAGCAAAGATATATCAAGTGGATAAAGCAGAAGTTGACACTCTTATCAATCGAGAATTACAGAAATATTTGCCGTACCGCAGTTGTAGAACAACTTAGGAGATTCGTCTCCCGAGTTGTTCTTTATTTTTCTGAAAGTGAAATTTTCATTTGTAGTCTTGCTGTCTATGAAGAGTAGTGGGATAAGTTCTTTTTTTTGGATCACACTATCCTTATCAGTACGAAAGGAGCTCGATCCATGACACAAGATCACGAACAACGTATCATATCGGAAACTGTACCAATCCACTCAGAAGGAGCAAGCAAAGAGCGTGATGAGGCGTTACATGCTAAAGGAACTCCTCTAGGAGAAGCAGTGCAAGTTAATAAAGAGAAAAAGGTTCAGGGAAGAAATTTTCCTGCTACATAGAATCAAAAAAGTTGCGAACCAATTAGGTTGGCAACTTTTTTTGATGAGAAGAAGGAAAATGTCATTTCTACTCGGAAATTGTTGGAAAAAGAAGAGAGGGATGACTGTGTTTGCATTTGAATGGACCCCACGTGAAAAATGGATCGCTACCATCGCAGGAGGTCTTTTAATCATTTTGGGAATCTTGTTTTGGGCAGGTCAGGAGGAAGACATTCGTTCTTCGCAGATGCAACCTTATGCATCTACCAAACAGACAACGAAATCAGTGCCAACAGAAGGTAGTCTTTCCAAGGAAAATGAAAAAGGGGCAGAGCATCAAGTGGTGATTGATGTGAAGGGAGCAGTACAGCGTCCAGGGATCTATACCATGACTGCTCCCGTTCGAATTTATCAAGTAATTCAACAAGCAGGGGGAGTAATACCAGATGGAGATACTAGTAGTCTAAATTTAGCGGAGCAAGCGGTAGATGGTACGGTTCTATATGTTCCTCGAAAAGGAGAAACTCCCCCAGATATGGCTGGAAGCCAAAATTCGAGTAACAAAAACAGCCAAAAAATAAATATCAATACAGCAACTGCAGAAGAGTTAGATAAACTAAATGGACTAGGCCCCTCTAAAGCTAATGCGATAGTAGAGTACAGAAAAGAACATGGTAAGTTTCGGACAATGGAGGATCTAACTCAAGTACCTGGTATTGGAGAAAAGACGATCGAGCAGTTTCGAGATCAAGTCGAGGTGAAGTAAAACAGCCAACCTGATCTAAATGAAGGTTGGCTTAGGATGGTTCGATTATTTTTCTATAAGGTCGCTAAGACTTTTCGTATTTTGGTAAGAGCTAGGTCTAGTTCTTGTTGTGTAATGGTTAGTGGAGGAGCAAAACGGATTGTGTTATCATGAGTCTCTTTGCAGAGTACCCCTTCTTGCATCAATGCTTCACAGTAGGGGCGAGCTTTTTCTTGTAGTTCTACTCCGATAAACAGACCTTTTCCTCTTACTTTTTTGATTTTAGGATGCTCCATTTTTTGTAATTCGCTCAAGAAATAGTTTCCAAGTTCGCGAGAACGGCTAGGTAGATCTTCTTCTATTAGTACATCTAATGCTGCGATCGCGACCGCACATGCAAGGGGATTGCCTCCAAAAGTAGAGCCATGAGAGCCTGGTTCAAAGACACTGAGAATCTCACGATCGGCTGCCACAGCGGAGATTGGCATAATTCCCCCACCAAGTGCTTTTCCGAGAATATAGAGGTCCGGAACGACTTCCTCCCAATCACATGCAAAGGTCTTTCCTGTTCTCCCAAAGCCTGTTTGAATTTCATCTGCTACAAAGAGGACATTTGCTTCTTGGCAAATTTGGTGGGCATCGCGAAGGTAGCCCGTTGGTGGAATGATTACTCCCGCTTCACCTTGAATTGGTTCCAAGAGGAAAGCAGCGGTATGTGGATTGATTGCTTCACGAAGAGCAGTTAGGTCTCCATAGGGAACCACACGAAAACCTGGAGTTAGCGGTCCAAAGCCACGTTGATACTCCGGATTGGAAGAGAGGGAGACTGCAGTTATTGTTCGACCATGAAAGTTATCTTCACAGACGATGATCTCTGCTTGGTTTTCTGGAATTCTTTTTTTCTCATAAGCCCAACGTCGTACAGCTTTAATCGCCGTTTCTACTGCTTCTGCTCCTGTATTCATCGGTAGGACCATTTGTTTACCAGTGATTGCAGAGACTTTTTCATAGAAAGTACCCAGTTGTTCATTGTGAAAAGCACGGGAAGTAAGTGTGATTTTATCTGCTTGTTCTTTAAGTGCTTGGATCAATCGAGGGTGACGATGACCATGGTTGAGCGCAGAATATGCACTTAACATATCCATATAGCGTTTGCCATCTGCATCTTCTACCCATACCCCTTCTCCACGAGTTATTACAATAGGGAGTGGATGATAGTTACGTGCACCATAGTGATCTGTTAAATCAATAATAGCTTTATTTTGTGACATAGTAGTTTTCCTCCTTGGACTGTTAATAGGCTTGCTTACAAGCTTTTTGCATTTTAAAGTGAAGTCGTTCGTTAGTTCATAGATCATAGAACGGAGAGGATTTTGATCTAGGGAGCGACTTTGTCATTGGAACAAAGCGAGTTTGATCAAGATTCTTGGAGTGGGAGTAGTTCCAAATAGAAAAAGAAACGTTTCTTTTTTTTGTATGAAATTACTTCTAGAAAAAATGGACTTTACTAAAATGATAACGCTTTCATAATGATTGTATCGTATTTTCCTGTGATTGGGATAGAACCTTCTCTTTTCTCCCTAATTTCTGTCATGTACAATAGAAAAAGCATTTGAGAAAAGGAGAGTATCATCCTATGACCATCAAATCAGATCGTTGGATTCGCCAAATGGCGAGTGAATATAAAATGATTGAGCCTTTTGTCGATCGTAATGTAGGCAAAGGGGAAGCAGTCAGTTTTGGATTGAGCAGTTTTGGCTATGATCTGCGTGTAGCAGACGAATTCAAGATCTTCCACAATGCATTAAATACGATCATTGATCCCAAAAAGATCGATTCTGATTCATTCATGGATTTTAAAGGGGACGTCTGCATCATCCCACCAAACTCTTTTGCTTTGGCACGTTCTGTGGAATATTTCCGTATTCCAGAGAATGTACTGGCAGTATGTGTAGGAAAATCGACCTATGCCCGTTGTGGGATTATCACCAATGTGACACCTTTTGAACCAGGCTGGGAAGGATTTGTTACGTTGGAGATCTCCAATACTACTCCATTACCTGCCAAAATCTACGCTAACGAAGGCCTCTGTCAAGTTCTTTTCTTAGAGAGCGATGAAGCTTGTGAAGTATCGTATGCTGATAAACATGGAAAGTATCAGCAACAAACGGGGATTACACTTCCAAAAGTGTAAGAGCCAAGAGTATTTTGGATGACAAAAAAGCGAAATTATTTACTGTAAAGCTACCAAAATTGATTGGTAGCTATTTTCTTTGTATTTCCATTTATTGCTTTCCAGTTGCTTTTTTTGACTTATTTATCTTAGAATTAATTACAAACCAAATAAATCCTTCGGGGCAGGGTGAAATTCCCGACCGGCGGTGATGATCAGCAATTGATCTTAGTCCGTGACCCGCAATTTGCGGTGGATTCGGTGAAACTCCGAAGCCGACAGTATAGTCTGGATGGGAGAAGGATAAGCAGGAGCCTAACATTTTGAAAAAGAAAATGTATAGGTTTGTTTGACCTTGGAATTTTTCCTGCTTCCCTTACCAAAACTAGCCTCGAGTTCTTTCTCGAGGTTTTTTTATTTGGTTTTATCAATGGGGAGGGGAGTTATGAAAATAGATGAGAAGTGGATGGATTTTGCTATATCACTTGCCAAAGCAACCATTGGTCAGACATCGCCCAATCCGAGCGTAGGAGCTGTTGTGATCAAAGATGGAGAAGTAATAGGTGTTGGGAGCCACTTGCAAGCTGGTACCGAACATGCCGAAGTACATGCTCTCCGTCAGGCTGGTGATCAAGCAAGAGGAGCAACCATTTATGTCACGTTAGAGCCTTGCAATCATATTGGCAGAACACCACCGTGCACGGAAATGATTCTTGCTTCTGGGATCAAGAGAGTGGTGGTCGGAATGAAAGATCCAGATCCACGAGTTGCGGGGTCAGGGATTAAAAAATTGGAAGCACATGGAGTAGAGGTTTTATCCGGTGTTCGGAGACAAGAGTGTTTTGAGCTAAATGAAGCATATTTTTGGCATCGATATACAGGTAGACCACTAGTCACCTTAAAGATGGCCACTACACTAGATGGCAAAATAGCCACATCAACAGGAGATAGTCGCTATGTTACTGGTGAAAAAGCAAGAGAAGATGTGCATTTGCTTCGCCATCAACATGATGCGATTCTCGTAGGGATTGGTACAGCCTTGGTTGATGATCCGCAGTTAACTACTCGTCTACCCTTGGGGGGGAAGAATCCAATTCGTATTGTCTTGGATTCAAAACTAAGGTTGCCAATCTCCAGTAGGTTAGCAGACACTTCGGAAGCAGAAACTTGGGTATTTACTACCAAGCAAAAAGATAGTGAACGGGAACAGGAATTACAAGAGCGTGGGGTACAAATCATTACACAGGAGAAAGAGATATTGGATTGGGACTTTGTATTCTCTGCTTTGGGAAAAAAAGAAATCCTTTCCGTTTTAGTAGAAGGTGGTAGTGAGATTCATGCCTCTTTGCTTCGAAAAGATCAAGCTCATCGAATTATCCAATACATTGCCCCCAAGTATTTGGGTGGGAGAGGGAGCCTCTCTGCCATTGGAGGAGTAAACCCAACCAAAATGGCAGAGGCTACTTGGTTACACGATCTTCAAGTTGAAAAAGTCGGAGAAGATCTAAAGATTACAGGATGGCGAAAGCGAGGAACACCGGAATGTTTACAGGAATTATCGAAGAACGAGGAACAGTGAAATCCATTCAGAGGGAAGAGGAGCATCTTCGATTGAAGATTGCCTGCAAAGAGGTAATCGAACATGCCAAAGTGGGAGATAGTATCTCGGTTAATGGAGTTTGTCTCACTGTTACTTCCCTGGTGGAAAATACTTTTACTGCAGATGTCATCCCAGAAACATTTCGTCGTACTCAGCTTGGTCAGTTGTCAGTTGGTAGCCAAGTCAATCTAGAGGGTTCCTTGAAATTTGGTGGTCGAGTACATGGCCATTTAGTCCAAGGGCACGTAGATACAGTAGGCAAAGTTGTTTCCAAAACTCCAGAGGGCAATGCGATCACATTTGTGATTTTGTATGAACCGAAATGGGGTCGCTACTTGATCGATAAAGGGTCGATCGCTGTCAATGGAATTAGTCTTACTGTGTTTGATGTAGGTTCTGATCGATTTAGCGTTTCGATCATCCCACATACCTTAGAGATGACCAATCTAGAAACGACAAATGAAGGAGATGTAGTCAATCTGGAGTTTGATCTGACTGCAAAATATCTAGAGAAATGGAGTCGATTAGCGGAGGTGACACCAATTGAGTCTGAACAAGATTGAAGAAGCCCTTCGAGATTTACAAAAAGGGAAGCTAATCATTGTAGTAGATGATGAAGATCGCGAAAATGAAGGAGATTTGGTAGGACTAGCGGATTTTGTAACACCTGGGATGATCAATTTTATGGTGACTCATGGCAGAGGACTTGTCTGTGCACCAATTACCACCCAGTTAGCAGATCGACTACAGTTGGCTCCCATGCTAGAGCAAAATACGGATCAAATGGGAACTGCCTTTACTGTCTCTATTGATGCGGATGGGACTCATACTGGTATTTCAGCTGGGGAGAGAGCAGAAACGATTCGACGACTAACTAATCCACATGCCTCCCCAAGCGATTTTCGCCGCCCAGGTCATATCTTTCCGCTTATTGCAAAAGATGGTGGAGTGTTGGAACGACGTGGTCATACAGAAGCTGTCGTGGACTTGGCACGTATAGTAGGTGCAAAGCCGATCGGTATTATTTGTGAGATCCTAAATGCAGACGGTACAATGGCACGACTTCCCCAATTGGAAGAGATAGCACAGGAGCATGATTTGAAAATTATCTCTATTGAACAACTGGTGCAATATCGCAAACGCAACGAATTGTGGATTGACGATTCTGTTCGCATCCAATTTCCGAATGTCCATGGAGATTTTCAGATGGTAGGTTTTCGCAATCACTTTGATTTTCAGGATCATGTCGCATTAGTAAAAGGAGAACCCGATAAAGTAGATGCTCCACTTGTTCGGATTCATTCGGAATGTCTCACTGGAGATGTTTTTGGCAGTAAGCGTTGTGATTGTGGAGAACAGCTACATATTGCAATCGATGAAATCGAACGAGTTGGTACAGGGGTTATCTTGTATATGCGACAAGAGGGACGCGGGATCGGTTTGTACCAGAAGTTGAGAGCTTATGAATTACAAGAGCAAGGTTATGACACGGTAGAAGCAAATCATCAACTCGGTTTTGGTGATGATCTCCGGGATTATCTGCTCGCTGCACAGATGCTAGAGTCTCTCGGAATCAAAAAAATACAACTGATCACCAACAATCCAGAAAAAATGCGGCAACTCGAATCTTATGGAATAGAAGTGGCTGAAATTATTCCGGTCGAAGTGTCACCTGTTCAAGAAAACCAAAAGTATCTACAAACCAAAAAAGAAAAAATGGGACATATATTATCCATTTGAGGAGGAAATATTAATGCGTGTATGGGAAGGAAGTTTAGTTGGAACGGGATTAAAAGTTGCGGTGGTAGTAGGGCGTTTTAATGATTTTATTACGGATAAATTACGTGAAGGTGCCATTGCTGCACTAAAAAAGCATGGTGTTGCTGATGAAAATATCGACGTTGTATCTGTACCAGGAGCTTTTGAATTGCCACTCGTAACGGACCAACTAGCAAAAAGCGGCCGATTTGATGCGATTATTGCCCTCGGTGCAGTAATTAAAGGTTCAACCGATCACTATGACTACGTTTGCAATGAAGCAGCTAAAGGGATTGCTTCTGCCAGTATGCAAAATGGTCTGCCAGTCATGTTTGGTGTTTTGACAGTAGATACCATTGAACAAGCGATTGAAAGAGCTGGAACTAAACTAGGTAACAAAGGTTATGAAGTAACAGTTGCTGGTATTGAAATGGCAAATCTTTTACGAGAATTACGGAAGTAATGAAAAAGGGGGCCTTTAAGGTCCCTCTTTTTGGTATAGTACTTGGGTATGTGTAAATCACCGCCATAAACGGCTGTTTCAATTCTATAGTGAATATATACATTCTTTAAAAAAATAAAACTATATAAAATGCATATGATTTATTTTTTATTTGTGTATAATTAGCCCATAGTATCATTACTAAAAAGACATATGTCTTTTCGGGGAGGACAAATCATGCAAATGTCGGAGAACCATTTAAAGAAAGATATTGGATTTACAGTTGCCCTTTCCCTAGTCGTTGGTACCGTGATCGGTTCAGGTGTATTTATGAAACCTGGAATCATTTTAGCTCAGACTGGTAATTCTACAGATGCTTTATGGGCATGGTTGATAGCAGGGATTATTACCTTGGCTGGTGGATTAACGATTGCAGAAATCGGTGCACAGATTCCAAAAACAGGTGGGCTCAATGTCTATTTAGAAGAGACATATGGTAAAGTATGGGGTTATTTATGTGGCTGGATGCAAACGATCATTTATGGACCAGCTATTATTGGTACACTAGGACTTTATTTAGGTTCACTCATAACAAATTTATTTGCGATCCAAGAAGAATGGTCTATTTGGATGGGAATTGGATTTGTCTTATTCTTAGCTGGAGTCAATATGTTTGGTACCAAATATGGTGGATTTGTACAAACACTATCTACCGTTATCAAACTAATTCCCATTGCACTTATTATTATTTTTGGGCTCTGGAAAGGGCAAAGTCAAATATTCGACATGGGTAGTGGTCTAACAGAAGAGATTAGCATGGGGGCAGCTGTACTGGCAGCATTATTCGCTTATGATGGTTGGATTCTAGTGGGATCCGTTGCAGGTGAGATGAAAAATCCAACTAAGTTGTTACCCAAAGCGATTATCGTTGGATTAACACTAGTTACAGTTATTTATCTACTTGTAAATCTGGCATTACTTCATGTGTTACCGGCCGAACAAATTGTAGCTCTTGGGGAAAATGCCGCTGGAACTGCTGCATCTGTTTTGTTTGGTGATATGGGTGGGAAATTAATCAGTATTGGCATTATTATCTCTATTTTTGGATGTTTGAACGGAAAAATTATGGCTTTTCCTCGTATTCCTTTTGCGATGGCGGAGAGGAGACAATTACCTGGTTCTCGTTATTTGATGAAGGTACATCCTAAATTTAAGACACCAATCTTTGCGATCGTTTTACAAATTGTGCTGGCTATTATTTTGATGCTACTTAGTGATCCAAACAGATTATCAGATATCGCCGTTTTTTCTACTTTTCTCTTTTATATATTAGCTTTCTTGGCAGTCTTTATCTTGCGTAAACGACATTCTGGAACTCCTCGTCCTTATAGTGTTCCTTTATATCCAATTATTCCTCTTGTAGCAATCATAGGCTCTTTGTTCGTAATCATTAGTTCGCTTATGAATGAACCGATGGGAAGTCTTATGGTGGTGGGAATTACATTAGCAGGTTGGCCGTTATATCAGTTTATGAATCGTAAATCAATGGTGAATTAACAAAAAACTACAACTAACCTACTAACACTCCCATGAGCTTACGCCTTGGGAGTGTTGAATATTAGCTAAGAAATGTAATTCATGATCCTTTTATCCCATTGCACCGGATCCCTATAAGCAAACAGGAACTAGCCAATATTTGTAGAAAAAGAAAGAAAATAATGAATTAGGGGATTTATTTGTGGGAAAAAGACCAATTTTGGTGGCAGCAATAGGTGCTGTAATGGGAATTTTATTATCTAGTTGGGGAATAGACCAAACTTGGCTGTTTCTTTTTTTGTTTGGATTGGTTTTCACCATTGGCGGTATTCTCTTTCTCTTTTGGAAACGAGGCTTGATGCTTACCATTTTTTTGCTTTTTCTTTTTGGCTTTGCCACTTATACGGAGTGGAGGGAGGGAGAGAATCGGACTATTTTACATGAAGGGAAAGGAATTGCGACAGGTCAGGTTATTTCCATACCAGAAAAGGATGGAGATCGGTTGAAGTTCCGATTTAGAGTACAGAGTTGGGAAGGAATGCTTGGCGAGGAAGAGGTTCCACTCACCATTCGGCTTCGGTCGAAAGAGGAGTGGCAGCAAGCAGACCAAATCAAACAGTATCAGATGCTTCGACTAATGATCCAGTTACAAGCTCCTGAAGAACCTAGTAACCCAGGAGAATTTGATTATCGCAGTTATTTATGGAGACAGGAGATCCATTGGGTAGCTACTGGAGAATGGAGTCAGATAGAGTGGATTAGAGATTCATCTCCGATTGGTAAATCATTAAATCAGATTCGGGAAAAGCTAGCCAATCGACTTGAGATGATATTCACTCAATCAACGACGGTTGGGTTTTTTCAAACGCTCTTGTTAGGGTTGCGAAATGAGATGGATCCTGAATGGGAGGAGACATATAGTGCCTTAGGTTTGGTACATATCTTATCTATCTCAGGATTACATATTAGCTTTTTATTATTTTTATTTTATGAAGGAGCCAAGCTATTAGGATGTACAAGGGAAAAAGCAGTGTGGATTGCCCTTCTTTTTTTACCTTGTTATCTCTTATTGACAGGGGCAGATGCTCCTGCAATAAGGGCTGCCATAATGGGGGCTTTCACATTATTAGCGATATGGTGGCGCAAGATTGGAGAAAGTATCTCTTATTTGGCATTTGCTTTACTCCTGTTGCTTGTTTATCAGCCTTGGCAGATCTATGAAGTAGGATTTCAGCTTACCTTTTTCGTCACTGTGGGATTATTACTCGCAGTTGAACCTCTCTCACATCAAATTCCTCTGCCCTTTACTCGGCTTCGTATAGCAGTCTCCGTCTCGTTAGTAGCACAAGCGATTTCCTTTCCACTTTTAATTGCACAGTATCACGAGTATAGCCTTTTGTCGGGAATAGTAAATTTGCTGCTCGTCCCTTATTTTACTTTGTTGCTACCGATCGGGATGGGTTTGTTATTACTTAGCCTTCTATCCTTGGCATTGACCAAATGGATTGCGAGTGTAATTACATGGAGTTTGGACCTCGTGCAGGAGATAGCTAACTGGATATATCGGTATAAATGGCATCTGTGGACCTTTCCAACACCAGAGATCGGTTGGTTTTGTCTTTATTTCATGGTATCTTGGGGAACTTGGTATTGGTGGACGTTTGGATCCATACGTTCTCGATCCCATTTACCTACAACGCTCGGACTAATTGCTCTCATGGTTCTGGGAATCTGGGCATCCAGAGGAGAGGAGTGGACGAGAGATCATACGAGAATTACATTTTTAGATGTGGGCCAAGGGGATGCGATATTGATCCAAACCGAAGAGGGTAAAAATATATTGATAGATGCAGGTGGAACGATTGATTTTGATAAAGAAGAATGGCAAAAACCTCAAAAGTCTTTTGAAGTAGGAGAGCGGAAGGTAGTACCTACATTGAAGGCATTGGGGGTATCTCGATTAGATATAGTAGTCCTGTCTCATGGAGATGTGGATCATATCGGAGGACTATTAGCAGTATTCGAACGCTTTCCAGTTGAGCTGGTCTGGCGTAATGCTCATCCAGCCTATAGCTGGCAAGAGCAAAGATTGATGTCGAGTATTCAAAAACAGCAAATTCCGATATATACGTTACCAGTAGGACAAACATTTACTATTGGTTCTACTGTGCAGTGGCAAGTGTTACACCCAAGCACGGATCAGCTTATCGGCAAGCAGCGTCAAACCAATAATGACTCATTGGTTGGTTTGTTGCAAATTTATAAGACACGAGTGTTATTGACAGGAGATATTGAGAAAGAAGCGGAAGATCGTATTTTATCAAAATATGATCTCCCTACTATAGATGTTTTAAAAGTGGCTCATCATGGAAGCAAGACTTCAACGCAAGCGAAATGGCTAGAACAGACGGAGCCGAAAGTAGCAGTTATATCAGTAGGCAAATCGAATCGCTATGGTCACCCTCATGGGGATGTACTTCAACGTCTAACTGAATCGGGAACTAACATTTATCGCACGGATCAGCGAGGAGCGATCACTGTGCGTATCCACTTGGATCATTATCAGATCGAAACGATAAAATAGAGGATATAGAGTGAACTGTTTTCTACTAGCGAAGGAAACATTCTTTCGGCATAATACAAAGGGAAGATGGGATTAGGGAGGATAAATTGGACGAGCAGATTGTAAGGCTTGCACGCAAGGGGGACAAGGCCGCCTTACGCCAAATATTGCGTGCACTAGAGACGCCTTTATACCAGACGGCCTATTATTTAACAGGAAATGAGCAGGATGCCATGGACGCTACACAGGAGGCTCTCTGGAAAATCTATCGCAGTTTTACAAGTTTTCGAGGAGATGCTTCGGTTCGGACATGGGCACAAAAAATCGTTACCCATACATGTTGGGATTTTTTACGAAAAAAGCGAAAAGAGCGAGAATGGACCTCTTCTTTACCAGAACATGAGATAAGTACCAATTCTTATGAAGAACAGGCTAGCATTTCGTTTGACATACGACAAGCAATTCAGCTGTTACCTCCCCAACAACGAACTGCCTTAACTCTCAAATACATACACGATTACGAACTACACTACATAGCAGAGATTATGGAGATGCCTATTAATACGGTGAAGTCACATCTTTATCGTGCTAGGCAACAACTCCAGAAGATACTAGCCAATTATCGTGAGGGGAGGGATGCAACTTGGATCGAAGAGACCAAAACTGGTTCCGACGAGAATTAGAGTTTGACGATACAGTAGAAGAGGAACTAGCATGGCAAGGAAGCGAAGATCTCATGCTAGAAATCGATCAAGCTCTAAAGAGCCTACCAAAAGTAACACCGCCACATTCCATTACGGATCAAATGTGGGACCAACTTTTATCAGAAGAAATAGAGTCTAAGCCAAAATGGAAGCGCAAACCCTGGATCTGGTTAAGTGGTGTGGCAGCTATTATTTCCTTTTCTTGGTTAGCAGGCTACCTATTTTGGGAACAACCAACCGAATCGTATCAATTAGACCAAGCCACCATGTCAGGTGCTTCTGAATCTGTCTCACAAAAGACGGTCCAACCGCTTTCTGCTCTTTCTCCTGATGGTGAGCATCTGGCAACGTGGGAAGAAAATAAATTACATGTTCGAGATCTAAAAGGAAATGTGCTCTTTACTAGTGACGAACATCCCCAATTGATGGAGGTTCAACAATTAGTTTGGAAGGATAATGACAGTGTGGAAGTGGAAGGAGTAGAATCTTCCTCCAATAGTAGTGAAAGTAGTAAACGTACTGGGCTAAAGAGGATCTTGATCGAGATACCGATATTGAGGAGATAGAAATTACATGTTACATGATGTAATAGCAGATTGGAAAAAAGGCAAACGACCGCCTGTTCTCTTTTTTTATGGAACAGAGATGTTTCAGATGGATCAGGCAATAGAGTATCTAAGAGAAGAATTAACAAACAAGGGTTGGGAAGTCACTTCTTTTGATTTAGAGGAGACTTCCGTACAACAACTCATCATGGAAGCCGATTCTTCCTCTCTTTTCTCGGAGCAAAAAATGATGATTGGGCGCAATGCTAATTTCTTGACTAGTCAGCGAAGTAAACATGCTGCTATACATGAACCAGAGGCACTCATCACATATTTAGCAGATCCGAATCCAGATTATCTTGTAGTATTTACAGTAGTGACAGATAAGCTAGATAAGCGCAAAAAAGTAGTGAAAGAGTTGGAGAAAAAAGCACAAGTCTATCGTTTTGATCCGTTGAAAGGGACTCAATTAGCTCAGTGGACCTTTCAACGTTTTCAACAATATGAAGCCAACATTGAGAAAAAAGCTCTCATACGATTTGTCGATCTAGTAGGTACTGATTTACGAATGTTAGATACAGAATGTCAAAAAGTAGCTACCTATGCTCAAGGAAGCGAAATTACAGTGGAGATAGTAGAGGAACTAGTGCCAAGGACTTTGGAGCAAAACGTGTTTCAATTGACAGAGCATATTGCCAAGCAGAATCAAGCAGCAGCAATTCGGATTTGGGAAGACCTTATGTATCAAAAAGAGGAACCGATCAAGATTTTAGCATTGATCACGAGACAAATCCGGTTACTTTTGCAGGTAAAACTTTTTTCTAAAAAAGGGTGGAATGAAAAAGAAATTGCCAAAGAGTTGCGTATGCACCCTTACCCCATAAAATTGGCTTATCAACAAGGGCTTCGTTATCAAGAAAGTCAACTTAAGCGCTCCTTGCAAGCGGCAATCAATACAGAAAGTGAGATCAAAGAGGGGAAAATAGGCCGTCAAATCGGAGTGGAACGCCTTATGCTACAGTTGTTTGATTAGGAAAGGATCGAATTTCCTATGGTACAATAGCGGAAAGTGCTTTCAATCTCACTTTGTATGGCAATAAGAAAGTTAAGTATGGATCTTCGAGGTTTCATAGGCTACCAACCATCAGGGAAGATGAACATTACCTTCACTGATGAACGATTCACTTTATTGGAAAGGGGTCACTTATGGTGACGGAAGGAAAATTACGCGCACTGCGAAAAACGCAATTTCTGATGCAAAATATTACATATCTATTATATGGAGCTTTACTTGCACTGTTAATTCTAGTCGGTGCAAGTGGGCCAATAGTATATGGTGTACTTGCACTTCTTTTACTCATTTCCCCCCTAACTATTTGGTTTTTTAAGAAAACACATCCTATCTATGTACTTGTGCCTAGTTTGCGAGAGTTAGAGTCGTATGAAAAAGAGAAACTCCAAGGGGCATGGCAGAAATTTTACAGTGGATCGTCCTTATTACAAGTAGCAATCAGTCTCTTTTTTGTGGTACAGGTAATCATACGAGATCCACAACGACCTTTTGTTGATGGACTACCGATTGCCTATTTTATTGTAGTCTGCATGGCATTTCTACTACTAGCTAACTGGAATGATTGGTCCAATGCAGCTCGTATTGATCAAAAAACGACAGAACAACTTCAGAGTTTTACGGATGATCGTTTCTTGATGACCGTAATCTTTGGAGGAGTGGCACTAGTTATGACAGGACTAGGTTGGATTGTGATCAACGTCATGACTTCGATTACTCCTGTTTAGAGGAAGAAACGTTTTAGTTTGGAATAGGCGATTTCTATATCGGAAGTCGCCTATTTCATATCATCATAAATAATATTTGAATAATTAGAAATTAGGTGAAGTTATAAATTGAGGGAAAAACCAATGCAGCTAGTACGAAACTATTGGTACCATATTGCATTATTGTTATTTCGCTTGTTTACGATGGAATTGATGATCGCTTTTTATCTAACTATGGCAACAACAGAATTAGAAGTGTTTGGGATCAAGGCAATCATGATTGCGTTGGGACTCTTAAACCTGTATTTTATAAGGCCATCCCGAATATGGGGTATTGGAAGTTTTGTTACCGAGATTTTCCTTATCATACCTTTAGCTGTTATGTTCCCGCACAGTTCTGATAATTTTCACCTTCTGATGGGACTTATTGGGTTTCAGTTTTTTTATCATCGTCCCGAACGATTAACTATTTATATCTATCTAGTTCCTCTAGTACTTTCACAATGTTATTTCATTGGAAATGATATTCTCACTCACGAATTTTCCTTATTATCTTACATGATTAATGCTAGCTTTATTTTATTTGCTTCCTTAATGGGGTATCTTCTTCGATCTCATCAGATTGCGAGGATAGAAGTCCGTAATTTATATGAACAGTTAAAGGAATCTCATCAAAATTTGGAACTCTATGCTTTGGAGGTTGAGAAGATCGCAACACAAAACGAGCGAGTTCGAATTGCGCGTGAGATCCATGATGCAGTTGGTCATTATATGACTGCTTTGATTTTACAGTTGCAAATAGCAAGGAAGATGCAACAGACTCATCTGGAAAAAAGTGAGCAGTTTCTTCGCTCTTCAGAAGAATTAGCCAGGACTGCGCTTCAGGAGATTCGCCTTTCTGTTCAGACATTAAAAGAAGGCGAAGTAGAATCGGTTTCATTTAGCGAACTTTTACAAAAAATAGTTACAGATTTCAATGAGTGGTCGGAGACAAAATATTTTCTTCAAATAAAAGGGGAGGAGCCAAAAAACTTCTTAAATAAATGGAAAATGAATTTGTATCGAATTGTGCAAGAGGGAATTACCAATGCTAATAAGCATGGCAAAGCAACAGAGATTAATGTAGAACTTTCCTATAAAAAAGATGTTGTTCAGTTGGTTGTGTCAGATAATGGGGTTGGACAAACATTGATTCAACCTGGGTTTGGTTTATCACAGATTGAAGCGAGAGTGAAGGAAATGAATGGGGGAATAAAAATTGATAGCAAAATAGGAGAAGGATTCCGATTAGCACTTCAAATCCCATATTCAACTACCAACAGTTCACAGGAGTGATCATGATGTGGAAACTGCTCATTGCCGATGACCAAACCCTAATGCGAGAAGGTTTAAAGACGTTACTAGAATTAGAAACAAACTTTACGGTAGTGGCAACAGCGAGCAATGGAGAAGAAGCATACCGGAAAACGAAAGAATATCAGCCGGATGTGATCTTGATGGATATCCGTATGCCAACCGTAGATGGGGTTGAAGGGACTAAGCGGATTACCAGAGATTTCCCAGATACAAAGGTTTTGGTTCTCACCACCTTCAATGATCAAGAGTATATTCTTGCTGCTCTCGAAAGTGGCGCGAGAGGATATCTATTGAAAGACTTACCAATCGAAGCGATGGCAAAAGCGATTGAGACCGTAGCACATGGTGGAGTAGTGATGCTACCACAAGTAACAGGTCAGATTTTACCCCATCTAATGAAACAATCCCACGAACAAGCAATAGAAGATCAGCGAATCACGCAATTGACTGGGCGTGAAAAAGAGATTCTATCTTATATAGGAAGTGGATTTAATAATCGAGAGATTTCAGAAAGTCTGTTTTTATCTGAAGGAACGGTAAAAAACTATGTCACTCAAATTATGTCTAAGTTAGAACTACGTGATCGTACCCAAACTGCCATTTTTGCAGTAAGGCATGGGTATTATCATGGTGATTCATTTCCAAAAGGCAGTGTATGAGATAGAGAAAAATTATAATAAAAAGAAGAGTTTATCTAACTTTGTTAGAATAGAGCATATTACATAATGAACATTAACCAGAATTTTTCACCTTTGGAGACCGATAGTGGCGTAGGGAGCCGGAGCAGATGAAAATAAGAAAACCGATGAGTTTTTACGAATAATTAGGATTATGCAACAACCCGCAAATAGTATTAATGAACTCATAAACATGGTGAGGTACACAAATGAATATAACGGATATATTAGACTATTTTTGCGAATACGAGGCAAATGAACGATTTATGCAGAGTTCGTTGAAAAATACGCAAGGTAGTGATTTTGATCTAGCTCTATTAGAAGATGTGAGAAAAATAGAAAGAGCACTGTTACTAAAAAAGAGTATGAAACTAAATAGTTTTATCAGATCAAAAAGAAAAGGAAATTTTATAAAAGTTCTAGATGAGAGTAAATTAAATAGACAGATTGAACAGTCTTTACAGGAGAAGAATAAACAGTTTCTTCAGGAATTACTTATCATCAAGGGGGATAGAACTCGAACAGAATTTGATGAGCTACTAAGTAGTTTGATTGAACAAGAGGAGATTATTCTTTGTTATCCGTTCCTTGAAAAAGGAAAGCAAAAGCAACCGATTTTCACGTTTCGAGCTAAGATCGAGGGAGATAGGTTACTTGTAACCGATTTCTATTTGAATAAAAATAGTCTGTTCATTCTGATCGCAGAGACAACAAACAATAATATCGAAGAAGTGGAAGATCTCTATGAATTAGAAATCAAACAGTTTTATGAAAGGGTCGAGAATTTAGAAGGACAAAATAGCTTACATGAGATTATTTCGCTAATTGATAGTATCTTTCATCAAATTTTTAATAGAAAAAGAGCTATTTCTACATTTGTAGAATATCAAGGTTGGGTGAAAGTTGAAAAGGTATTTCTTACAATCGAGGAACTAGATGAAATAAACGAACCTAGTTTTCGACAAGAAATTAAACTGGTGAAAGAGAAGCTTCAGAAGAGTATAACACCAGCTTTGCTTCAAAAGTATCTTTACAGAAATGAGAATCAGGTACATTATCGTTCTACACCAAATGATCTTCATTTTCATTATGGTAGCTATACCGATGCTTATCCGATTAATAGAAAGCAATGGGATGTTGTTGGAAATGTAGAAAAAGTTGACCTACTTTCTGTTAACGGGCCTCCTGGCACTGGTAAAACTACTTTGCTAAAAGAAATTATTGCAGATCAACTGGTGAAAAAGACTAAGGATCTTATTTCTATTTGGGATGAAAAATGGGATCTGATAAACAAAGGAACAAAGCGTCAAATCTTTCAATCTCCATTAGGTGGGGAAAATTTACATTCTATTATTATAACTAGTACCAACAATAAAGCAGTTGATAATATCGGAAAAGAATTACTGGAAGAAATTCCTTATTTAAATAAATATATAAAGCATAATTTACAGATCGAGGCTGGATTTCGAGGACTGCTTTGTGCAAGGCTTGGAAAAAAAGAAAATGTAGATTTTTTTAAGAATCGGATGGTACGCCTCTTAATAGAGGAATTGAAGAAAGATGAAGAACAAGTAAAAGAAGATTTTCTTGATGAATTTAAGGACACGTATCAAAAGTTAGAGGACATGGAAAATAGAATTAGAGAGTATAAACGTCAACGAGAATTGCTTACTAAGAGTCAAGATATTACAGATATATCAAATGTTGATATAGATTATCTGTATGAAAGCATGAATTCGCTGTTAGAAGAGTTAAAAATCAAGAAAGAAAAAACTTTAGCAGAAAGAATTACGATTGAAAATGACAGGAACAAACTAAGTCAACAAATGAAGAGTGTTTCTAGAGAAAATGACGTTATCTTAACCAAGATAGAGGAAAGAGAAAAAGATCAAAAAGAGCTTTATCTAGCACTAGACCAATTTGACAAAGGTAAAAAGTTTTCTTTTTTATCTTTTTTCTCCTCAAAACACAAAGAATTTTATCAAAAATACCCAACTAAACGTTATATAGAAGATAAGATTGATTTCGTTAATAAAGAACTAACAATAATGACACAGAAACTTACTCAGTTCCATGAACAAAAATGTTCTTTGGAAAAGAAACAAGAAGAGAATGATCAAATACTTTTGGACACAATCAATGAGCTTCATCACATTCAAAAGCAAGAAGAACTTCTGTGTAACAAGTATGATATTACACAGTCGTTACTTAAATGTAAAAATGAGTTAGAACAAGATTTAGAGTGCAGTATTGAAGATGGTATTGGAATCTATCAACTAGTAAACTCACCAGTAATTTTACGGCTAAGAAAAAAGTTATTTGATCTGTCGTTGGTAATTCACGAAGAATATATAAAAAAGCACAAAGAAGTTATCATTGCCAACTTAGAAAAAATAGTGGAAGGGAATCGATGGTTTTCCTCTTTTTACGATCCAAAACAACAGTTTAAAGACGATTTTACAATGGGGTTAAAAGGATTGTGGGAAACATTATTCATGTGTTTTCCTGTTGTTTCTACCACATTGCATTCGTTCCACTCCAATAATTTTCAGATGGTGGAAGGTTTATTTGATGTGATCTTAGTAGATGAGGCGGGACAAATTCTCCCACATTATTTAGTAGGTCCATTGTATCGGGCAAGAAAAGCAGTCGTTGTTGGAGATGTTTATCAACTAGAACCAATAAGGTTACAAAGGAACAGCTTGATTGAAAAGTATGATCAATTTGATGTAGATACCCAAGAATTACTATGTATTGAGAAAAATAGCGTGCAGAGCTATTCAGATGATCGTTCTGATCTATTTGATAAGCTAGAGGATAAGAAAATTGGAATTATCTTAGAAGAACATAGGAGATGTGAGGAGAGTATAGCTCATTTTTCCAATAAATATGTATACAATAGTAAGCTTCAAGTGGTGAAAAAAGATAATCACCAGAAGTTGTTTGGGCGAAATTTAGTTGCTTTTGATGTGAGAGGACCTCAAAGCAACGAAAATACGAATGAAATGGAAGTAATCATCTGTAAAAAATTAATTGATCGATATATCCAAGTTTATGGTGAAGCTTACAAAAAAGACATCGCCATTATTACCCCATTCAAGAATCAAGCAGAAAGGTTAAAACAGGCGATAAAAGGGGTGGATATTGGAACAGTTCATACCTTTCAAGGGCAAGAAAAGAAAGTGATTCTTATTTCTACTGTTGTAGATCAGGCAAAGAAGTCCAACCTAACAGGATTTGTTGGGAGAACAGCTAACCTACTAAATGTTGCTTTTACGAGAGGAAAGGAACAAATCGTATTTGTGGGTAATGTAGAGATGGCACTTCAATCAAATAATTATTTAAAGGATGCAATAGATACCATAAAAGAAAGAGGATTTATTTATTCCATATATGATAATGAATTAAATATAAATAAATTGGGTCTGCAACTTGAAAAAGCTTTTAAAATATTTGTGGATGATTGGAAGAATGTCTCCTCACCTATAGGGACATATTTGAATCAACACTTTAGCAATGGCATTATTATTGGGGCAAACAAGCATTATGAATTTCTCCTAGAAGCTTTCCATAAAGCAGAAAAGTCCATTACGATTGTTTCACCATGGATTACCAATTATGTAGTGGATGAGCCATTTATTGAGTTAGTTGAAAAGGCTTTAGCAAAAAAAGTTAAAGTGAATATTTTATTTGGGTATCACCAGTCCATATTTACTTTAAGAGATATGGAGAAAATTGTACAACTAGATTACAAGAATCATAAAGATCCAAGAGAAGTATATACATCCTTGCTTAGAATGTATGATCTTTTGGGTAATCAGCTTATTTATCGGCCACCTACCCATACGAAGTTAATCTTAATTGATAATAAATTCTTAATCGTGGGTTCTCATAATTGGTTATCGAATAAAGGTAATCGAGTAAACGCCAAAGAGGAAGTTAGTTGTATATTATCTGATGCGAAACATATTAACTATATCAACGATACAATGTTTAAAAAACAGCATCTGGATAAAACAGTAGTCAACGGGTAGAAAGTAGAATATCTGACTCTAACAAATCGAACTCACTCTGATTAACAAAAAAGAGGGTTGCCAATTTTTATTGGTGTGTATGACTTTTGTCACATGACTTTGGAAATAAGTCATATACCATTGTAGACCCTGGTGACATGTTAGACCTACCTCCTTCTCTTAGGATGATAATAGAACGTCCTAAGAGGAGGATTTTTTATGGTAGATGTTCGTAGTTGGAGTTGGTGGAGAGAAGAAAAATTACTTATCTGGATAGGTGCATTAGGGATTTGTTTAGGGATATTAACTGGTATTTTGTATTTCATAATTGGTAATGAAATACCACCCAATGGAGAATTGAAAAAACCTTTGACTTTCTTGCTTGCGTTCGGATTTTTTACCTGGACGACTGCAGCATTTTTACCTTTTACCAAATGGTCCGACAAGCAACGTATTTTTTTCCGCTGGTCGATGACGGTTTATATTCTTTATAGCTATTTGACTGAGCTTGGATTAACATTATTTGGATATGATCCCCGCTTTGCGAGTGGAAATAATTATGCATCAACGATGGGGCTGATTTTTGGATTTATTTCCGTGTTTATGATCGTAAACTATCTATGGTTGTTTATTCATTTTCTGCGTCCCTCTACGAAAGGGAAATACCCCTATGTTGTTGTTGCCATTCGTTACGCTCTCTTGATATCTTTGATCGGCTTTTCTTCTGGGATCTGGATGGGGGTATTGAGTGGACGTTATAGCCAAGAAGCAAATCTCATGGTGCTGCACTTTCTTGGGTTTCATGGATTTCAGGCAATTCCTATTATTGGAGCATTGTTGACATTGTCTAAACAAATGAAAACCAGCTTACTCCATTTAGGGGGGATAAGCTGGTTTATGGCAACGATTTGTATGGTGATTAAGTCGGTTTTGGGAGAAAGTCTATTTCACTTGGATCTTTTTTTGATAGGCGCGATCGGATTTTTAGGAATTTGGGTCTATGCGATGCTTAGAAGCTTCATTCTATGGAAAAGAAGTAATCATAATAATATATCTGCTAAAGACAGGAAGGTAGAATTTTAGAGATATCCCTATTGATATCTTTCCTTTACAAACAAAAACCCATCTTCTACATCAGAAGATGGGTTTCGTCATTTCTTTATTTACTTGCAACTAGTCGTTTTGCTTGAGCCATTACTTTGTTGGCTGCGTCGTAAGCAGAGTGGAAAGAGAGCTCTGAAAGCTGTCCTTCGCCTTTGCACCAATCTCCAGCGAAGTAGCTATTGGAGAGACTGTAGAACTTGGTTGGCATAAGGCGTTGGTCATCGATACACTTGATCTCTTGTACAGTCGCTTTTTTGGAGATCCGTTTCGCAACTAGATGATCACGCCAACCTGGGAAGTGCTTGTCATAGACAGATTCGATTGTTGTTACTTTCTCGTCTGCTTTTCCTTCCCGAATCTCATCTTCGTTGAGATAGGCGATCGCTTGCATTAGCTGGCCACCTTCAGGAGTACAGGTTTTGTCATAATAGGAGATGTCTGTGATAAAGACACGCTCTCCTTTGTGATAGATGTAAGTATATGGACTCTCAATCCGTTCCTTTAACCCGATATCATAAACAACGACCTGAGTAGGGAGATACTGATTGTATTCTTGGAACAATTTTTGGTGATTTGTTTCTGCAAAGAGGGAAGAAAGCTCTTTTGGTGGTACACAGAAAATAAAGTGATCCGCTTGATAAATGGTTTCGTCTTTGCCATAGACTGCTTTTATGCGATTGTCTTCCATGTCCAACTTACTCACTTTTTCCTTGGTGATGATCTTGCCACCATGTTTTTCGATGATTGCTGCTAATCGGTCGACAATTGCTTGCCAACCACCACCAATGTAGGCAACAGCGTGATTAGCTGCAAACATGCGACGATAGTATTGGAAAAAGAGAGGAGAAGGAATTTTAGGTGATTCATTGGTAAAAAAGTTGGAGGAAGCAATCGTTAAGAATAAATCTCGAATTTGCTCTTTTTCGTCTTCCAGATATTCTCCGATCGGAGTTCCTTCTTCCCCGCGTTCTAGAGAGCTGATCGTTTTCATAATTTCATATGCGAAGCGGACTTTGTTCTCTGTATCCAAGATTCTTGTTTTGTAGAGACCTTCTAAAGTCGCAGGCATGGGGGTCATGAAGGAGCCGAGGTCATAAAATGCCTTTTTGGGAGAAAAGTCTTTCCAATCAATCTCTAAACCAATTTCATTTTCTAACTTGCGAAGGATCGATTTATCTCGAGCGTAGATCGCATGGGCACCAAAATTAAAGTTAAAACCTTTCATCGGAATGCTCATTGCACGCCCCCCAAGTTTTGGGGCTTTCTCCAGCAACGTCACTTGATAACCATGATAGGCTAGTCTAGCAGCTGCCGATAAACCAGCTAGACCCCCACCTACAACAACAACTTTCTCCGGCAAGGATAACACTCCTCTGTAAAAACGTTTTCATTTTATTTTTAAATGAGGATTCTCGCACCTATTGTAACAATTTCAAAGCGAAAGGAGTAGCCTTTTTCTTCCATTCCTAATTTTTCGAAAAAATAGTTTGGAAAAACCTTTAGGCATAGTGCATCTAATCTAACAAAAAGAAACCACCACGAAAAAAAGAAGTGATGGTTTCTTTTTGTTAAGATAGAGGAGAGACAGTTTTTTCGGATTCTGAATCGATTTGATTCGCTAGTTTTCGGTATTGTTGGTACATTGCCATTCGCCAAGGAAGTAGCATTCCAAAAGCTAGGATGAAAAAAAGGCCGGCAGTTTCCATGATCGAAATATGTTGCTCAATATAGCTGTGTAGGCCAATACGTGCAGATAATAGGATAAACAGAATAAATACGAATGCTCGAGATTTTTTTAGATAGATCTCACCATCTACAATGTGAAATCGAGATGTAATAATAAGTGGAATGGCAAGAAAGATCATACCTGCCAAAAAGGCAAGCGCTGCCCAACTCCATGGGATATGGGTAGGAGGATACAGGAACATCGCAAAACCAGTACTCATCCCGATCGGCGGTATCAATATTTTTTTGGCGTTGGTTGGCTTTTTGGTTGCTCGTATTCGCAAGATTGCCATCGTGGAACCCATAATGATCAACATTGCCATGACAATCACATTTAGATTAAATGGTATGATATGACCCATCCCAACACACTCCTTTTCTCAACAATTTAGTATAACACATGGCGAGATACCTTCTCTTCTTGACTTCGGGTTTGACTTTCTTTACAATTCAACTCACTAGTATCTTATGTAGCCAAAAGATAGCACATGTTATACCTAAGGGAAACAAATAAATGCAGAGATGAAGAAGAGTAACCTTCTTGTATAGTAAAAGAGAGTTGGCGGTTGGTGCGAGCCAATACTAGACAGTTGGTGAATGGGCTTCGGAGCAGCATCCGAAAAAAGGCGTTGGCCAAAGTAGGGTTGCCGGGGAGACTCGTTAAATCGGAAAGCTGTGTTACCTGACACATTAGGTGACAAATTAGGGTGGTACCGCGAGTAAAGCTCGTCCCTTTCTGGGATGGGCTTTTTTTATTTATTTGATATAGCTTGTTGCATTAATCCAAGTTAAAAGTAGGCGCACCACCGGTTTTCCCGCTTCTGATATGCTCCGGCTCCTCGCTCATAGTCGCATCTCAAAAGGGGAAACCTCTGGCTTTGAGCTATTTAGGCAAGATCTAAAAAGGAAAATGAAGGAGTGTATTTATTTGAATCGCATTTTTAGTGGAATTCAACCAACAAGAGTAGCTCATTTAGGTAATTATTTAGGAGCGCTAAAACATTTTGTCGACTATCAAGAAGCAGAAAATACAGAGTCTTTTTTCTGTGTGGTCGATTTACATGCCTTGACTGTTCGCCAAGACCCCAAAGAACTACATGAGAGAACGCTTGATCTGATTGCAACTTACTTAGCAATTGGACTTGATCCCAATAAGGCGAATCTATTCGTCCAATCTCATGTACCAGCACATAGTGAGGCTGCTTGGTTGTTAACGACAATCTCTCGGATGGGAGAGATGAGTCGGATGACACAATTTAAAGATAAGAGTAAAGGATCTAGCGAGACAGCCGGTGTAGGTCTTTTTAGTTATCCTATTTTGATGGCAGGTGACATCTTACTTTATCAGACCTCACAGGTACCAGTAGGGGAGGATCAGAAGCAACATCTGGAACTGGCTCGTGATCTAGCTGAGCGGTTTAATCGGGATTATGGAGATATCTTTACTATTCCAGAGCCAATGATTAATAAAGTGGGTGCACGTATCATGGGCTTGGACCAGCCAGAGAAAAAGATGAGCAAATCGGCAGAGAGCGAGTTCAACTACATCACCTTACTCGATACACCGAAGCAAATCGAGAAAAAATTGAAGCGTGCGGTAACAGATTCGGAGAATGAGATTCGCTTTGATCCTGAGAACAAGCCAGGGGTGAGCAATCTTTTGACCATTGAGAGCGTCATAACTGGTCAAAGTATCTCCGAATTAGAACAACACTATCAAGGCATGGGCTATGGTGCATTGAAAAAAGAGTTGATCGAAGTGGTGACTGATCACCTACGCCCAATCCAAGAACGTTATCAAGAGATTCGCTATTCAGATGAGCTATTCCATACTTTGCGAAAAGGAGCAGCAAGAGCAAATGAGGTAGCTGGAGAAACGTTAGCGAAGATGAAAAAGGCAATGGGGCTCATTCAATTGTAAAAGAGAAAAATCCTGTTCATCCAATGGATGTAGCAGGATTTTTTTGTTTTGGATCTCAATAATGCTGGATTTTTTCCATGTGGAATGTTATTCATCTAGTAATCTATAGCTAAGAATGTATTGGGATCTTGGTAAATAAGTTACTTCTACTTTTTTCTTGTAAGATGAATTTCCTAGTTTGGAAAGACTTCTTCACCAATATGGGATAAGTCTATATTTTGAGAATGATAATTCTTTGACTCGACACTTTCATTATACTTACAGGTATCATTTTACGTGGCGATTGGTCAGGATCACAACCCTTAAAGAAAAAAAGAGAGCCAATTATGACCAGTGACTCTTCAAAGATGGGCTCTGATGATCAAGAAAATTACTGCAATCTCAAGATAAAGAGAAACCAAGAGAAAATGGTGTATGTATTCTGCTATTCCTATGGATGTAGCAGTTTTTTTTCTTATTAGAGAAGAAAAACTTTAGATTTATAGGAATATATATACAAAAAACCTGTGTTAGAGAGGTTGAAAAACGGTTTGCTTGCAATTATGTGTTACATACAGTGCTTCTGCTATTTCTCGGTTTTTGGTTTTGGACGACAATTGCCCCCGTTAACCGGTTTAATTGGCTCCTAGAAAATTTGTTAGTGATCCTGTTCTTTTCAATATAGTAAGTACTTATTATCGGTATTCGTTTTCAAACTCTTCTTATATCTTGATCGCAATATTCTTTTTCACTGCATCTCTTAGGGGCTCATTACTCGTACTATATTCTGGGGGTAGTGTCACTGTTTGACTGGATTGAACCTGGGCGTCATAACTATGATCATGTGGTCGTTTTGCTTAGGGTATTCTCTTAGCGATTCCATTTGTTAAGTATTGCGTGATGTGATCCAGATCAAAAAAGGCTGGCGCTCTATCTTTACAGTTATATTGGTTATTGCTACTGGTGCTTTTTATGAACTAATTGAAATGTGGGTGACATTATCGTTTCACCTGAACAAGGGGCTGCGTTTGTGGGAACCCAAGGTGACGAAGTGGGTGCACAACATGATGTGGAACTGGCTATGTATAGTGCGATGTTGATGTTGAGATTTGTCACGGTGCTAGTTATACCTAAAAGAAATAAGTAGATGTATTTTAAATAAACGGTTGTATATTGCGTAAAATTTTCCAAGCTAGAGATTGTCTGGTAAACATCTGATTTAGGAAGCTATCAGAGGTAAAAGAATGAATTTATCATACTCGGATAAGATAACAACAATTACTAAAGAAATAGGTGTTTGGTCATGACAAATAATATCAACTTAAGTACCCGTGAACATAGCTTATGGGAAGGGAAAAATAAAAAGGTAGAAACAGAAACAAGGGGACTAGAGTTATTAGTGGGAGATAATAATCTTTTATCAATTAGCTTTTTAAAACGAGGAATTGAAAGATCAAAAGCAGTTGCCCTAATCAAATTACCCAATGGATGGGCTACTGGATTTCTGGTTTCGAAAGATTTGTTGCTTACAAACCATCATGTATTTCCTACAGCTCAAGCTGCAAATGAATCTCAAATAATTTTTAACTTCGAAAACGACATTTATGGAAATCCTGAACCTGTTGATATATATGTTGGGAATTCAAACGATTTTTTTTGGAGCAATGAAAGTCTAGACTATGCTCTGGTTAAAGTAAATAAACGAAGTAACTTAAATGTTATTGAAAATGTGGATTATACAAATGCACTAGGACTTACTGATAAAGTGCAACCAGGAGAACGTTGGGGATTTATTTCCCTTATATCACAAACGAATATAGGAATTAACCAAAGGGTGAATATCATTCAACATCCTAGCGGCAGGATGAAGGAGATAGCTCTTCACGACAATCGTATAACAGACATAAATCCAAACCAAACAATTATTAAATATACAACAGATTCAGAGCCGGGATCTTCAGGATCTCCTGGATTTACAGATACATGGGATCTAGTATTTCTACATCATTCTAGTGGTGATGTAGATGCAAATGGTATATGCACTAATAATGAGGGAATTTTGATTTCGGCGATTGTGAATGATTTAATTCAATCTTTAAAGGATGAAAAAGGTATGCAAATTCTATTCGAATTAGGGATTGCTGGAGTTAAAGAATTTTCTTATGGCTCTTCTCCAGCATCAAATTCGCCAGATTTAAAAATTACTCGCTCCGATTTTGAGTCCTTTAATAACATTAACTACAATGTTCGCGTGATATTGAAAGAGTAGGAATGGTAAAGAGGGATTATTTGTTGGTCTAAAAAGGGGGTATTTTCTATATATTCCAAAAAATATTATGTTTGATAAGTGTATAATATCTCAACGTATGAGGGAGGTTAATAAAAGAAGTTAAACAATTTGATGATATAAAAGGAGGAATTTTAAAATGAGTTTATTAGTTAAAGAGGGAGATAAATCGGATAAAACAGGTGACGGTTCGAAGTTCGAGTCCTTAACGTTAAGACCGGGTGGAGATTATAATATAAGCCCTGAAAAGCGGTTCTATATTGGGGTTTTCAGTGAAATCAAGAGTATGGACGGAAATAATCAAAATTTAATTAACCAACATTTAGCATATCATCGAAGCCTATGGAATGAGGGAACTTTAGTATTTGCAGGATCGTTCGTAAAAGGTGATCGAGCTTTGCTTGTAATTGCGGCAGAATCAATTGAGAAGGCCGGAGAGATCATTAAGAGAGATCCTATTTTCCAAGCTGGTTATTATGGAAAAGTCGATGTTGAAGAGGTTAGAGGATTCGATCCAAAAACACTTTGACCCCTTAGAATAGAGGGATCAATACGGGCTATAGTCTGTTGATGCTATCCATTTCTAATGGGGGAATTTCTATAAAGACTGGTTGCTCGGATAAGTGGAAACGGTAGTACCTACAGGGTTGACGGGAGAACGTCTCGTCAACCATAGCTTCTTATAAAACTGATTGTCATCTTTATTTTTCAACAGTTCTGTAGTTTCCTACAGATTCCTTTACGTATTCCCTTCTTAAAAACGGATGATTCCTGCTTCAGATATAGCTTTTTGAAGGAGATTTGAATCTTAATCAGGATTCGATTGAGGGGATTTTAGTGAAAATCAATGTTGTTTCCTGAAGTAGGTTTTTGGCATTTACTGATAAGTACCTGAAGCTTTTAGTTCCCTTATTCAAGTTCATCACTTGAAAGATCTGTTAGGGGGAGAGACATGAAGTTAATATTAGGTGATAAATTCAATGAAACTCTACAGTTGATACATGATTATCTAATGGAAAGTAATAATGAGCAGGTCGTGTGGCTTGAATGGAAGGACATAATAAACGAATTGGTCATTAATGATTCCATAAATGAGAATGGTGTAACTGTAAGATGGCGTTATCGGGAAACCGAGATCTCTCTTGAGTGCATCACGGGTGTACTAAACTTCCTTTCCTATCCTGAGATATCATTGTTTAACGACTTCATAGAAAGGGATCGCGAATATGCGCTTGATGAGTTTCACTCCTATCTCGTGTTTGCTCTTAATCAATTTACGAATGTTATAAATCCCCCATGGGGAGCTAGTATATCTGGATATTGTCATAGTTTACCGTATCAATGGAAGTTTGTTGAACAAAATGGTGGGAATATAAAAGTTCCTCGAGCTTTTTTTGGTCTGATGAAAGATGTGCCCGATGATCTTATTCTAGGATACAACACAATCGTATCGGATAACGCTTTTGATGGTCGATATTGGAAAACGGGACTATCACAAGACTCAGTGGGTGATGATCACTATCTTTTTTATCAGCGACCACGTGGAAATCCTTTCCTAGTTACTGTTATAGGTAACCATATGTGGGTTCAGTCACTTGCTCAACCTATTTGTTCAACTCAAGCCCTGGAAAAAGTTAGTCATCTATGTCAAATTCTTATGGAGCACTCTCATCTACAATTTGCCGAGATACTTTTTTTCTTTGATGAACAAGACAACCAATATACATTTGGAAGTATTCATCCTTTTATGGATGTAAAAAAAATACCTAGCGATAAAATCTCTGATTTTTTAGAAGCTGTTTCGGATACGTTATAAAGTACTCGTTTTAATTTTTTGGATTTCAGCAACAAATAGTAAAGTTATAGGTGGTGAAATGATGCAAAAACGGTGTTTTATCACTCCAGTATTACGGCCAAACGTAGCGGGTAATAACTTAAAAAGGCGGGAGTGGCCGATCAATAATGAAGATAATGTAATCGAAATGGGAAACATTCCACCTGCAATAGTAATCATTGCGTGCGAGGGAGATGGAACTGCTTCGTACTTTCAGAACTTTGTTCGTCAGAGTGGTTATCCAGTTGAGACGGTGTATCTCGAAGATCGCGTACTGGTTAGTGAGTTCATTCGTGATATTCAAATTAATACGTATCAGAGAAACTATCCTGGGATTTATTATAGAGGTGGGTCAACTGATGATTCCAAGTTCAATGAGATTATGGGAGTTATGCATGATTTGCTAACATTTTATCCAGGAGTAGTTATCAATCGACCCTCTCGGCTTCCCCTCAACTATTCGAAACCTCTTCAGATGTCGGCTATCAATAGCTCAAAAAGCCCGGTTATAAAGGCGATCCCAACTTTTTTGACTAATCTTCGGGATGAGATTACAAAGTTCCCAGTGGAAGAAACGATTGTAAAGTCTATCAGTGGTATGCGTTCAAAAGTAGTTGATCTAACTGATCAGAGGTTGCAACATAAGAAGGATTTTTTTGATTGTCCAGTCCAATTACAACCAAAACTACAAGGTATCAATATTCGAGCTCATGTATGTAGTGAAGCCGTTTATGCTGTACGTATCCACACAGATTCAGTAGATTATCGATATGGAGAGGAACTAAGTATGAATTTGGTTGAACTTCCTCAACCCATCGTATCTTGGTGCGTTCAGTCAGCCAAAAGAGAAGGTTTGGAATTTGCAGGAATCGACCTATTATATCAAGAGAAGAATGACAATTATTGGTGCTTTGAAATTAACCCAATGCCAGGTTATTCCTATTTTGAACAATATGTCATTGATTCAGGAGAAGAGCCTGTTATTTCTAAATGGTTATTACAGCGACTACTTAGTTAATTATAGGTGGTCCTTGGTAATAATATACTTATTAGTATCAATATAGCTTGTTGCATTAATCCAAGTTAAACGTAGGCGCGCCGCCGGTTTTCCCGCTTATGATTTGCTCCGGCTTGCTATCGCTCATAGTCGCATCTCAAAAGGGGAAAACCCCTGGCTTAGGGCTAATTATGCAACATGCTCTCAATATTAATATAAGATAAAATCGATTATAGATAGTTTGTAGGTTATTTCAGATATATTTTCTAAAAATTCAAACTTATATGTATATTATACAAGTTTCAATGAAAAAGAGGCAATTCTATTTGATTACTGATCAAGATAGACCATGGAGAATGTATTCATGGTGAGTGATGTTGTTATGTACTGAAAGCCAAATTGTGGATTAGATAAAAATTAACAAGTAACATCCCCCAACCTATAATGATGGATGTGCCCTATTTTTTGATCAAAGATACAGGATGTAGTGTATAAAAGTAAAGCTAAGAGCTGTTAAAACTCCAAAGTGAACTGCTTTCCATATTATCAATCGACCTATTTGTAATAAGATAAAAAATACAGGATATGCACTCCTACATATCCTGTTTCTGCGTATAGAAGAGTGATAAAAAAACTGTACTACTTGGGTTGCGTTGTTATTAGAAGGAGAGGGAAAAGGCATGCAAAAAGCCGTCCACAGATAGAGGTGAGACGGCTTGAAGACGTTTATTCAACTTACATTGCTTGAAGTTTCGAGGTGAGGCGAGATTTTTTACGAGCAGCAGCATTTTTATGGATAAGACCTTTGGTTACTGCTTTATCCAAAGAACGAGTTGCTTCTTTCAATAGAGCAGCTGCTTGATCTTTCTCTTGACCCTCAACAGCTACCAAGAACTTTTTCACAGCAGTACGCATAGCAGACTTTTGAGCTGCACGGTGTACACGGCGTGCTTCGTTGGTTTTCGCGCGTTTGATTGCGGATTTGATGTTAGCCAATCTTTTCACCTCCTAAGGTGTCTTTTATTTACCGATTCCGGTTGAATAACAAGCTACATTTTAGCATGCACCCTATGAAAAAGCAAGGAAGGGCTGTACGGAAAAAAACATGTTTTTCCATGAACGGGTAAGACTAAAGAAAATGATTGTTAGGTTGAAAAAGGGTGGTCAACTTTATGAAGGAAGAAATGAATCAAGATACAATGGATCTGTCATCATACTCCATTCGTACCGATTTAGCTAGAGAAGCCCATGCTATGGCTCTGGAAAATCGTCCTAATCAGAGTAATATCCCAGGTGTTCATATTAAAGAATGGGAAGAAGATGGAATCCTAACAAGTTGGATTGAAGTAGAGGATAGTAACGCGGCGAAAGAATTGGGAAAGCTCCCAGGTAGATATCTCACGTTAGAAATACCGGCTTTGCGTAGCTTGGATTCCAATTTGGAAAAGCGAGTCTCTCAGCACTTCGCAGAACAATTCAGCCAATTTTTAGAAGAAGTAGGGATCGGATCAAATGACAAAGCGCTTTTGGTAGGTCTGGGAAACTGGGATGTTACTCCAGATGCGATAGGACCCGAGGTGATCAAACATACAATGGTTACCCGTCATCTGTTTGAATTAGCACCAGACCATGTGCAAGATGGCTATCGTTCTGTTAGTGCGATCTCACCTGGGGTATTGGGGATAACAGGGATTGAGACAAGTGAGATTGTTTATGGTGTGGTGGAAAAGTCCAAACCAGACTTTGTCATTGCTTTTGATGCCTTGGCATCTCGCGCCTTATCACGGGTCAATACGACAATTCAGGTGGCGGACATTGGTATTAATCCAGGATCTGGAGTAGGGAATAAGCGAAAACCTTTAAATAAGGAAACACTCGGTATTCCGGTTATAGCTATCGGTATTCCAACAGTAGTGGAAGCAGCTACCATCGCCCACGACACCATTGATTTTGTCTTGAAATATATCTCTCGAGAGATGCAAGGAATCAAAGGAAATCCACTTGATCCCCATAATCAACCGAGTGTCCAACAACTAAATAGTCTAGACGTGTCTAATGAAACCAAAAATCGAATGATGGGTATGGTAGGAACATTGGAGCCCGAAGAAAAACGCCAGCTCATTCGTGAAGTGCTGATGCCTCTTGGGCAGAATTTAGTTGTCACTCCAAAGGAAGTAGATGCCTTTGTAGACAATATCGCGAAAACCATTGCGAATGGGATGAATTGTGCCTTGCACGAAGCTGTTACAATGGATAATGTGGCATCACATGTAAAATAAATTAAGAGAACAAACTCAGTAGTAGATTTCATCTAAGGAAAAAGACCATTTTCTGTTCTTGATTGGACGGAAATGGTCTTTTTGAATCTAATTTATTTAGATTGAGTGGTACTTTGTTTGGGAGATGAATAAACCCTTGCTCTAGCAGTAATGGTGTGCTCCTTTCCTACAAAGGCTGCCATATTTTTTCGATAGGTTCCGAGAATTTTAATCAATTCTTGTCCTTCTGGAGTCATCGTTACTTGTTTTACAGATTCTGGAGAATCGTAAAATGTTTCAATAATAAATTGGACATCTCCCATATCAAATGGTTGGTCTTCTGGATTGGTATTTGTTAGGGCAGTTATTCTCATTTGTTGGACGCCTGGAAGATCCAGCATACGTGGCATTACTTCTTGAACATAGAATCGCTGGAACTTTTCTACATCTTCGAGCCCTTTATAAATTCCGATAGTTTTAAACATGCTACCTCCCCTTAAAATAATTATTTTTTTGATTATGTTTTAATTATAAACTTTCTTTCAAGAAAAAGAGAGACTAGACAGGAATCACCTAGCTTGAACTACCACCAAACTCTAATAACATAAGCTATTATCGAAATAATTTATAAAGATTAACTCTGATAGATTGTGATAAACACTGTTAATCTTATTTTCTCTTAATCTATCGTTCTAACTCTCGTAACTCTCTCATAAGCTCTGATAGAAATAGTTAGTGGATGGGGGAGAATATGAAAAAGTATTGGGGATTTCGTACATGGAATATATCGCATCATCGGGTGCGTCGTATGTTTGTTTTCTTAATGTTAGGAACTGCCAGTATGTTTGCCATCGCTGGTGGGATCGCTATGCTCCAAGCCAAAAGTGTCACCCATACCCAACTTGGAAATGTAACCTCTCATCTTACAGCCAAAACGTTGATTATGCTGATGGCGGAGGAGACTCCTTACTTGAAAGATCTGGTAAAAACGCCTGATCCCAAAGGGGTTATAACGAACCTGGTACTGGAAGTAGCTACTAGTATCGATCCAAGTGATCCACGAACCTTTTTGGGACGGGAGCTCCCGATGTTTGCTTTATTTGATACTCGTATTGTAACGGCAAGTGCTGATGCTGACTATACCAATATACCGATAGAATCACCACCGCCACCTGAGATTGAAGAGCAGATTAAACAATCCCAAGAAGAGACCAAACCGACACCCCCACCTGTTGAGACTTCGCCAGGAAGGAAACGAGTCTTTATTTATCATTCACACTGGTGGGAATCGTATCTTCCTGAGTTGAAAAAGAGCAATCCAAATCAAGCTAGTGATGTGAACATTAATATTATGTCTGTTGGTAATCATATGGCAGATACATTCCAAAAGTTAGGAATAGGAACACAGACTACTACCAAACCGAAGACGGGTTGGAGTGGTGCTTATCTTCATTCCCGTAAGTTGGTGGTTGCCGCACTTCAACAACATGAGGATATTCAGTATCTAATCGATATTCATCGAGACTCTAAGAGAGGAGATAAGACAACTATCACCATTAATGGAAAAAAGATGGCTAGAATGGCATTTGTGGTTGGGAAAGATAGCAAATATTACAGCCAAAACCTCCAATTAGCCAAGGAATTATTCCAAGAGATTAATCGTCGCTATCCAGGATTATGTACAGGTGTGTATGAAAAAGCCAAAACTGGTGGCAATAATGGAGAGTACAATCAATCTCTGTCGACGGGTGCCATGTTAGTAGAGGTAGGTGGAGTAGACAATAGTTTTGCCGAAGCCAAAGCATCTGTTGATGTACTTGCCAATGTCATCGCAGATAGAATCCATCAAAATACGCCGCTGGTGAAGAAGTAGAACTCGAAACAAACTTTGAACTACGAAGAGAATTTGGATCTAGGGAGCGACTAAGTCAAAAGTAGCGGAGCTTCATCCATTTTCTCTTAAGGTCAAAAGGAATGAAATAGTTTTTTGACTTTGGTATTGAACTATCTTTGATAGAAGGAGGTAGGGTTTATGCGTCTTGCAGTACAAGCACTCAGTATTGGAATTGCTCTTGTGTTAGGAATGTTGTTTGGGATGGATTATGCAGAACAAGAAAAAGAACCCCAACAACAGACAGTAGTACCTACATTAAGTCAATCAGGCTCTAACCAAACGATCCAATTAACTCCTACTACTCAAGGGAAAGTAGAGATTACGGTAGTCGATCAACCAGGATCTTCTCAGATCGTACAGGTAGGTCCCCAAGAAAAAGAAGTCCATCAAGACAAACAGAATCCTGATCTAGGTCCAATGAAGAGCAGTACACTAGGTGAGGTTACTAACTCGATTGGAATGGGACTTAGAGGACAAACAAGAAAAATGTTGGAGGAAATCTTCAACTAGAATCTTCTAATAAGAGCCTGTTTGCCTTTCTGGTGGATAGGTTCTTTTTTGTGGAAGAGAACTATTGGTCATTATTCCTATCGAGAACCCCATTGATGGAAGTTTCCCTTTATTGAAGCGAGGTAGTTTGGCTGATATAATGAATCGATGCAGTTTGCTCGTTTTGCAGGAGGGAATTTAATGGAGAAACTAGAAAGGCAGAAAAATATCCGGAACTTTTCCATTATCGCACATATCGATCATGGCAAATCTACCTTGGCAGACCGGATTTTGGATGCTACCGGAGCACTTTCTGATCGTGAAAAACAAGATCAATTTTTAGATAAAATGGATCTAGAACGTGAACGTGGAATTACCATTAAGCTACAATCCGTACGTCTACCTTATAAGGCGAAAGACGGAAAAGAATATATTTTGAACTTAATTGATACACCAGGTCATGTGGACTTTACCTATGAAGTTTCCCGTAGTTTGCAAGCTTGTGAAGGAGCAATCCTCGTAGTGGATGCAGCTCAAGGGGTCGAGGCACAAACCTTAGCCAATGTTTACTTAGCTCTAGAAAATGATCTGGAAATCATCCCTGTTATCAATAAAATCGACTTGCCTAGTGCAGAACCAGAACGAGTGAAGCAAGAGGTAGAAGATGTGATCGGAATTGATGCGAGTGATGCGGTACTTGCCTCAGCTAAAGCAGGGATTGGAATTGTAGATATTCTAGAACAGATCGTAGAAAAAGTACCCGCTCCCGAAGGCGATCCAGATGCACCACTTAGAGCGCTGATCTTTGATTCCTATTATGACGCATATCGTGGAGTAGTTGTCTACCTACGGGTCGTCGATGGCTCGATCAAAAAAGGCACTAAGATGAAAATGATGGCAACGGGAAAAGTGTTTGAAGTGACAGAAGTAGGTTCGTATGCACCACATCCTATGGTAATGGATGAGTTGACTGTTGGGGATGTAGGATTTGTCGTGGGCAATATCCGAAACGTAAAAGACACTCGTGTAGGGGATACCATCACCGATGCGAATAACCCAGCAGCAGAGGCCCTCCCAGGTTATCGCAAGATTAATCCAATGGTATTCTGTGGAATGTATCCAGTGGAATCTTCCGATTATGATGATCTGAGAGAGGCTCTTGAAAAGCTAGAGTTAAATGACTCTTCCCTTGCCTATGAGCCAGAGACGTCTAGTGCTCTCGGATTTGGTTTCCGCTGTGGATTCTTGGGACTTCTCCATATGGAGATCATCCAAGAACGAATTGAGCGGGAGTTTAATATTCCGCTGATTACCACTGCGCCGAGCGTTGTGTACCATATTTATCAGACGGATGGTAATAAGTTAGAGATTGAAAATCCAAGTCTGATGCCACCATCACAAAAGATCGAAAAAGTAGAGGAACCATTTGTAAAGGCAAGCATCATGGTACCGAATGATTATGTTGGTACAGTAATGGAGCTTTGCCAGATGAAACGTGGTCAATATATTGATATGCGGTATATTGACACCAACCGAGTTAGTATTGTCTATGAACTTCCGTTAGCGGAGATTGTCTATGATTTCTTCGATCAACTAAAATCGAGTACCAAAGGTTATGCATCCTTTGATTACGAATTGATTGGACATAAAGCATCAGATCTAGTCAAGCTCGATATTCTTCTCAATGGCGAAGTGGTGGATGCCCTTTCCTTCATTGTTCACCGAGACAAAGCGTATCATCGCGGACGGATTTTGGTAGAGAAACTAAGAAAACTAATCCCACGTCAAATGTTTGAAGTACCGATCCAAGCGGCAATCGGACAAAAAGTGATTGCACGGGAAACGATTAGTGCGATTCGGAAAAATGTACTCGCCAAATGTTATGGTGGAGATATCAGTCGGAAGCGGAAACTCCTTGAGAAACAAAAAGAGGGGAAAAAGCGAATGAAATCTGTTGGAAGTGTGGAAGTGCCACAAGAAGCCTTTATGGCAGTTCTTCAGATGGACGACGAGAAGTAATAATATGATCGATTAAAAGCCGAAAGTGGGAAGTTCACTATCGGCTTTTTTGTCAGGAGGAGAATGGTGAAACCAAAAGCAGTCTATATTCATATTCCATTTTGTAGTCACAAATGCCATTACTGTGATTTTACCGCCTATGTAGTGGAGGGTCAGCCAGTCGATCAATACTTAATGGCACTCGCTAAAGAGATGGAGATCAGTACGAAAGAAACACCACCAGCAGAGATTGAATCGATTTTTGTAGGAGGTGGGACCCCAACGATCCTGACCCCTACTCAAATGGCTACCTTTTTAGAATCGATTCGTCGATATTTCCCAAACTGGAGTCCTAACATGGAGTTTACGATGGAAGCAAATCCAGGTACGGTAAGTCGTGAGTTGCTCGAAGTGATGAAAAAAGGAGGAGTGAATCGCCTCAGCTTTGGAGCGCAGACTTTTCGGGAAGATCTATTGAAACGGATTGGACGAATTCACGATGCATCAGAGATCGAGCAGAGTATCTATCTTGCTAGAGAGGTAGGATTTGAGAACTTATCGCTAGATTTAATGTTTGGTCTTCCTACTCAGACAGTAGAAGACATTCACCAAGCAATAGAGCGTGCGCTTACTCTTAAACCAGATCATTTCTCTTGCTATAGTCTCAAGGTGGAGGAAGGGACTCTTTTCCATCATTTATATGAGCGAGATCAGTTGCCACTTCCTAGTGAAGATGTAGAATTTGCGATGTATCAAGAGATTCGTAAGATTCTCCCAGCATACGGGTATCTTCAATATGAAGTAAGTAATTTTGCGAAGCTAGGCAAAGAGAGTGTCCATAACTCCACGTATTGGAAAAACGACCGCTACTATGGTCTAGGAGCCGGTGCACATGGATATGTTGGAACAAGAAGACATTCTAATTTAAAAGGGATTACTCCTTATATTGAAAGGTTAGACAAAAATGAGTTACCGATTCAAGATCAGTACGATGTAGATGTATTCGAAGAACAAGAAAATTTTATGATGTTAGGCTTACGTTTGATGGAGGGGATTTCGCCACAAAAATTTCAAAAACGGTTTGGCGTATCGGTAACAGATGTATATGCAGAGGAAATGAAGAAGTTGGTGAACTTGGGTCTGCTAAAAGTGACAGAAAATCGTATTTTTTTAACTGAGCAAGGTTTAATCTATGGAAATGAAGTATTTGCTGAGTTCCTGAGAAGCTGAAGCGTTGACATAAATACGTTGATTTTGGTACTTTAGTGGTAGTATTTTAGCACTCGGTTTGTCGGAGTGCTAACAAGGAGGGAAGCAGGCAGATGTTAACGGAACGACAAAAACGGATCTTATGGGCAGTGATTGATGACTACATTCTAACAGCAGAACCCGTGGGTTCCAGGACCGTTTCTCGTAAAGATGGGGTTGGTTTTAGTGCTGCAACAGTTCGAAATGAGATGGCAGACCTAGAAGAAATGGGTTACCTAGAACAGCCACATACATCTGCCGGTCGTATCCCATCACAAAAAGGATATCGCTTTTTTGTAGATCATCTGGTTACACCCCAGATATGGAATAAAAAAGAGCTCACGCGGTTACATGAGTTCTTTTCGTCGACTACTGGGACGGATCATCTAGAAGAGGTGATTCAGCATACTTCTGGGCTTCTTTCTCAAATGACCAATTATATGGGAGTTGTTATGGGACCGAAGTTCGAGGAGAGTTCTCTGAAACATCTTCAGATCGTTCCGATCACTGAACGGTTAGCGGTAGCGATTCTTGTTACCAACAGCGGTCATGTCGAACAACGAAAAATTGTGGTGCCTGACGGTGTAACGGTGCAATCTATGGAGAAACTAGTCAACTTTCTCAACTTCCGTTTACAAGGCATTCCACTTAGACAGCTGAGTAAACGAGTTGCAATGGATTACCAAGAGGAATTAAAGTATCATTTGGATCAATTGGAACCTATTCTCTTGATGATGCAACAAATATTTCAACACTCACAAGAAGAACGGCTTTTTATGAGTGGAGCTACTCGAATGCTTGATCAGCCGGAATTTCAAGATGTAGATAAATTAAAGACCATTTTGGATTTAATAGAAGAGAATAATACAATGATTCATTTGATGGAACCAACCATTGAAGGGGTTCAGGTTCGAATAGGGTCCGAACTCTCTTTGCAAGAGATGGATCATATGAGTTTCATCAGTGCCTCTTATTACTATCAAGGAGAGGCTGTTGGAACAATTGGTGTACTAGGTCCCACACGCATGAATTATGCGCGGGTCATTGGTCTCATTGATTTAATGTCAAAAGACTTTTCGAATCGATTGAATGTGCTAGTGGATGGCAAGTAAGAGGAGGGGACAAGAGTTCCCCTCTAATGTATAGGTAGAAAGGGAGGAAGCCAGTGCCTGAGCGCGAGTATTTTCAGACAGAAAAAGGAGAGGCACGTTTAGCAGCTTTGGAGAGTAATGCCAAAGCGGTGCGGGAAGTGGCTTCTGCTGTTGAATCTACATTGGGACCAAAAGGGCTAGATACGATGCTAGTTAGCCCCAGTGGAGAAGTAATCGTTACCAATGATGGTGTGACGATTGTCGATCGTATGGAGGTCAGCCATCCTGCATCTCGAATGATCGTACATGTTGCCAAAGCCCAACAAGAAGATATGGGAGACGGTACTACCACCGCTACTTTACTCGCCTCAGCGCTAGTAGAAGAAGGGGTAAAGCAAGTAAAGAACGGTGTTCCCGTAGCAAAAGTAATCGCTGGCATAGGGCGTGGTATCCAATTTGCACTCAACCGCTTGTCAGACAAAGCTAGACCAATCTATGAACTAAATGATGAGTGGTTACAGCGAATTGCTTTTACTGCTTCCCGTGAGAATGAAGACATTACTTTAGCAGTGATTGAAGCGGCTCAAATGGTCGGCAGAGATAAGCTGCTGGAGAAAAATTTCAAGCTATCTGATTCGGTGGTAGCACATCCGAGAGCAGATAGTGGAGTCTTCATGGGTGTGATGATTAATGGAAGCAAAACAAGTCATCAGATGCCTTCCACGAAAGAAAATTCCAAAGTCCTTGTTTTAACGGATGGATTAGAGGCGGAGAATGTAACAGATTTTGCGCTTCAGACGGAATTTGGCTACAATAAACAAGAGCGTTTTCGTGAGCAGTTTTTGCATGCGATTGAAAATCTCGTTCATCTAAATGTCGGCCTGATTCTTACATATAAAGGCATTGATCCGCTAGCAGAAGATATCCTTTCTGATTCAGGAATTATGGTAGTCTCCAATGTTTCTGAATCAGAATTGCTTAAAGTAGCAGAACACACCAACGCTCGTCCAATTAAACGGAATAGTCTCTATAAAACAAGAGAAGAGATTGCTTCATATCTTGGATATGCAGCACTCATAGAAGATGATGACATGCTGGAGAGTGTTCGAATTACTGGAGGTACTGGAAAACCTGTTGCAACAATATTGGTAAGCGCATCTACGGAAGAAGTGGTAGAAGAACGTGAACGTATTACCAAAGATGCTGCAGCTGCCGTTCAAGCAGCAGTCAAAGCAGGGTATGTACCTGGTGGAGGAGCAATGGAACTAGCTCTTGCAAGAGAGGTAGAAAACTTCCGAGACAATATCCAAGGTATGGAGCGATTTGGAATCTCGGCTGTAGCAGAAGCTCTCCAGCGCCCCATGACACAAGTGGTAGCAAATGCAGGATTTAATCCACTAGAGAAGATTGAGATGGTAAAAGCCTATCAACTCAAGCGGAACTCGGACTCTTTTGGGATTGACTGTGATCGTGGTACAGTAGCGGACATGGTAGAAATGGGAGTAGTGGACCCATTATTGGTTAAATTCCATGCTTTGCGTGCTGCTGGAGAAGTAAGTACTGCTATTTTACGGATCCACACGATTGTCAAGATGAAAGATTCCGAAACCTGATTAAGGAGGCGATAAAGTGAGTGACCAAAATATGCAGAAGAAACAAGAGTTGGATATAAAGGAATCATTGGATCAAGACGCCTCTGTACATAATGAGGACCAAGTGAGTTCCGAAAGTAGCTTTTCTTCCGAAGAAGTCTCTGTTGACGAATCTGCTCTCAACCAATTGATTCAACAATTAGAAGAAAACAAGAAGCAGGTAGAAGCCAACGAGAGACAGATGGAAGAGATGGAAAAGCAAGTTAATGAGATGTATGAACAGTTTATGCGTGCTAGAGCAGATTTAGAGAATTATCGGCGCCGTGCGAGAAAAGAGAAAGAAGATGCGATTAAATTTGCGAAAGTGCCAATACTGGAAGCACTTCTTCCTGTTCTCGATAATTTTGAGCGTGCGCTGGATGCTTCGGATCAGACTCAAGAAAGTAGTTCTGATGCCAAAGCAATTCAACAAGGGATTGAGATGGTGTATCGTCAATTGATCCAAGTCATGCATGATCAGGGATTGGAAATGATTGATGCAGTTGGCAAACCATTTAATCCGCATGAACATAACGCAGTAATGCAAGTTACGATTGATGATGTGGAATCTGGAATTGTAGTGGAAGAGTTACAAGCTGGATACCGTTATCAGGATCGAGTGATTCGACCTACGATGGTGAAGGTTAATAGTTAATAGATTAAGATGATGATTTTAAATAGGAGGATTCGTTCACGATGAGTAAGATTATCGGTATTGACTTAGGTACTACTAACTCTTGTGTAGCATTTATGGAAGGTGGAGAAGCTGTTGTTATTCCTAACGCAGAAGGTGGTCGTACAACTCCTTCCGTAGTAGGCTTTTCCAAATCACAAGAACGTCTAGTTGGGGAATCGGCTAAGCGTCAAGCGATTACGAACCCTGAAAAAACGATTAGTTCAGTAAAACGCCATATTGGTACAGGGCACAAAGAAGTAATTGATGGGAAATCGTATACTCCACAAGAGATTTCCGCAATGATTCTTCAAAAATTAAAACAAGATGCAGAAGCTTATCTTGGTGAGCCTGTGACCAAAGCAGTTATTACGGTGCCAGCTTACTTTAATGATGGACAACGTCAAGCAACCAAAGATGCAGGGCGGATTGCAGGTCTCGAAGTTTTACGTATTATTAACGAGCCAACCGCAGCAGCACTTGCTTATGGACTCGATAAGAATCAAGAGCAAAAAATCTTGGTATTCGACTTGGGTGGAGGAACTTTTGACGTTTCTATCTTAGAAATGGAAGAAGGGTTTTTCCAAGTTATTTCTACTAGTGGTGACAATAAGCTAGGTGGAGATGACTTCGACCAAGTTATCATCGATTATTTGGTAAGTGAGTTCCGTAGAGAAAATGGAATTGATCTTCGTAATGATAGTATTGCAATGCAACGTCTGAAAGACGAAGCAGAAAAAGCCAAGAAAAATCTTTCTGGCGTATTGAGTACTACCATTTCTGCTCCATTTATTACAGCGGATCCTGAAACAGGACCAAAACACTTAGAAATCACATTAACTCGTGCGAAATTTGAAGAACTTAGTGCTAGTCTAGTAGAACGCACCATGATTCCAACACGCCGGGCAATGGATGATGCTGGTCTATCTGCTTCCGATATTGATAAAATTGTACTTGTAGGTGGATCAACTCGTATTCCAGCAGTACAAGAAGCAATTCGTAAATTGACTGGAAAAGAGCCTAGCAAAGGCGTGAACCCAGATGAAGTAGTAGCAATGGGAGCCGCCATTCAAGGTGGAATTATCGCTGGTGATGTAAAAGATGTAGTCTTGGTAGACGTAACTCCTCTTTCCCTCGGGATTGAGACAATGGGTGGCGTATTTAACAAGATCATCGACCGCAATACAGCGATTCCAACAGAGAAATCTCAAATTTATTCCACTGCTTCTGACAACCAGACGGTAGTAGATATCCATGTGTTGCAAGGGGAGCGCCAAATGGCGGCGGACAACAAGACCTTGGGTCGTTTCCAACTCCATGACATTCCACCAGCGCCACGTGGAATCCCACAAATCGAAG
The DNA here is from genome assembly GCF_000942395.1 of Risungbinella massiliensis. Lineage (GTDB taxonomy): Bacteria > Bacillota > Bacilli > Thermoactinomycetales > Thermoactinomycetaceae > Risungbinella > Risungbinella massiliensis. Next base: position 667,413 of record NZ_LN812103.1, read on the forward strand.
TAACATTTAAAATCGACGTGAACGGGATTGTAAATGTTTCAGCGAAAGACAAAGCAACAGGTAAAACGCAAAATATTACGATCCAATCTTCTAGCGGCCTATCAGATGAAGAGATTCAACAAATGGTTCGTGATGCAGAGGAACATGCAGAAGAAGACAAACGTCGTCGTGATGAAGCAGAACTTAAAAATCGTGCAGAGCAATTGATCTTCACTGCTGATAAAGCAATGAAAGAATTGGCTGAGAAAGCAGATCCTGCTGAGTTAGAGCGTGCCAATGTCGCTAAAGAAGAGCTACAAAAAGCTCTAGACGGTGGAAATCAAGAAGAAATCCGTCAAAAACTAGAGGACCTAGAACAAAAAGTCCAACAACTTTCCGTGAAGTTGTATGAAGAAATGCAACAAAAAGCTGCTGATGCAAAAGCAGATGCAGAAGCAGAAAAATCAGGAAAGAACAGAGAAAATGTTGTGGATGCAGAATTTGTAGATATCGAAGAAGAGAAATAAAACGATATACTGATAATGAGAAATAAGGGGAGTAACACTCCTCGGCAAAAAGTCATAGTCGAGGTTTTCCTTGACTATGACATCTTTTGCTTTATTTATGCATGGAAGGAAGAGGAGGTGATCGGGTGAGTAAAAGAGATTACTATGAAGTCCTAGGGATCAACCGAGACGCTGGCGCAGACGATATTCGAAAGGCTTACCGTAAACTAGCTCGAAAATATCATCCTGATGTAAACAAAGAATCTGATGCAGAACAAAAGTTTAAAGAAGTCAAAGAGGCATATGAGGTTCTAGGGGACGAACAACAAAGAGCTCGCTACGATCAGTTTGGTCACACAGAAGGACCTTCTGGATTTGGTGGTGGCGGTGCAGGTTTTGATCCGTCTGATTTTGGATTTGATATTTTTGATATGTTCTTTGGCGGATCAAGACGTGCTAATCCAAATGCTCCAAGACAAGGTTCTGATCTTGAAACAAGAATGCATGTGGAATTCCGTGATGCAGTATTAGGGAAACAAAAAGAAATTATCTTAGTAAAACCTCAAAGTTGTGATGATTGTGAAGGAACAGGTGCAAAATCTGGAAGTGAGCCAGAGACTTGTTCGATCTGTCAGGGGAAAGGACAAGTGGAAACAGTTCAAACTACTCCATTTGGTCGAATCGTCAACCGTCATGAGTGTCGAAACTGCCGTGGATCTGGAAAAGTAGTTCGCGATAAGTGTTCTACTTGCGGTGGTTCTGGGCAAGTGAAGCGCAAGGTTCGAATTCCGGTTAACATTCCACCTGGTATCTCCGATGGGGATCAAATTCGTATTCCAGGCGAAGGAAATCCTGGGGTGAATGGAGGACCTCCTGGAGATCTCTATGTTACTGTCTATGTGAAAAAGCATGAATCATTTGAGCGTGATGGTTATGATTTAGTTTGTGAAGTAAAACTTAGCATGGTACAGGCTGCTCTAGGTGATGAGATTGTGGTTCCAACCATTGACGGTCGTGCTAAGTTAAAAGTTCCTGCTGGTACTCAGACTGGTACAGAGTTCCGTATGCGTGGCAAAGGAATAGCGAGAACCAAGGGATACGAAGGAGATTTACGGATTCGCGTGATCGTAGAAACTCCTACGAACCTTACGGAAGAGCAAAAAGATTTGCTACGGGAGTTCCATCGTTCAAACGGAGAATATGATATTCACGAACAGAATGATAATTTTTTTAATAAAGTAAAAAAAGCGATTAAAGGCGAATAATAGCAATAGAAGTGACCGCCCATTAGGGAACGGGGAAACCGGAACCGACAAAAGGGCGGTTCCTTTTTGTATAGAGGAAAGACTAGGAAAATGGTGAGTTTGGATATAGCTTCGTTTGTAGCATAATGAGAGAGACGAACTATATCGAGGTTACGTTTGGTTAAAATGGTGTTTGCATTTCATTGATAGCTTATTACGCTATAGAGGCAATTAGCTTCTAAAACATCTCTGTTTTTTGGAGGCAGGTAGTTCATTCTCCTTTCAATGAGTCGTGTAAAGAAAGTATTTGAAGGCAATCAGCTTGGTTACGGAATTAAGGCTTGCTGAACAAAAAGATCTTTCCTAAATGTTGGAAGTGTTAGTTAAAGTGAGTCATCATGTTAGGAAATTGGATTACTAGAGAATCCTCCTTACTGTTACGATTAGAAACGAGGAAGAATCATATGAAATGGACGGAAGTTTGCGTACATACCAATGCAGAAGCAACAGAAATGGTAAGTTTCCATCTGCAAGATCTTGGTGCTGAAGGAGTTTCGATCGAAGATCCAGAGGTTCTACAACAAGACTGGACGCAAGGATATGGAGAGATTGTAGCACTTAATCCAGCCGATTATCCGACGGAAGGGATCCGCATCAAGACATATCTAGCTGAGATGGTAGATATAGAAGCTTTTTGTCGAGAATTACAGATGAGATTAACCGATTTAAAAGGGATGGGAATCGATCCAGCACCAGCAACCATTTCAACACAAGAAATAGACGAAGCTAGCTGGGCGAATGCTTGGAAACAATACTATAAACCAGTACGAATCACAGAGAAACTGACAATCCAGCCAGTCTGGGAAGAGTATGTTCCAGAGTCGGAAGAAGAGATGGTAATTCGACTCGATCCTGGTATGGCGTTTGGTACAGGGACACATCCTACTACATCACTTAGTATGAAACTACTGGAAAAGTACCAACCTGAGGGTGCAAGAGTAATCGACGTTGGATGTGGAAGTGGAATTTTAAGTATTGCTTCTGCCCGTTTGGGAGCAAAGAGTGTACTAGCACTGGACTTGGACCCAGTTGCAGTCCGCAGTAGCAAAGAGAATATTGCTTTAAATGAATTAGAAGAGACGATTTCATGTCGACAAGGAGATCTGTTAATAGGGGTCTCCCAAAAAGCTGATCTAGTAGTATCTAATATTTTAGCGGAGATAATTGTTCTCTTTACACACGATCTGCCAAGAGTGCTAGAACCAGGTGGAACCTTTATCGCCTCAGGAATTATCGAAGAAAAAGAAGAATTGGTATTGCAGTCGCTTCGTGAGGCAGGAATAGAGGTGGTGGAAACGATCTACCAAGAAGGTTGGGTAGCGATCGCCGCAAAAAAATGGTAAAGTAGGAAGGGTCTATATGCAGCGATATTTTATCGAATCAAAGCAAATTCAAGATGATCAGATTCTCCTAACTGGTGAGCCGTATCACCATCTCATCAAGGTATTACGGTCGGAAGTAGGAGATCGATTTCTCTGTTGTGATGGGCAAGGTATGGATTATCTTGCCGAAATAATAGATATTTCTCCTAATACACTTGTTTGTCGAGTGATAAAAAAGACTCCTTCTGAGGGAGAGCCAGTGGTGCAAGTAACGGTGGCACAAGCTCTCCCGAAAGGAGATAAATTAGAATGGATTTTACAAAAGGGTACGGAGATTGGAGCTCACGCTTTTCTTCCCTTCTCTTCTCAACGAACCATTGTGAAATTGGAACCCAAAAAAGAAGCGAAGAAGCATGCTAGATGGCAAAAGATTATTGCTGAAGCCGCAGAGCAAGCACATCGTGGACGGGTTCCGGAGCTTCTTTCCCATCACAGTTGGAAAGAGCTAATTCAGTGTTTCTCAGAATATGGGGAAGTCTGGATCGCCTACGAAAAAGGAGGCATGGGGCTTGCTCCTGCTTGTGAGCAGTCGAAAGGCTCTAGCATTTTATTGGTGATCGGTTCTGAGGGTGGTTTTTTGGAGGAAGAGATAGAGGAAGCAGAAGCACATGGTGCCAAACGGATTACGCTAGGAAAGCGGATCTTGCGTACTGAGACTGCTTCTCTTTGTGCTCTTTCCGCTATCTTTTTTGCGAATGGCGAAATGTCCTAGGGGGTGAACAAAGATGAATCGTATTGCCTTTCATACACTAGGTTGTAAAGTGAATTCGTATGAAACAGAGGCTATGTGGCAAGTCTTTCAAAAAGCAGGTTATGACAAAGTAGACTTTGAGAACGAAGCGGATGTCTATCTAATCAATACATGTACGGTAACCAATACAGGGGATAAAAAGAGTCGCCAAGTGATTCGTCGTGCGATTCGTAAAAATCCTGATGCTGTGATCGTGGTTACGGGTTGTTATGCACAAACTTCGCCAGCAGAAGTGGCAGCCATCCCAGGGGTAGATGTAGTAGTTGGTACCCAGGGTCGGGATCAGTTAGTAGAGTATGTAGAACAATATCGCAAGGAAAGACAACCGATTAATGCAGTAGCAAATATTATGAAGCAACGTGAATACGAAGAGCTAAACGTACCATCTTTTTCCGATCGGACTAGAGCATTCCTCAAAATCCAAGAAGGATGCAACAACTTCTGTACTTTCTGTATTATTCCTTGGGCCAAAGGACTATCTCGTAGCCGTAAACCGGAGAATGTACTAGCAGAAGCACGTAAACTAGTGAATGCAGGATACAAAGAGATCGTCTTAACAGGGATTCATACTGGTGGTTACGGGGATGACTTTGAAGACTATAAATTAGCTGATCTACTCTGGGATCTAGACAAGATCGAAGGTCTCAAGCGCATCCGAATCAGCTCGATTGAAGCAAGTCAAATTGATGATCGGATCATTGAAGTGCTAAATGCTTCCGAAAAAATGTGTCGTCATCTGCATATCCCGCTACAAGCAGGGGATACGGATGTCCTAAAACGGATGCGTAGAAAGTATACAGCGGATGAGTATCGAGAAACGATCTTGAAGCTCCATCAAGCGATGCCAGATGTAGCGATTACGACAGACGTAATTGTTGGATTCCCAGGAGAGACAGAGGAGCAATTTGAAACAGGTTACCGTTTTGTTGAAGAACTTGGCATGTATCAGCTACATGTCTTTCCATACTCCAAACGTACTGGGACACCGGCTGCTCGTATGACGGATCAGGTACCAGATGAGATCAAACATGCGCGTGTTGCTAAACTGATTGAACTATCCAAACGTCTCACCAAACAATATGCTGAGAAATTTGTTGGAGAAGTATTAGAGGTAATTCCAGAGCACCCACTGCGTCAAGATCCAGAGAGTGGATTATATGTAGGGTATGCTGATAATTATCTACAAGTAGCATTCCCAGCGACAGAAGACATGGTTGGAAAAGTCTGCCGTGTTCGAATTGATCGTGCTGGTGATGAGACTTGTATTGGTACCTTTGTACGTGTAGTGGATGAAGTGCCACGTCCGGCTAAAGCAGTTTAATAGAATCAGAATGGATAACATAACAGAATGTCTATCGAAAAAGATAGATATTCTGTTTTTTATTGAATTTGTTTTGAAAATTATAAAAAATTTTTTGGAGTTTGTTTATTATTAGAAATATACGGGAACTGGGAATCAAGTCAGATCCCAAAGGAGGAGAGATAACTGAATAGAACAGTTAGTATGAGATGGATTATAATTTTTACTATTGTTGTAATTGGTTGTATGCATTTATACACTTATCTTGATAGGATGCTGTTTCTTTCGAAACTAGAAGGTACTATTTACTATTTGAAAGAGAATAAACAGAATGGTTTGATTGAATTATATAAGTCAGACGCATCTTTAACAAATGAGACTCTCATGAAGGAAAAGAAAATTCAAATAATAATATGATATCTTTTTATGTAGATCCAGAGTCCAAAATAATTAGGTTTATTGCTATGTATGAATCTCATTGGTCTACTTATGAGATAAAAGAAGACGCAAAAGAAGCAACTCTCCTATCCAAAAAAGAAGATTCATCGATTCCTGATGATCCACTTTATGTAGGTTATAACATTTCGAAATAGTGCAAATGCCAATTAAGTCGCCATTCCCAAATGATAAGTATGATTTATATTTTATATTGGTAGATGATTTGCTTTTTACAAAGATATTTACTGGAGATAATGGAATAGGAATGCGTATTGAGGAACGAGACTCTGGAAAAAGTGTTAAATATATAGATACAGACGAAGTAATATACGATATTCAATTTCTTAAATAGAAATAAATGAACCCTTTCCAAGAACAAACGGAAAGGGTTATGTGATTTATGGATCTTTTCATATGAGAATAGCTATCAGCTATGTTTATAATATTTGCAACGACTTGGGCAATATCTCGATCTCAATTGGAGTCTTACCGATAATCTCCCCATCAGCATGGATAACAAGCTCCCTATCTGCGGCGATTTGGATACTTTTTCCTTTGTAAAATGAGACAGCTGGATTATTTACATGCGCACCACGATACACGAGTGGGAACAAAGCGAGCAAGCGCAGTGGAGAAAGTCCACGAACACAGGCTACATCAAGGAGTCCATCTGTCTGATCTGCCTCTGGACAAATACGCATTCCGCCTCCATAGGTTGGTAAGTTGCAAATGGCGGCCAACCAAGCATCAGAGATAGTTACTTCTGTACCATCTATTGTGAAATATAAGTTGGTTTTCTGATAGCGAGTGATATTTCGTAAGACCCCAAGTGCATAAGCTAGACTCCCAAAGCGTTTTTTCCAGTTAGATTTGGTGACCAGTTCTGCCACTTCTCCATCAAATCCAACACCAAAGTTACAGACTGCTACCTGATCTCCAAAAGAGAGAATATCAATAGATCGAGTTTGGTTATCTAAAATGCGTTCTAATGCTTGTACCGGCTGCATGGGAATTTGGTTGCTAAGGGCAAAGTCATTTCCTGTACCAGCTGGAATATACCCAAAAGGAATACCGCTTTTCCACATACCATTGACCACTTCGTGTACGGTTCCATCGCCTCCGATTGCCACGATCTTGTCCACATCAGTCCGAATTGCTTGCAGTTTGGCAATGACGGTAGCATGCCCCTTTGATTCGGTGTAGAAGACTTGGTAGGGAATAGACAATGAGGTCAATTTTTTTTCTACTTCACTCCAATGTTGTGCTCCTTTGCCTTTTCCGGCATTGGGATTCACAATAAATGAGATCATGCTATTCCATCCTCCATTTTCATAATTGTTATGCTTTTTAAACTTAAATCGTGAAAATCTAAATTTGAAGTTTTACGAAATAATAGATAAGAGCATAAGTAACATCTTTCTCCGAATAATTTATTTTCTCATAGATTGTAGTTTTAGGATATGCGAACAAAGATGCTCTTTCCGAGACAAAAAGACGACTCAAATGGAGTCGTCTTTTGGATGGGTGTTTTGATACAGATAAAGTGCTCCTTTTGTAGAGGAGACTGGTATTGATAATAGGGAGAGCTGGGAATGATGACGATGCAGATGAGTTTGGAAAGCCTGTCGTACTTCTGGAATCTTTTCTAATACACTTCCTTTGATTGCCACAGTCAGATGTCCATTCCATGATAGTTTTTGGGCAAGATACCAAGTAGTTTCCGCAAGATGTCGACTTGCTATTTCCAAAATACCTTGAGATGTGGGTTCGCCCACACGAGCCATTTTGACGACAATTGGGACTAGACTAGCGATTTCATCTTTGGTAGCAGCATAGACGAATTGTTTGATCTCTTGAACCTTGGTTAATTGGAGTTGATCCAAGATGGCAAGGGAGAGTTTGCTAGCAGGTGTTCCGATGTCTTCATGTTGAACCATCTGTCGAATTGCTTCCATTGCAATCCAGTAGCCACTGCCCTCATCCCCGATCAAATGCCCCCAGCCTCCAGCCATCGTATAGGTATTGCCTCGCTTGCCAAGAGATACTGAGCCTGTTCCAGCGATGGTTAGGATGCCGTCTTTCCCTTGTAAGAGGGCAGCGTGTGCGATGACAGCATCGTTGACGATCTGAATGGTACAGGAAAATGTTTTAACTAGTAGTGCCTCAAGTGCTTTTTTTTGATCGCTTCCCTCGATTCCTGCCAGACCAAGATAGATCGCAACACAATGAGCCTCAGGTAGTAGTTGTTGTGTTTGTTGGATTACCTCAATAATGTGCCGACTGGCTTTCTCATAATCTATTAATATGTTGCCAAAGCCACTGGTAGCACTAGAGAGCATATTACCTTCTAAATCATAGGCTACTGCTTCTGTTTTGGTACCGCCTCCATCTACGCCAATTAGATACATCAAGGTCGTTTTACCTGGAAACGGAATTTATCCCAAGGTTGCAGTGTATCTAGTAAGAAAATTTCTTCCTCGACGATACGACCTACCACGTTCGTTTTCCCTGAATTTTTCATGTCCTTAAGGGCAATTTGGAGTTCGCCTTTGTATTGACCATAAAGTTCGTTTTCAATGAGAATATCCCCTCGGCGAATGTCAGGAGTGTGCGTTGGTGGGAAGTCTTCGGCTTTATATTTGACTCGGCTTTGGGTAGAACGAATCATGTAATCTGAAACATCTCCCCGATAAAAATGAGGCTCTTCTAGAACGATTTTTTTCTCCAATGTAGTGATTTGCTCCGAAAGCGTAATATCAAAGGTCACTGGAGCAACAGTTAGTTCCCCAAGCGCTTGTAGTTCGGATTCCGAAGCATAGGCATTGGCAATAATTACATCATCAATCAGTCCTGTTTGGATAAGATGTTTGGCCTGAGTGGTGATCGGTAGCTCACGATGCATCTCCAAGGAGCAAAGTCCTTCTGTCACTGGCCAAGGACCAAAGGAAGCGCTTTGAGCATTGACAAAGGCAGCCGTACGGATTCCTAGGTCATGAAAGGTTTTGCTACATTTTAGGAAATGATCGTAGGAGAGTCCAGAATAGCGATGTGGATAAAAGTTATGTGATCCGATCAGATTCTCCTTGTTAGGGCGGTGGGAAAGGATATTTTGGATGTAGGTGGTACCAGAGTTCATGTTTACTTCGATTTTGAGATCATAAGGATTAAACGTCATAATCGATTCTTCGAGCCCAGTAAATCCTAGGTCTAGACGTATTCCATAAGCACCCATCTCATGAAAAAAGGAGAGATCTTGGTAGGAGATTCCGAGCCGATCAAAAACTCGTGGTGCAATATCCACGATTACTTGCATTCCTAATTGGTTGGCATGAGCTATTGTTTGTTTGAAGCGAGTTAAGATTTCTTCTTTTTCCCCTTCAACAGATAGTAAGCAAGTAAAAATCCGTTTGAAGCCATGCTTTGCTGCCAGAGAGATATAGGCTAGATCTTGTTCTACTGTTGAATGTTCTGGGTAGATGGAGATACCGAATTGATTGGCCATTTTGGTCACCTGCTTTATTAGATTTTGTCTTGTAGGTCTGTAGTTCCTTTTGGAGATATACTCAGTCCGAGAATCTTGATCAGACTCGCACCTAGATCAAGATTTTCTCCGTTATTCAAAATTTTGTGCAGGGTTATTAAAGTGCACATAGGATAAAAATTGACTACTTTTCATTTTTGCCGCTGTTGGATAAGCGTTGCGATCGATAGAGGATAGGGAGTGGTGATATTTCCTAAAATGACATGCTCTTTCGCCCCAGTTGCTTTGGGAGCATTGCTCGGGTTGCCGTGTATTGTCTCGTTTGCCAATACAGCAAAAGCAATCGCTTCTTTGGCACTGGAGGAGAAGCCCAAATCTTCTTGGATCCATACATGGCAGTCATGTTGCAAGAGATCTCGGATCATCTTTACAAGTGTCTTATTGTAACTCCCCCCACCACCTAGAATTACCTCATCTATCGATAATGTAGGAAAGATAAACTCTCGATAGTTATCTGCGATTGACTGGGCGGTTAACATGGTCACGGAAGCGAGAATATCTTCTTTGGTGTGATGGACAAAGCGAGAGATAAGCTCCGTCGTCCATTGGTAACCAAAGACTTCCCGTCCTGTAGATTTAGGTGGTACTTGTTTGATGAATGGATGGGACATGCCATATTCGACGATCTCCGCTTTTACCGTTCCAGTAGCAGCAAACTGTCCGCCTGGATCATAGGAGGTTGCAAATAGTTGAGAGGTAACTTCGTCTATTATCATATTCCCAGGGCCTGTATCAAAAGCGGTAATCTCATCAAGAGAAGTGTTCGCACGCAGAACGGTCACATTGCCAATGCCTCCAATATTTTGCAAGAGACGGCTTTTGATTGGATGTCGATAAAGCAAATACTCTGTATAAGGGACGAGTGGGGCTCCTTGCCCGCCTGCTGCCATGTCCATTGTACGGAAATTGGAAATAACACATACTCCAGTCTCATAAGCGATGATGGATGGTTCCCCTAGTTGCAGTGTCGAAGGAATCATGTCTGCTTCAGGAAATGGTTGATGATAAATGGTTTGTCCATGAGATCCGATCAAATCTACTTTTTCCAATGGAAAATTCAGATCATGGCAAAGTTGCTTAACCGCATCTGCGAACCAGTAACCTAGCTCAAAGTTAAGGCTATTGAGTTGTGGAGAAGTGCTATTGGTTGGAGAGATCGCTTGGACGATTTTATCTCGCAATGCGGACGGTAGCGGATAAGTCTGAAAGCCAATAGTTTGAAGTTTTGTCTCTTTGCCTGAACCGGTGATCTCCACTAGTGCAGCATCTACCCCATCTAAGGAAGTACCAGACATCAATCCGATCACATACATTCACTAGCACTCCTTTGCAAAAAATTGGGGTAGATACGTCTGATGTGCTGTAAGCATCTCATCTAAGACTGCTTTTGCTACCTTATCACTTGGGACTAGTGGATTGATTGTCATTGCGAGTAATGCTTTCTCATATGAACCAGTCACTGCCGCTTCAGAGGCAACTCGTTCGAACGATTTGATCTGTTGGACAAGACCGTTCACCTCTACAGGCAGCTCTCCGACATGGATTGGTTTGGGGCCATCTTTTGTGACAATACAGTTTACTTCTACCGCAGACTCATCAGGAATTCCTGTAATGGCTCCGTTATTTTGTACATTGAGGGTTTGTATATCTTGCTTGTCGTTATAGATCGAGGAGATCAAGTTACAAGCCGCATCACTATAATAAGCTCCACCACGTTGTTCAAGTTGGGGCGGCTTGATAGTAAGATTTGGATCTCGATAAAGTTCAAATAGCTCCTCTTCCAATCGTTTCACTACCTCTGCCCGAGTCGTTCCTTTTTCAAACGAAATTAGTTCTTCAACTAGAATCTCTTTTGTTTTGTAGTAATAGCGATGATATGGACAGAGCAGAATGCCCAGTGACTTCAAAAAGTCGGCTTGCCATGGGATTGGTGCGATGTTTCGCATTGAGACTTGATTTTCTGGTAGAGAAAGTAGATGAATCACTTTTTCGGTTACTTCTACTTCATCCACCCAAATGTGTAATCCATAGACTAAGTGGTTCAATCCAGCAAAATCGATGCGGAGACGATGTAATTCAACGTCTAAAAGTTTGGCGATCGATATTCTGGTATGGATCGGAAGATTGCATACTCCAACGATTTTTTTATGTTCGCTATAACGCAACATAGCTTCAGTTACCATACCAGCAGGATTGGTGAAGTTAATCAGCCAAGCATTCGGACAGAGTTCTTGTATATCTTTTGCGATTTCCAGTAAAACAGGGATCGTACGTAATCCTTTAAACAGTCCGCCTGCTCCATTGGTTTCTTGTCCGATAATCCCATGCTGTAACGGAATTCGTTCATCTAATATACGAGCATCTAGTAATCCAACTCGCATCTGAGTTGTAACAAAATCTGCCCCAACTAAGGCTTCACGACGGTTTAACGTCAAATGAATCTCCATTGGGATCCCAGCTTTTTCTACCATTCGTTTTGCTAGATTCCCTACAATGTCCAGTTTTTCTCTACCAGCTTCGATATCAACGAGCCAAAGCTCACGAACTGGTAGCTCCTTAAAACGTTTGATTAGTCCTTCCACAAATTCTGGTGTATAGCTAGAACCACCACCTATGGTAACGATTTTTAGACCCTGTGAAGTCATTTTAGATTCCTCCATTAATAAATAGCTAGAATGCTGATAAAGATACCGAGTGCGACAAAGATACCAAAGTAAGGGAGGGCTTTCTTTTTCTTTGCTTTATCAATTTGCTTGGAAAAACTGAGGATACATGTCATCGAGATTGCGACAGCCAAAGTGGTACAGATCGATAAACTCATCGGTTGGGATAGTCCTAAATTCATTAGTGGTTTTACAAAAAAGATATTGGCGACCGTTAAGGTAGTAAGTAATAAAAAGATACTTTTAAAACCAAGTCGAAATGGCATCGTAAACATCCTTTCTCATGAAAATGAACTGTACAATAGAAAAAGTGGGAATCATGGTTCGACTCCCACTTTATACAGTTGTTAAGCTGCTTTTGTCTCTTCTTGTTCTTGTTGCACCAAAGTGCGATCGTACATTTTGAGGAAAGGAAGATAGATTGAGAATGAGATTGCGACGTTGATTACGACCAAGACGATCGCTTTCCAATCTCCACCTGTAGCCAAGAATGCACCAATTGGAGCAGGTAATGTCCAAGGAACCAAGATATAAGTTGGATGAACATAACCAAGAGCAGTTGCTAAGTAAGCAATCGTGGCAGTGATCAGTGGGATGATAACAAATGGAATGATGAGTATTGGATTCAGTACGATAGGAGTACCGAAGATGATTGGTTCGTTAATGTTAAAAATACTTGGAACGATGGAAGTACGGCTAAGCGCTTTCAAATATTTCGATTTTGCAAAGAAGATCATCGCTAGTACAAGTCCGAGCGTAGCTCCAGATCCACCGATCCAGATAAACCATTGATAAAGCGTTTCCGGAGCAACGTGTGGCAATTGACTGGAACCAGATGCTACTGCTTCTGCGTTTTTCGCTAGATAGATTTCCCATACTGGACGAGCTACGGTACCAACGATAGAAACACCATGGATTCCAAAAGCCCAGAAAAAGGTGATTAAGAAAACAGGGATTAAAACACCTGGTAATGAATCTCCAGCGGTAATGAGTGGAGCAACCAGTTTATCCACCAATACATGTAGGTCTAAACCGAGAACAACAGTGAATACGGTCATGATTCCCACTACAAGACCAACTGGGATCAATGCTTCAAATGAACGAAGGAGAGATGCAGGAACCTGTTCTGGCATTTTGATCATAAGGTTATACTTTTTACATAAGCGCATGATCTCAACAGAGAGAATTGCTACTAACATGGTTACAAACAGACCATGACCACCAAGGTTTTTCATTGGTAGAACCCAACCGGCTTCTTCAATACTCATTGGAACGATCGTAAGGAGGAGTGCAGCGGTAGCGATCTGTCCGCCAGAAAGTGGGTCTAGCTTATAACTTTTCGCCAAGTTATATCCAACCCCAAAAGCAATGTATAAGGACATGATGAAAAATGTTACGCGGTAAGGAATCAGAATGTTGGCAGCGTTTTCTTTTGCCCACAGTGCAATCGTGCTACCTTCCGGAACAGGAGGGAAAGCGATAATTAAAAAGATACTACCAATGATAATAAATGGCAGGGAAGAAATAACGCCATCCCGGATGGCTTGCAGGTGACGCTGTTCGGATAGACGAGCCATTGGACCGGATAAATATTTTTCTAAAAAGTCAATGAATTTTTTCATTAAGTCCCCTCCCATTAGTTGGGTTTATTTTTGAAGGAGTTCTTGTAGTTTTTTAAAAAGAAGTGGGCCACCAAGTGGAGTATAAGCTTGTGGTGGAATCGCATCGCAAGGAATATTGTGAGCTTCCGCAATCTTTTTAATTTGATCTAGACGATGGCGGACTTGTGGAGCGACCATCACAATATCCCAACCATTTTGAAGTTCTAATTCCACTTCGGAAGTAGCTACTGCGAGAACTTCCATCAGTTGTCCATGTTTTTCGGCCTCTTTTTTGAGAGCGTTTACAACAATGGCGCTGGACATGCCAGCAGAACATACAAACAATACTTTCATTTTTTTCACCTCGTTTTTGTTCTAATTCTTTCGATTTTGCACTATCTCATGTGTATCCATAATTGGTCGAAAGACCGCATCCCCTTTTTGGATACACAGACGAACAAATAATGTGTCCAAGACAGCTAATTGCGCAATCCGAGCACTCATCGTACCTAAACGGATATTGGGCTCTTCTTCTGAGATTGTGAGGACAATATCTGCATGCTTACGTGCTGGTGAAGGACGCTGTTGTGTAAGGAGAATGGTTCTAGCGCCTCGACTTTTGGCAGATTTCAGTAGGTCTACTACTTCTCTTGTTTTGCCAGAAGTACTGATAGCAAAGAAAACATCTCGCTTAGTGAGGTTGGCTGTTGTCATCATTTGGACGTGAATATCAGGAAAATGAAAAGCATTGATATTAATTCGTAGAAGTTTGTACTGGGTATCAAGGGCGACGACTGATGAACCGGAAGCACCATAAAGAAACACTCGATCTGCTTGGTGGATGGCGCTTGCTGCTTCTTCAATCTGACTAAGATCCAATAGTTGACTGGTCATCTGAAGAGCGGAAATGCTTTTTTTGAATACCTTCTCCATTGTAGTAGCAGGTGTATCTTCAAAATGAAATGGTGCAACTTCGTTCGTGTCTGGATCTGGTATATGAAGCTGTTTTGCCAAATCCATTTTAAGCCCCTTAAAGCTATTGATCCCCACTTTTTTACAAAAACGAATAATCATCGCTTCACTGCAATTGCATGCGGTAGCTAACTGTTTCGTTGACATACCCAAAACTGCCTCTGGGTTCGCTAAAACATACTGAGCGACGACGCTTTCGCCAGGACTATAATGGGTCATCTGAAGTTCGATTAGCTTGAGAATATGAAGTCTCACATCAACCTCCTCCGAAGAAATACCATATTGTAAAGGCTTACATTTTACAATTTCATTATATTTTTCCTGAAAGAAAATTTCAATATAAAATACTATCATTTTAAAAGTTTATTTTAAGTAGTTTCATAGAGGGGAGAATCTACTATCCATTTGGTATAATATGGACTGTAAAGGCGAGATAGAGGAAGTGAACAAATGAAAGAGATATCAGCAGGTGGAGTTGTTTATCGGAAAAAGGAAAACTGGGAAGTTCTTTTGATTCAAGATCGGTATGGACATATTACTCTCCCAAAAGGAAAACGAGAAGGAGCAGAGACAAAAGAAGAAAATGCTCTTCGTGAAATAGAAGAAGAAACAGCTATTTGCGGAAAAATACAAGCTCCGATCTTAGAGATTCAATATGAATACGAACATCCAGAAAAAGGGAAAGTAGACAAAGAGGTTGCTTATTTTTTGGTAGAGGCATTAACTACGCAAGAGACACCGCAATTAGAAGAGATACATAGTGTTGCATGGTATTCTCTGAAGGACGCCAGAAATCTTCAATTGAAACAAGGGTATCGCAATAATGATGAAGTATTGCAAAAAGCGATTCACATGTTAGAGCGGATGAACTAATCCGATATAAGTATTTGCTTAGTTCATATTAGAGCTAAGGAGTTTCACTTCCACTTTCGTGATACTGAATATTAAAGGAGAGATCGTTATGACACAAAATATTGCTTCCATGATTGACCATACGTTACTTAAGCCTGATGCGACCAAGGAACAGATCGAAAAAGTTTGCCAAGAAGCTAGGGAGCATCAATTTGCTTCGGTCTGTGTTAACGCTTATTGGGTACCATTTGTTGCAGATCAATTGAAAGGCAGCCAAGTGATGGTATGTACAGTAGTTGGGTTTCCACTTGGTGCGACGACTACGGAAACCAAAGCATTTGAAACAAAACAAGCAGTAGAAAATGGCGCAGACGAGATCGATATGGTGCTAAACATCGGCGAATTGCGCTCAGGAGACACTAACAGAGTATCGGAAGATATTCGTGCGGTGGTAGAGGCAGCTGGTGGAAAAACAGTGAAAGTGATTCTCGAGGTAGGTCTGCTAACAGAGGAAGAGATTCGATTGGCAAGTAAACTTTCCAAAGAAGCAGGCGCCCACTTCGTGAAAACTTCTACTGGTTTTGGTGCAGGTGGGGCAACAGTAGAAGCAATTCAACTCATGAGAGAAACAGTAGGCGAAGGGTTTGGAGTTAAGGCATCTGGTGGAGTTCGCGACCGTGAGACGGCAGATGCGATGATCCAAGCAGGTGCGTCTAGAATCGGTGCTAGTGCTAGTGTTGCGATTGTGCAGGGGAAAAAAGGGGAAGGATCTTACTAAAAAGGGGCGAAAACGCTCCTTTTTTCTTTTCCCCAAGAAAGGATCAAGAACCTTTTTGGTTCAATTCGTCTCTTTTTACTATTCTTGATTTGTATTTTTCGCCCCAATCTTTCATTTGGATAATAATCGGGCTTAATGTTTTTCCGAAATCAGTTAGAGAATATTCTACTCTGGGAGGAACTTCAGCAAACACTTCTCTATGTACTACTCCATCGTTCTCTAATTCGCTTAATTGTAAAGATAGCATTCTTTGTGTTATTCCGGGCATCAATCTACGCAGCTCGTTGAAACGTTTCTTCTCATCTAAAAGATAATATAAAATGACTCCTTTCCATTTTCCGCCTATTACATCTAATGTTGTTTCCACGGGACAACCTTCTGGACAACCATAACCGCTTTTTCTATTTCGCATAAAGACTCACTCCCAATTCGAAGTTAGGGTAGTTACACGAGTGGTACTATGCTACATAAATGTGCCTTCTTACGTTATTCAGTATATCAACCTATAATCAAAGAGAAAACAAATTGATGGAGGGAATATAGATGAAAGCGATTGGTTTACTTGAATATTTACCTATAGAAGATGAAAAAAGCCTCATGGATATGGAGTTGGTAAAACCCACTCCAACAGGAAGAGACTTATTAGTAAAAATAGAGGCAATATCAATCAATCCAGTCGATGTAAAAGTACGAGCACCAAAAGAAAAGGTAGAGCAAGAGCCTAAGCTACTTGGATGGGATGCTAGTGGAGTGGTGGTAGAAGTTGGCGAAGAATGTACCTTATTTCAACCAGGAGATAAAGTTTTCTACGCCGGAAGTATTACAAGACCTGGTACGTATAGCGAGTTTCATCTAGTAGATGAGCGAATCGTCGGAAGAAAACCTGAATCACTAACTCATGCCGAAGCGGCGGCATTACCTTTAACATCGATTACAGCATGGGAAGCGTTATTTGATCGTTTGGGAATGGATCCTAACAATACAGAGGCAAATAAATTACAGAGTATTTTGATTATAGGAGGTGCCGGCGGGGTAGGATCTATTGCCATCCAATTAGCAAAATGGGCTGGTCTTACCGTCATAGCAACAGCATCTCGAGAAGAATCACGAAATTGGGTACGGAATTTGGGAGCTGACTATGTATTGAATCATCATGACCCGTTCAAGGAACAATTAACTCAGCTTCCATTAGGCGATGTAGATTATATCCTCTGTTTAAATAATACAGATCAACATTGGGAGAGTATGGGCGAGGTTATCAAGCCACAAGGGAAAATTTGTTCCATTGTAGAAAATCAAGAGCCGCTTGATTTGAATGTATTGAAGAGCAAGAGCGTGACATTTGTATGGGAATTTATGTTTACCCGGTCGATGTATCAAACAGAAGATATGATCCAACAACACGTCCTTTTAAATAAGATCAGTGAGTTGATGGATACGGGAACATTGAAAAGTACTTTGAAAAAAACAATATCTCCTATTAATGCGGATAATATTAGAAAAGCTCATGCATTAGTGGAGACAGGGAATACCATTGGAAAAATAGTAGTGGAAAAGTTTTGAAGGTAAAAAAATGAAAATAGACTGATAATGAGAATCTAATCAGATCTGTAATCCACTTATTGTCTGAGTATAAACATCACAGAATTATTGGAAATATGTAAACGAATAATTCGAAAAGAAACCACTGTTCAATTAGTTAGAATGGTGGTTTCTAGGTTATCGGTTAGAGCATGCGAAACGTACGAATAAGGTCGAAACTGTAAATTTTGAGCAATAAGAAATATAGGTGGTCATTTAAAGGAAATCACAGGTGGCGGAGCTGATGTGATTCTTGACTGTGTGGGATGCATAGAAAAATGACACCACTGGAATTTCTTGCGACTGGATTGAAACTTCAAGGTGGTTACGGCGAAAGAGCAGCTTACTAATTGTCTAGATTGAGACTACATCGTAAATCCAACCAACTCTATGTTTTGATTGAGTTGGTTGGATTTATTTGGTCTGGAACCATCCATTCGATCAATTTGGCAAAGGCATTAGTGAATGGGAGAACTGCGATGGAACAGGCGATATTATAGATGGTTTGAAAGTGAGCTACTTGAGTAGCTGACTGTTCCGATAGAGAAGGAATCCAAGTTAGAAGCCATGGGATCAAAGGAGTAAAAGCAAAGGCTCCTACTACATTGAGAACTAGATGCGAAAAGGCAACACGTTGAGCAGCAGTAGAAGTGCCGTAGCTTGCGATCAATGCTGTAACACAAGTTCCTACATTACTTCCGATGACGACTGCGAGTGCAAAAGAAAGTGGCACAGCACCAGATGCATAAAAGCCCATTGTCATAGCAATCGTAGCACTACTACTATGTATGAGAGCAGTAATCAACGTCCCAATAACGAGCCCTACTCCGATTGGAGAAAAACCGCTTAATACAAGCTTTTCTAAAAGACCTGCCTGTTCTAGTGGTTCTGCAATAGTTTGCATCCAACTGATACCGAGGAAAATGGCTCCAAATCCAATCAGTACTTGTCCTAGTTGACGAAATAGTTTTTTAGGAAGGAAATATAAAAGGAGACCGAGTCCCATTAGGGGTAAAGAGAGACTTTCGATGTGTAGTGCAAGGATTTGGGTTGTGATAGTTGTTCCAATATTGCTCCCTAAGATAATGCCAAGAGATTGAGCAAATGAGATCATCCCAACATGGACAAAGTTAATCGTAAGTACAGTAACGGCTGTACTACTTTGTAATAATGCAGTTAAAAACGTTCCAGTGACAAAACCACGTACCGGTGTCTTGGTGAAACGTAACAACCATGTGGTCAACTTTTTTTCTGCAAGTGATTCCATGCCATTTCGCATCCAGTTAAGCCCGTACAAGAACAGGATGAGACCTAATAAAAATAGTATGAATGATCCCACTCTTTCAGCCTCCTTTTGTCTATGTATATGCGGGCTTGTCTATTCATACCAAATAAAAATGAAACTTTGGTTCAGGGAGGATCTTAGTCCCTATTAGAAAGGGACAAAAAAAGCTCTCCATGATTAGGAGAGTAAAAGTTGTTGTTATTATTTCTTTCTCTTTTTGGGAAGAAATGGGGTAGAGAGAGCTTGATTGTTTGGGCGAAGTGGTTCTACCCAACCTGGGAGTGCACGTGGACGTTGTTGTTTAATTTTAGCATTCTGGGGTTCGTTTGGTTCAGGTGACCCAAAGAATGCCCAATCATCATCGGGTTCCCAGAATAAATCTGGTTCATCCGGTGGGATGTTCGCATTACTAGGCATGGGCTCTTGTTTCGGTTTTTGCCAACCTTCTGGTTCGAAGATAGGTTCTTCCATTCCACCATTATGAATTCGGTCTAACTCTTCTTGAACCATAGAGCGAACTAACTTCTTAAGTTTCTCTTCATGAAAAGAATTTTTTTTGACCATCTTTTTTCCTCCTCACTGCTCCATTGCGTGATGTATTATATGCGTTCATCAAAGAACAGGTGCTGCGAAAAGAGTCATTCAGCACTCAGGTAGTGATTTTGTTATAATGGGACTGCACAAAGAACGAAGGAAGGGACATAACCACATGGCTACTTCAGACTGCATCTTTTGCAAGATTGTAGAGGGAGAAATTCCTTCAACTAAAGTGTATGAGGATGAACATGCTATTGCGTTTCAAGATTTATATCCTGCTGCACCTGTACATATCTTGGTCATTCCCAAAAAGCATATTGCCTCTCTCGATGCGGCAACGAAAGAGGATCAGGAACGATTAGGACATCTGTTGCTTACTGTACAACGAGTAGCTCGAGAGCAAGGATTGGATCAGAAAGGCTATCGAGTAGTCAACAACATGGGAGATGATGGCGGGCAAACAGTACATCATATCCACTTCCATCTGTTAGGTGGACGATCCCTGACTTGGCCTCCAGGCTGATTTGTATTCGGTTTTTAAGTCAAAAAGTATGTATAATTTGTGGTAGCTGAGAAATGGATAGTATTGTTGCAACAACCTTACTTATTTTTTGACGTACGAACATAAATCAGATATAATTACATGAGCATTTGTGCCTAATTATGTATTTTAGGGGATGCAGGTTTTGGAGGTATTGGACCGTCTCTCTCGGGAAACAGACGACTGTTTGCGTAACTCGGGAGCTTTTTGGACCTTTCCCATCTGCCCCACGGAGGGAGGGAAAAGCATGATAGAGACAAAAGTAAGAAAAAACGAATCGCTCGATGTTGCTCTTCGTCGTTTTAAACGCTCCTGTGCAAAAGACGGCGTACTCTCCGAAGTGCGGAAACGCGAACGTTATGAGAAACCAAGCATCAAGCGCAAAAAGAAATCGGAAGCTGCCCGCAAAAACAAGCGTAGATAAAATGAGGTGTTTCCGTGGGTTTAATTGAGCAACTCCAAACGGATATGAAAGCTGCACTTAAAAATAAGGAGTCTGAGCGTCTGTCCGTGATCCGTATGGTGCGTGCAGCCATTAAAGATGCGGAGATCGAGAAGCGACAAGCACTCACCGATGAGGAAGCACTCCAAGTGGTTGCCAAAGCAGTGAAGCAGCGAAGAGATTCCGCTGCGGAATATGAGAAGGCGAACCGCCAAGACTTGGCAGAAAAAGAACAGAAAGAGATCGATATTCTGATCGACTATTTGCCAAAGCAACTTAGCGAAGAGGAGCTCCGGACGATTGTACAAGAAACTGTACAAGAATTAGGAGCCACTTCGAAAAAAGAAATGGGCAAAGTTATGGGGGCTGTTTTGCCAAAAATAGCTGGTAAAGCTGATGGCAAAGAAGTAAACCGCTTAGTCCAAGAGTACCTTTCCTAAACAGCATGGAGAACGTGTAGAGTAGAGGATGTAGCCGTTGGTTCCCTTACTATTACATGTTCTCTTCGCTGTTTTTTTAATTGGAATACAAGGAGGGAGTATCCGGTTGAATGATTGGATAGTGTATTTGGCAGAGTGGATCACCAATCCAGCTGTGATGTCTTTATTACTCTGGATCGGATTGATAGGTTTAGTAGTTGAGTTACTCGCTCCAGGCCATCTACTAGGTGGAATTGTGGGTGTAGTGGCCTTTAGTATCTACTTTGCTGGACACTGGATAGCAGGAACACCAAATGAATACGCACCTTATATTTTTGTAGCAGGACTGTTGCTATTTGGTTTAGAAGCACTGGTTCCAAGTTTTGGATTTTTTGGAATATTGGCGACGGTAGCACTAGTCTATTCGGTCGTAGTGGTTGCTGAAAGCGTATCTATTGGTTTTACCGCTTTAGGTATTGGAATAGGTGGTACTATTTTATGTCTATGGATTTTATATCGGTTTTTTGGATTCCGAACTACATGGAGCAGGATTATTCTCAAGGATACCCAGCGTAATCAAGAAGGATTTACCTCCGCAAGGGATCGGACCCATCTGCTAGGGAAAATAGGCCGAACAGTTACCCCGTTACGTCCATCTGGTTGGGCAGTCATAGAAGATAGACGAGAAGATGTAGTAAGCGAGGGGGAAATGATTCCAGCACAACGTCGGGTGAAGGTAGTACATGTGGAAGGCTCTCGTGTGGTTGTGCGATCGATCTTAGAAACGGAGATAGTAGAGTCAGAGGAAGAAAAAATTTAGACTTAGATGTACATTTAATCCTTTTATAAATTGCATAATTAGCCCGAAGCCAGAGGTATTCTCCTTTTGAGATCTGACTATGAGCGATAGAGAGCCGGAAGTAGATCAAAAGCGGGAAAACCGGCAACGTGCCAACGTTCAACTGAGATTAATGCAACAAGTTATAAATTTATAAAGTAATTTCCTGATTGGTTAGGTAATATTTCATAAAATAAACTCTTCTGCTACGGTATTTCTAGGATTTTCTAGTGCTTAATATGAGATGATAAAAGTAAAAGGGGAGATTCGTTTGGATAGTTTATTAGGCTATGTTGTGATCGGTGTTCTTGCCGTTATATTCTTGGCCATTTTCTTTTCGTTTGTACCAGTTATGCTGTGGATTAGCGCTTTTGCTTCTGGGGTCTATGTACGATTGACCACACTGATCGGAATGAGGTTGCGACGTATTGTTCCAGCACGGATTGTCAATCCATTGATTAAGGCTCGAAAAGCTGGATTAGAAGTCGATATTACCCAATTGGAAACTCATTATTTGGCTGGAGGAAATGTCGATCGGGTAGTAGATGCCCTGATTGCAGCTCAACGTGCCAATATCGACCTCGTGTTTGAACGTGCAGCAGCAATTGATCTAGCTGGACGTGATGTATTACAAGCCGTTCAGATGAGTGTCAATCCAAAAGTGATCGAAACCCCTTTGGTCTCTGCTGTGTGTAAAGATGGGATCGAAGTAAAAGTAGTAGCTCGCGTCACCGTGCGTGCTAATATCGACCGACTGGTAGGTGGAGCAGGTGAAGAGACGATCCTAGCTCGGGTTGGCGAAGGGATCGTCACAACCAACGGTTCAGCTGAAAGTCATAAAGTAGTTTTAGAAAATCCAGATTTGATCTCGGAAACTGTACTTGGTAAAGGTTTGGACGCAGGTACTGCATTTGAAATTCTGTCGATTGATATTGCCGATATCGATGTAGGAACCAATATTGGAGCGAAGTTACAAACTGACCAAGCAGAGGCAGATAAGCGAATTGCGCAAGCGAAAGCAGAAGAGCGTCGTGCGATGGCGGTTGCAAGGGAACAAGAGATGAGTGCCAAAGTGGAAGAAATGCGTGCCAAAGTGGTAGAGGCAGAAGCAGAAGTACCACTTGCTCTTGCCGAAGCTTTACGGTCTGGAAAAATGGGAGTTATGGACTACTATCAGTTGCAAAACTTAGAAGCAGATACTAAAATGCGTCGTACTATTGGCAATACGGAGGCTGACGAGTCCTAACTCGAAAGGAGCAGGATTTGATTTATGACCTCTATTCTAATCATCGCTGGTCTTATTTTGTTTAGCCTGATTTTTGGCTCTTCCAAAGGAAAACAAACAGATCAGAATCAAAAAAAGAACAAATCATCCAAAAAACAAAAGCCAAAAAAGACTGCCAATAAAACCAAACAATCAGCCAAAAAGAACGAATACTCTGGGACACAAAAAGTGTTAAAAGAAAATATAAATGATGGCACTGCTGCTGTGAATCTATCTATAAAAACACATCGATCGGCAAAACCAAAGAGAACGGCTCTTCAGCAAGCATTTGTCTATAGGGAGATTTTAGGACCTCCTACTTCAACGAAACCATACAAACCAGGTAGGCATCGAACATAAGAGATAATATATTTGTTAGTTGTTCACATTGATGGAAAGAACTGTGATTAGTAGCCTCCCCTTTGTTTCACATACTAAGAGAAAGCAGAAGGGAGGCTATGTAATGGCTCGTAATTCAAGAAAACTGTTAGTTCCAGGTGCCGATTTCGTTTTGAATCAATTTAAAGAAGAGATTGCAGCGGAGTTTGGAGTGCAATTAGGATCGGATACCACAGCCCGTGCCAATGGTTCTGTTGGCGGTGAGATTACCAAACGTCTCATTCGCCAATCTCAAGAATCAGTGCAAAATGGTTTTAATGGTCAGTAAAACCTCACCTTCATATTCAGAAGAAGTAAGCAAGATAAGTGGGGAAAAACGAAAAACTGTTTGTTAAGATCCGATTCGTTCAACTAACCATCAGGAAAAAGAGAACCTTAGCTGATGGAGCTTCACTTAATAACATACCTTTTTTGTAAGCGGCTTAGTTTCTACTAAGTCGCTTTTTGCATTCATAATGAACGAACGTCCTTCATATGTTGGGAAGAGAGTGGAGGGAGATTGCATGAAACAATTTTCAGGTTCATTTCGGAAATGGGCAGATTGGTTCGACCTTCCTTCTGATGTAGCAGGTGGAGCGGCTCGTGTGGAAATGATCGGAAGCCACCGCCTTCAGATACAAAATCATCAGGGAATCGAGCAGTTTAGCCCAGACAAATTACAGTTACGTACTCCGCAAGGTTCTCTGTTAATCCAAGGCAAATCCCTTACGATTAAAGCTATTTTCCCTGATACGGTTTTTGTAGAAGGTGATATAAAAGAATTTCGTTATCTGTAGGAGGAGAGGAATTTGTTAAAGATTAGTTGGCCTAAAGCAGTAACTGGACAAGTACAAATAACGCTAAAAGGCGAGCGAATTGGCCAATTCCTCGACTACGCGGTACAAGCTGGTATTCCTTTGGAGAATTTAGTATGGATGGAAGAAGACAAGTTATCTATTCATCTAGCATTACGCCACTTTTTCCCAATGTATCGTGCTGCTAAAATGTACAAGCTACAAATAAGGATCTATCGCAAGCTAGGTATGCCATTTATTTGGAAAAGGGTAAAAAAACGTAGATTTTTTGCGATCGGTGCTATTCTTTTTTTTCTTATTCTCACATCATTAAGTTCCTTTGTATGGAAAGTCGATATAGAAGGGAACAAACAAGTTCCCAACGAACAAATTTTATCTTTATTACGAACACATGGTGTCTATCCAGGTCAGCTCAAAGTGAAACTGCCACAAACTGATACATTACAATTTGAGATGCAACAAAAACTTCCTCAGGCATCTTGGATTGGGGTTCGTTTAGAAGGTACAAGAATAGTAGTAACGGTGGCAGAAAAGCGTCAGATTGAGCAGAGTCCAGAACAGGTGAAAATGGAAGGCAAATTTCATCTGATCGCCAAAAAAGATGCTATGATCTATCAAATGCAGATCACACACGGTCAGCCGTTAGTTGGCGTGAATCATGTCGTCAAAAAGGGACAAGTCTTGGTCTCAGGATATTATGGTAACCCAGAAGCTCCCGAAACGGGGGAGGCTGTTGGAGCTAGCGGAGTCGTGTTAGGACAAGTATGGTACCAGTCCGAAGTTTATGCACCAATGAAGCTAGAGCGTAAAGAGTATACAGGTGCACGGCAGAAGAAAAAATTTCTTTTTTTAGGCTCCTATATTGTTCGGAATCCTTTTTCCAAGCAAGCACCTTTTGAACAATATGAAATGATTCAAGAGGTTCGTCCTATTCAGATTGGATCTTGGGAGTTTCCTTTTGGTCTCGTGGAAGAAGAATATTTGGAGATGAAAAATAATCAAGAGAAGTTGTCAGAGGATCAAGCAACTTTAAATGGACTCGATCAAGCTCGTGCAGATGTACTTCGTGCTGTAGGAAAACACGGGAAAATACTGGAGGAAAAAATTTTGCACCGTTCGATAGAGAATGGTAAAGTTTATTTGAAAATACATTTCGATGTTATAGAAAATATTGCGGTGCCAGAACCGCTCACACAAGGAGACGGAACGCTTGACCCAACAAAAACACCTGCGAATCCCCCTCAACCATCCGAGTGAAGCATTGGCTTTGTTTGGACCTCATGATGCACATTTAAAAGCGATTGAGAGGGAGACAACTGTAAAAATCGTTTCTCGTGGTGAAGAGATTGTATTAACTGGAGAGGAGGCAGAATTAGAAAATCTGCGTTCTCTTTTTGCTACTCTCTTGAAATTAGTACGAAAAGGATTCCATTTAAGTGAACGTGATGTAGTCTATGCTCATCGGTTGGCTAATTTGGGTCAAGTAGATGAGCTTTTGGAACTGTTTCAAGAAGAAGTAGGAGTAGCGCAAAAAGGGCAAAAAATTCTGGTTAAGACCCTGGGACAACGACATTATGTAACAGCGATCAAGAAAAATGATATTGTTTTTGGCATTGGACCTGCTGGGACAGGGAAGACCTTCTTGGCAGTGGTATTGGCAGTGATGGCACTAAAAAAACAAGAAGTAAAGAAAATTGTTTTGACTCGACCAGCAGTAGAGGCTGGAGAGAATCTGGGGTTTTTGCCTGGAGATTTGCAAGAAAAAGTAGATCCATATTTACGTCCACTTTATGATGCCCTATATACGATGCTTGGAAATGAGCAAGTGACCAAGATGATGGAACGAGGACTAATCGAAGTGGCTCCGCTAGCTTACATGCGTGGACGAACGTTAGAGGATGCGTTTGTTATTTTAGATGAAGCACAAAATACGACTCCAGAACAGATGAAAATGTTCTTAACTCGTTTGGGCTTTGGTTCTAAAATGGTTGTTACAGGTGATGTGTCCCAAGTGGACTTGCCTAAAGGAAAAAAATCTGGCTTACGTGAAGCACAGCGAATCCTGCCAGATGTGGAAGGACTTCGCTTTATTTACCTAGGTCAGGAAGATGTGGTTCGTCATTCCCTCGTCCAACGAATTATCGAAGCATACGAACGAAACGAACAGACAACTTAATCCATTTTCAAGGGAGTAGATGACATGAAAGGCAAAAAGGGTAACTCTCCTTCCAAGTTACCCAAGTTGAAGCTTGGAAATCGAGATTTCCTTCGTCGAATAATACTATACGCGGCTTTTGCGGTCGCGTTCTATTTTTTATTACTCAATCATGTTTTTCCAAAACAGTTATTGGTTCAAGTTGGAGAAATCAGCAAAGAGACCATTTTGTCTCCGATCACGAAAGTGGATGAAGAAGCAACGAAACGAGCAAAAGAAAAAGCAGCTAACGCAATAGGACCACAATATAAAAAAGATGAATCTCTCACAAGTCAGCAATTAGAACGAATTGATCGTATCTTTGTAGATATTAATCGGATTGTAGTAGATAAGACATTACGAGAAGAAGAAAAAATCACAACCTTAAAAGAATTGATATCCCCGGAACTTTCACAAGAGTTTTATTGGAATTTGGTTCGCATTCCTGTGGAAGAATTGGATACGATGCGAGATACTACCAAAAATATAGTCTCTCCGATCTTGTCAGATGGAGTAACCGAAAGTGAGCTAACCGAGCAAAAAGATTCAGTGGATCGATTACTGGTTACATCTACTCTAAGCAGCAATAGCCGTTTCGTGGTTCGGGAGATTGCGAGACTGAACATTGTAGTAAACGAGGTGTACGATCCAGCTAAAACGGCAACACTCGAAGAGGCTGCTAGAGAATCGGTAGAGCCGATCCCCATTAAAAAAGGGGAGTTGATCGTCTCACAGGGCCAAGAGATTACCCAAGACCATATAAGAAAGATGACGGAAGTTGGCTTGTTAAGAGAGAAGCAAAATCAGACTCCGTATCTGGGATTGTTGATTGTGGTAGCTACTCTCTTTGGAATTACTTATGCGTTTTTACATCGATTTGAACGAAAACTTCATCAAGATCATCACAAAATGTTGATGCTATTTTCCATTAATCTATTGACTTTATTGGGCATGAAAGTAGTCGCCCTCGGAGAAAATTTAGAATGGAGCAATATTGGGTATTTAGCTCCTGTTGCATTGTCTGCGATGCTAATCACATTATTATTAGATGTAAAAGTAGCACTGGGTTCCGTAGTACTACTCAGTATTTTCTCTAGTCTTTTGTTTAGTGGTGGTAGTGGTATTTTGTTTGATTTTCGCTATGGGTTTGTATCGTTGGTCAGTGGATTGACTGGAGCTTACGCCTTAGCAGGTGTTCGCAAACGAAGCGCGATTTTGGGAGCTGGTTTGCTTGCTTCCGTAGGAAGTTGTATTGCGATTCTCGGGATCTATCTGTTGTTACCAACGGAAGGCAATCTCGTATCACTTCTGGAGTCATTGGGCTTTGGATTTGCTAGTGGGATCGCTTCCGCTGTTTTGACGATGGGCTTTTTGCCTTATTTGGAGACTGCTTTTTCGATCTTGTCGCCTATGAGATTGGTTGAACTATCCAATCCAAATCATCCGTTGTTAAAAAAATTGTTATATGAAACTCCTGGTACCTATCATCATTCCATTATTGTGGGAAACCTAGCAGAATCGGCAGCAGAGTCAATTGGAGCAGATGGATTATTAGCTCGAGTTGGAGCGTATTATCATGATCTTGGCAAGACGAAACGTCCGCAATTTTTTATTGAGAACCAGATCAATCGGGATAATCCACACGACAAAATTTCCCCCCATCTTAGTAAGACGATCATTGTATCTCACCCAAAAGATGGAGTAGAAATGTTAAAAGAACACCGTATCCCTGAGCCACTCCAAGATATCGCAGCACAACATCATGGAACTACACTTCTAAAATATTTTTATTTTAAAGCAAAGGAACAAATGGAAAGTGGTCAGCTTGTGGAAGAAGATTTTCGTTATCCAGGACCCAAAGCGCAGTTTAAAGAGGCGGCCATTGTGGGAATCTGTGATTGTGTGGAGGCGGCAGTTCGCTCTTTGCAACGACCAACTCCTTCACGTATTGAAACGATGGTAAGAAAGATTATTCAGGATCGATTAGAGGATGGACAATTTGATGAATGTGATCTGACGTTCAAAGAACTAGACCTCATCACGGAAGCGATTTGTGCCACCTTACAAGGGATTTTCCACTCCAGGATTGAATATCCAGAAGATGTGACAGGGAAGGGTGTACGTACTTAGATGAGTCTAAACCTACAAGTGATTCAGGAGATAGAATGTACGAAGGAAGAAGAACAAGCGCTTGTATCTGCAAAGCGTGCATTAGAACAAGCGGTGATCGTAGAGGAATGCCCACCTGTTGAGGTGGTTCTCACGATCGTAGACAATGACAAAATTCAAGAGATTAATCGTGAGCACCGTAACCTAGATCGTCCAACCGATGTGCTTTCTTTTCCGCTTTACGAGGCTGATGAAGACTTTGTATTAGAGGAAGAAGAGGAGTTTGTCTCCCTAGGTGATATCGTTCTGTCCATGCCACAAGCAAAGAAACAAGCATTGGACTATGGTCATTCATTGGAGCGTGAAGTTGCTTTCCTCGCAGTACATGGATTTTTGCATTTGCTCGGATATGACCACGAAACCCAAGAGGAAGAAAAAGAAATGTTTGCTCGCCAGGAAGCGATTCTCCAGCAGATCGGTCTCACTCGGTAAGGGGGAGAAATCATGTGGGTAGGCAAAGTGGTTCAAAGCTTTCGCTTTGCTCTTGATGGATTAAAATATACAGTGGTGTCGCAGCGAAACATGCGAATACATTTCCTTGTTTCGCTCGCAGTACTTTTAGTCAGCCTATATCTTCCCATTTCCAAAATAGAAGTGCTCCTCTTATTTGTTACCATAACGTTGGTTCTATTTGCGGAGCTGATTAATACGGCAGTGGAAGCGGTTGTCGATATGGTAACAAAAGAGTACCATCCACTTGCTAAGATAGCCAAAGATGTTGCGGCAGGAGCGGTTTTGCTGACGGCCGGGTTGGCAGTTATGGTGGGTGTATCGATTTTTTACCCCTACTTAAATCTTCTGTTTTCCTCCGTACTTTCACCAGCTTTCTACTCGCCTGATGTAAAAATAGCAGCAATTATCTTTTTAGCTTTTTTGTTTACGTTAATGTTAAAAGCACTTTGCCAACGAACAGGCATGACTAAATGGGAACCGAGTATGACGACTTCCCTCTCGCTGTGTACTGCTATCATTTTGATTTGGGTAATATGGAATCTTCAAGTTACCTTTTTAGTGATATTATTGTTATTCTTATTCTTAAGTAACCGCCTTCGTCGACCAGACGAACGTGTATCTGCTTATGTAGGAGTTATCATAGGCTCCGTGATCGCAGCAGTCGGAATTTATTTATTGTCTTCCTAAAATGAGAGGAGAATGGCTTGTGAAAAAACTAGTGGAAGCAGCGAAAAAGGCACGGGAGAAAGCATATGTACCTTACTCAAATTTTCCAGTAGGAGCAGCCTTTTACCTAGAAGATGGAACGATCGTGAGTGGCTGTAATATTGAAAATGCCTCTTTTGGACTCACCAACTGTGCAGAGAGAACGGCGATTTTTAAAGCCATCTCAGAAGGGAAGCGTGAATTTAGAGGGTTAGCAGTGATTGCGGATACCGAAGGACCTGTATCCCCTTGTGGTGCTTGCCGTCAAGTGATAGCAGAGCATTGTGCACCAGATATGAAAGTCTGGCTGACAAATCTACAAGGGGACATTCAAGAAACAACCATAGCAGAATTACTACCAGGTGCATTTCAAAAAGGAGATCTTAGATGAAAGAACAGTATCGTTCGGGGTTTGTAGCCCTAATTGGAAGACCTAATGTAGGGAAATCGACCCTGATGAACCATGTAATTGGACAGAAGATTGCGATCATGTCCGACAAACCACAAACAACACGTAATAAAATTCAAGGCATTTATACGACTAGTGAAGGTCAAGTTATCTTTTTAGATACACCTGGTATTCACAAACCGCACTCCAAATTGGGTGAATATCTTGTCCAAACTGCGCATAATGCTTTTAAAGAAGTGGATCTCATCCTGTTTTTAGTGGATGCTGCTGAAGGTTTGGGAGCAGGCGACCGTTTTATTATGGAGAATTTGCGGAATGTGAATACACCTGTTTTCCTAGTCGTGAATAAAATTGATCAAGTTCATCCAGATCAATTGCTTCCTATCATAGATCAATATCGTCAAAAGTTTGATTTTGCTGAAGTAATTCCAATCTCGGCTCTACAAGGAAATAACACTTCTACCTTACTCCAATTGATCCTGAATCGCTTACCGGAAGGACCGCAGTATTATCCTGCTGATCAAGTGACCGATCATCCTGAGCGTTTTATCGCAAGTGAAATAATCCGAGAGAAAGTGTTGGAGTTGACGAGAGAGGAGATACCTCATTCTGTCGCAGTAATTGTAGAAGAGATGAAGATGAGAGAGAACGGAAATACTCTCTTTATACGTGCAGAAATATTTACAGAACGTAAATCCCAAAAAGGAATTTTAATCGGGAAACAAGGTGGCTTACTAAAAGAGGTAGGAAAGTTAGCTCGTCAAGAGTTGGAGAACTTATTTGGGTCAAAAGTCTTCTTAGATTTATGGGTAAAGGTGAAGAAGGACTGGCGCAATGAGGATTTCTTGCTAAAACAATTTGGATATCATGATCAAGAAGATTATTCCTAACAAAAGCTGACAATTTTTCCTTCTCATACTCTAACCAAGGTAGGTCATCCTATATAAAGGAGATTATCACCAGAAAGGATGTATGCTAGTTGCGAAACTTTTCTTGGAATTGCTT
The DNA here is from genome assembly GCF_000942395.1 of Risungbinella massiliensis. Lineage (GTDB taxonomy): Bacteria > Bacillota > Bacilli > Thermoactinomycetales > Thermoactinomycetaceae > Risungbinella > Risungbinella massiliensis. The sequence goes on from NZ_LN812103.1 coordinate 698,515, forward strand.
CCGAGTAACTGGCAGTATCGATGCCTATTTGCTATTCAAAGACTTGGAGGCTCTGACTGGTGGACTAGACAACGAACGAGAACGGGTAGAGGACGAGGAGGAAGAGCCACCGGCTTAGAAAGGGTCTCGCCTATGCTAATCCGTTTGGAAGGCTTTGTAATGCGTGCAAGAGACTACGGAGAAAGCCATAAGATTGTAACGGTTTTCTCCGAAACACATGGAAAAATCAGCTTTGTGGCTAGAGGTGCAAAAAAATCTCGAAGTCGCTTTGGAGCAGTGACCGAGCCATTTACCAAGGCTCTTTTTGTCTGCTTTGCTTCCAATCCCAAAAGTATGCCGACCCTTTCGTCAGCAGATCTATTAGAATCGAACTATGCTCTTCGAAGTGATTTATTGCTTACATCTGTTGGTGCTTATTGGTTGGAGCTTGCAGATAAGTTACTAGTCGAAAAAGAGCCAGATAGTACATTGTTTTATCTATTATCTGACAGTTTTCAGATGCTACAAGAGAATAAAGATATCGATATATTGACTCGGATCTTGGAAATGGCATTTCTCCAGAGAGCTGGCTACCAACCGATTTTTCATGAATGTGTCACATGTGGCAGACGAGAAGGATTACGCAAAGTCAGTGTCTTACAAGGTGGGATGCTGTGCATGGAGCACTCGTATTTGGATTCACAAGCCATACCCATCTCGGAAAAAACAGCTAAGTTATTATCACTCATTCAACGGATCACACCTGATCGATTGGGAAAAGTGGAATTACAAGCAGAGACAAAAAAAGAGATGGAAAAAGTGCTACAAGGATTCTTTGATGAATATGTGACTGCCAACTTCGCGACGAGAAAGATATGGCATACGATGAGAGATAGTTTAGCTGACCTAGAATCCATTTCAAATACGGAATAACGCTAAGAGTATTTTGATCTAGGGAGTAGGTTTGTCATTGCAACAGAACGATTCGGATCAAAATTTTCGGAGTGTATGACAATAGGCTAAATCCCACTCTTGACAACAGGCTTCCGAATCTGCTAATAATTTGATATCTACATCTACATATTTGTGCGCAATGAAAGAAAAGAGTAACAATGGACACCTTCTATTAGCGAGGCAGGGAGAGTGGGAGCCTGCTGAAGATCCATGTGAAAGGCATTCTGGAGCGCTTTTCCAAGAGTGGACTAGGAGCTTTTATGTTCCTAGTCAATTAGGGTGGAACCGCGGGAGTTATAGCTTCTCGTCCCTATGAGCAATCATAGGCCGAGAAGCTTTTTTGCGTTTACTTTGAAGGAGGTAAGAGAAAGATGAATTTCCAAAAGATGATTCAAACGCTTCAAGACTATTGGGCAAAGCAAGGTTGTTTAACAGTACAGCCTTATGATGTAGAAAAAGGCGCCGGGACACTAAATCCGATGACCTTTCTCCGTTCACTGGGACCAGAGCCATGGCGGGTTGCCTATGTAGAGCCATCTCGTCGTCCAGCTGATGGTCGTTATGGGGAGAATCCAAACCGTGTTTATCAACACCATCAGTTTCAAGTTATCCTAAAGCCGTCTCCAGATAACGTTCAGGAGCTTTACCTAAATAGCTTACGAGCGCTCGGCATCGATCCGCTGACACATGATATTCGGTTTGTAGAAGACAACTGGGAGAACCCAACGTTTGGTGCAGCTGGTCTTGGATGGGAAGTTTGGCTGGATGGGATGGAAGTGACTCAGTTTACTTATTTCCAACAAGTTGGGGGCATCGAAACAGATGTTGTCTCAGCAGAACTTACGTATGGATTAGAGCGGTTAGCACTTTATATCCAAAACCAAGAAAATGTTTTTGATATGGCATATTCCGATGATTTTACCTATGGAGATGTTTTTTCACAACAAGAATACGAGCATTCCAAATATACGTTTGAAATTTCCGATGTAGCTCTTTTATTCCAACTCTTTGATTCCTATGAAAAAGAGGCAATTCGTGCACTAGACCAAGATCTGGTCTTTCCTGCCTACGACTACATTCTCAAATGCTCCCACACGTTTAACTTACTAGATGCCAGAGGAGCAATCAGTGTAACCGAACGGACTGGTTATATCAGTCGGGTTCGAAACATGGCAAGACGAGTGGCCAAGAATTATATTGCAGAACGGGAACGGCTAGGATTCCCATTATTACAAAAGGGAGGCGAGCCACAATGAGCACACAAGATTTGCTATTAGAAATTGGCTGTGAAGAGATTCCAGCACGCTTTGTCGAAGACGGGAAAAATCAATTGGCACAAAAAGTGACCGACTTGCTAACAGCAGAACGAATCTCCTTTGAATCAGTGGAAAGCTTTGCTACACCAAGGCGGCTAGCAGTAAGAGTATTGGGCGTTGCGGAGTTACAAGCAGATCAATCAGAAGAGGTGCGGGGACCTGCAGCCAAAATCGCCAAGGCTCCAGATGGCACTTGGAGCAAAGCAGCGCAAGGGTTTGCTCGTAAAAACGGAGTGGAGCTAGACCAACTAGAGATTCGTGAGTTTAAGGGGGATCATTACGTTTTTGCCGTACGTCAAGAAAAAGGATTGCCTACGACAGAAGTTCTCCAAGACAAATTGGCATCGCTCATCAGCTCGCTTCCATTTCCAGTTACCATGCGTTGGGGAGCGAGAAAAGAGCGCTTCATCCGACCGGTTCGTTGGCTTGTTGCTTTATTTGGTGAAGAAGTAATTCCGTTTGAATGGGCAGGAGTAACCGCAGATCGTACTTCCCAAGGTCACCGTTTCCTAGGGAATGCCGTATTACTTAATGACCCTAGTGAATACCAAGAGAAGCTACTTCAAGAGTCCGTAATGGTCGATCCAGAAGAACGGAAATCGCTCATACTGAAACAAATTCAGGAGTTAGAACAAGAACAAGGTTGGAACGTTCCGATTGACGAAGGTCTATTAGAAGAGGTGACCTACTTAGTAGAGACACCAACTGTGCTTACAGGGACTTTTGAAAAAGAGTATCTGCAAGTTCCAAAAGAAGTTCTTATCACTACGATGAGAGAACACCAACGATATTTCCCTGTAGAAAACTTGGACGGAGAGCTACTTCCATTTTTCTTGACCGTCCGCAACGGGGATCGTCATCAATTAGAAGTTGTAGCAAAAGGAAATGAAAAAGTTCTTCGTGCACGTTTGGCGGATGCGGAGTTCTTCTATTTGGAAGATCAAAAACAGACAATCGATCAGTATCTAGCAAAACTAGATAAAATCGTTTACCAAGAAGAGCTAGGAACCGTAGGGGATCGTCTGCGCCGGGTAGCAAATCTAGCACAGCATATCGGCTCTCAGATGGACTTAGCGGCAGAAGAGCAAGCAGATCTTACACGAGCAGCTACTATCGCCAAGTTTGATCTCGCAACACAGATGATTGGAGAATTCCCAGAGCTAGAAGGGTATATGGGGGGTATTTATGCTAGCCTAGCAGGGGAAAAAGAGAGTGTAGCGAAAGCAATTGAAGAACATTACTTCCCACATCATGCTGGAGATCTTCTGCCGGAGCAACGGATTAGCTTAATCTTATCTCTAGCAGATAAAGTCGATCAGATCAGTTCCAGCTTTGGTATCGGAATCCAACCAACAGGTTCTCAAGACCCGTATGGTCTGCGTCGAAAAGCAGCGGGAGTGACTCAAATCTACCTAGAGAGTAACTATGGACTTCCTAGTCTGGAGTCGGTACTTTCGCTCAGTATCGGTGAATTACAGTCTGCTGGCTTGCTGAAAAAAGAAAGAGATGCTGTTTTATCAGACCTTATAGATTTTGTTGGACTTCGTTTCAAAGCTGCTGTTCAAGAACAGATTCGTTATGACGTACTAGATGCTATTCTCCTCAGTGGTCTATCCAATCCAGCCCTCACCAAAGCAAAAGGTGAAGTGCTCATGCAACAACTAGAGCGTTCAGATTTTAAAGGAGAAGTAGAAGGCTTTACTAGGGTAGCCAACCTAGCAAAAAAAGCCAACTTAACTCAAGCAAACCCAGAACTCTTCCAAACAGACGCTGAACAGAAGCTTTACAAAGCTTATCAACATGCCATGAATTCGTATCAGTCTGCCATGGAATCTTCCCATCCAAATCAAATGTATCAAGCATTGGCTGGTATGACACCAGAGATTCATCAATTCTTTGATGATGTGATGGTTATGGTCGAAGAGGAGCAAATCCGAGAAAATAGATTGGCGCTGTTAGCACAGATTACTCAGCTAACTAATGATTTTGCGAATTTCGATCAAATTGTTTTCCCATCAGAATAAGCAAAAAACCGTCCGATTTGGACGGTTTTTCTTTAGATTTTATCCCCTGGATCATACGGTTGAGTTGTGAAAGGAGGATTATCTTGTACATCCTCATTACCCGAGTAAACTTCAGGTGGAAGAGAAATAGACTTTACCTCTCCTTGGAAAAAGCCTTGGATATTTGCTTTAGCATCTAAAATATCATCATTCATAAGTGGAACAGAGATGGAAATGTTTTGGCTCACTTGCAAAATTTGATGAGATTGTTTATGTAGGTGCAATTCTATTTGATAAGATTGAAACGTGGCTTGAGATTTTACTACATCTGGTCTAGCAAGAAGAGAATCAAAATGCGATTCCCCATATTTTTTTGCCAACGTAGGATCGTTTACATTCATCGTAAATACATATCGATCTGTTTCCTCTTTCATCTGAACATGCTGATTTAATCGCTCTGCCAAGATATGAAAGCTGTAGTTAGGGTCTTGGATTGTACTATCTAGTCGAAATGATTTACGTACTTGTTCGGCAGTCATGTTCTTTTTGCTCCAACTGCCATTACGCTTTTGATATAGTTCCGTGTCGATTAAATACAGCTCTAACCTTTCAGACTGTGTTTTCCCATTTTCTGCTTGCACTGTCCCTTGGATCGTCATATGAAATTTATCGAGATTTGTAATTTCAGTGTTTACAATTGCTATGGAAGTGGATTTTTTTTGTTCTTTTAGAAGTTGTAGCTGTTGGTTTGTCTTTATTTCCCAACGATAACCATCTAGTTGGTTCATTGCTATTTTGGCGTTCTCTAATATTTCTGCTGGGGTTTGGGTGTTAGGTGAAGTCGAGGTAGGTTTACTGGTTTCTGAAATAATGGAAGAAAGGATCAAAGAGCACCCAGATAATAAAGGGAAGAGGAATATCAAAAAAAGAATGTAACTCTTTTGTTTCATGATAGAAGGTAAATCCTTTCTCGTGTAAAATGGATTTTCTTACATTTATATCTTAAAGGGGAAAGAAGGGAATGCAAGGAGCTTTTTTGAAAAGAATGGTACTTTTTATCAAGAGTAATCCATTAAATGAAGTCTATTCTAGCGCTTACTCGAAACGAGTAAAGAAAAAGTATATACTAATAATATGTTGACTAGAATTAGTATGACATAATATCGGTTAGGAGGTGTTCAAGATCGATTTGACAGCACGTCAAGAAAAAATCTTGGAAATTGTGAAGGCAGAGGGTCCCATTACAGGAGAGCAAATCGCAGAAAAATTAGAGCTAACCAGAGCAACCCTACGGCCTGATTTAGCTATTTTGACTATGTCTGGTTTTTTAGATGCTCGCCCTCGGGTAGGTTACTTTTATTCTGGAAAGTCAGCCAACCAGCTACTTGGAGAAAAAATACGAAATCTACATGTAAAAGATTACAAATCAGTACCAGTCGTCATTACAGAGGAGACTTCAGTATATGACGCAATCTGTACCATGTTTTTAGAGGATGTAGGGACGATTTATGTGGTAAAAAAAGCTGGTTACTTGGTAGGTGTAGTTTCGCGAAAAGATCTTTTACAAGTAGCTATGGGGAAACAGGAGTTGACCTCTGTCCCAGTGGGGATTATTATGTCTCGTATGCCGAATCTGATCACCTGTACACCAGAAGATACTCTTTTTTATGCGGCGCAACAAATGATGAAACATCAAGTGGATTCGTTGCCCGTAGTTCGGCCCTTTCCTGATCAAGATGGACAATTAGAAGTATTAGGAAGGATATCCAAAACCACACTAGCCAAAGCTTTTGTAGAACTTGGACAAGCGATACAGATCTAACGAGAGGAGCGGCCTTGTGATTCCAACTAATCGATACCCTGTTATTTTTGTAGTTTCTGACTCTGTCGGAGAGACTGCAGAACTGGTAGTACGCGCAGCAGCTAGTCAGTTCCCAGAGCGGCCATTAGAGATTCGTCGTGTTCCTTATGTGATGGACCGTGGCACATTATCTGAAACGATCGCCGCAGCGAAAGAAGTTCAAGGATGCATTGCCTTCACTTTGGTGATTCCCGAGATGCAACAATTTTTAGTGGAGGAGTGTGAGAAAAAGGGAATTGAATACTTTGATATTTTGACACCGATGATCGCAAGCTTTTCGAGACAACTGCAAATAGCGCCACAGAGACAACCTGGCCTCGTACATAAATTAGATGAAGAGTATTTCCAAAAGATCGAAGCCATCGAGTTCGCAGTAAAATATGATGATGGACGTGATCCGAGAGGACTGTTGCGAGCGGATGTTGTCTTAATTGGCGTATCTAGAACCTCCAAGACACCACTTTCGATGTATCTGGCACACAAATGCCTCAAAGTTGCAAATGTGCCTTTGGTTCCTGAAGTCGAGCCTCCAGAAGAATTATACCTCGTTCCAAAAGAACGTTGTATTGGGCTTACGATCAATCCAAACCAGTTGAATGAGATCCGGAGAGAAAGGCTTCGTTCACTTGGTCTGACATCAGGTGCGAGTTATGCGAATATGTCTCGTATTTTAGAAGAACTATCTTACGCTGAACGAGTAATTGAAAAAGTTGGTTGTCAGCGTGTTGATGTGACGAACCGTGCAGTCGAAGAAACGGCAAACCTTATTTTGGAAAAACTAAAAAAGAATTAATTACTGTATAATAGGGTAGTTAACCATATAGTAGTTTATAAATAAGTCAAAGAAAAAATCTTTTCATAAAAAGGATATTTTTTATGTTGAAAATGGGTTTTTTCGGAGAAGGAGAACAAAATTACTTTGTAGAAATTGTACACTTAGATTCGTATTTCGCCTCCTTTTCTGACAAGAAAACATTTCTATTTAAAAGTACACTTTTTATGAAGGACTTTAAAAAGGGATGGCGAATACTTATCAAGATATGTACAAGCTAGCTCCTTATCTTAGAAAGCTGTGGTTTTCATGGGAGATCATCATTTTGAAGAAGCTGTTGAACAAGTTCGTAAGCAGACGGATATTTTAGAAGTAATAGGTCGCTATGTGACCCTCAAAAAGAGTGGGAAGAATTATTTTGGTCTTTGTCCCTTTCATTCGGAAAAGACCCCTTCTTTTTCTGTAACCCCAGACCGACAAATCTTTCATTGTTTTGGTTGTGGGCAGGGCGGCGACGTCATAAAATTTATTATGGAGATCGAGCAGTTTACGTTTGGTGAGGCTGTGCGGAACTTGGCAGGCCAAATCGGTGTTACCGTACCGAATACAGCAACTAATCGTGACGACCGTGAAGAAGAAGAAATACATACTATACGCCAAGCAATGGAACTCTCCGCTCAGCTATACCATCATTTGCTCCTTCATACGGAACATGGTGAACCAGCTAGAGAATATCTGGCAAAACGTCAGATTACAGAAGAGACGATTCGAGAGTTTCAAATTGGCTTTGCTCCCAGATTTCCTCAGTTTTTACTTAATTTCTTAACTACACGACGCGGTTATTCCATTCCAATTCTTCTAAAAGCGGGCTTGATCTCTCCAAGCACTCGCTCCAAGGATCAACATATTGATCGTTTTCGCGGGCGCTTAATGATTCCTATTCACGATACGCAAGGCCGAGTGATTGCATTCGGTGGTAGACTTCTAGGAGAAGGGCAGCCAAAGTATCTAAACAGCCCAGAGAGCAGACTGTTTCAAAAACGCCATCATTTATTTAATTTTCATCGTGCTCGCGCGACGATGCGAAAGCAAAAAGAGGCGGTTTTGTTTGAAGGGTTTTTAGATGTGATTTCCGCTTGGCAAGAGGGAATTCACCATGTAGTGGCTACCATGGGGACATCCTTGTCTGAAGACCATGCCAGATTTATGCGTCGCAATGTGGAAACAGCAATAGTTTGTTATGATGGAGATCGTGCTGGTCAGGACGCTGCGGAAAAAGCATCCCAACTCCTGCATAGTGTGGACTGTACAGTAAAAGTAGCAATGCTTCCTCATGGTATCGATCCAGATGACTATTTAAAAAAACATGGGGCTGCAACGTTTCGAGGAGATATTCTAGCGGGATCTTTATCTTATTATTCCTTCCGCTTAGAACGTTTGAAACGAAACTTTTCACTTCAAGACGAGACTGGTAGACTTCGGTATCTTTATCAGGCTGTACAGATGATTGGAGAGATCCCTCTTCCTATTGAGCGAGATCATTATTTACAAAAATTAGCAGAAGAATTTCATGTCCCTTTATCTACCTTAAAAGATCAATTGTCTCGCATAAAGGGGAAAAAGCAAAGTAGGAACACAAGGGATAAAGAGAAAGAGCAGTGGAATAATGGGTATTATGTAAATAGGAAAAGAAAGCACCCACCACTTCCACAAAAAAACAGAGTGGAACGATCCGAGATGTTTTTGATAGCGTATATGTTACGTGACAAAGGGATCGCGGAATGGGTAAAAAAAGAGTTGGGTGCAGAGTTTACAACGGATATCTATGCTGCATTAGCCGCTTATCTATTTTCTTATTATGAACGAGGTTATGATGCAGATCCAGTCCGCTTTCTTCATTACATGGGAGAATCTGAACTCAGTAGTGTTGTAAGTGAATTACTTACACGTGAAATTCCCGAACCAGTCTCTGAAAAAGAGCTACAAGAATATGTAGCAAATATAAGACGAGAACGGTTGGTGCAAGAAATTTTACAAAAAGAAGCAGAAGTCAACAGGCTTGGAATGATTGACCCATTGCGTGCTGCTGAGCTTCTACAAGAGTGTAACGAGCTACGGATAAGATTAAAGAATAATGATTTCGGTAGTTTTTGAAAGGAGGACTCCCCTTGGCGAAAGAACAGAATGTGGACACAGAATTGGAGCTGTCCCTCGACCAAGTGAAAGAGCAACTCATTGAATCGGGGAAAAAACAGGGAGTACTTACGTATAAGAAGATTACAGAGAAATTGGCACCATATGACCAAGATTCTCAACAAATGGATGAGTTCTTCGAGCAACTATCCGAATTGGGTGTTGAAGTAATCAATGAGGAAGATTCGGATGAAGGTTTCCGTCCAAACAATAATTCTGATGACAATTATTCGGACGATGATCTAAGTGTTCCTCCAGGTGTCAAGATTAACGATCCTGTGCGTATGTATTTAAAAGAGATCGGTCGAGTTCCTCTTCTATCAGCTGAAGAAGAAGTGAAATTGGCAATACGCATCGAAGATGGCGATGAAGAAGCAAAAAGCCGTCTTGCTGAAGCGAACCTTCGATTGGTGGTAAGTATCGCCAAACGATATGTAGGACGTGGAATGCTCTTCTTGGATCTCATTCAAGAAGGAAATCTTGGTCTTATCAAAGCGGTAGAGAAGTTTGATTTCCGTAAAGGATTCAAGTTTAGTACCTATGCAACTTGGTGGATTCGTCAGGCAATCACCCGGGCGATTGCGGATCAAGCACGTACTATCCGTATCCCTGTTCATATGGTAGAGACGATCAATAAACTGATACGTGTGTCTCGTCAATTACTACAGGAACTTGGCCGTGAGCCTGCTCCAGAAGAGATTGCAAAAGAGATGGGCCTTACACCAGAAAAAGTAAGAGAGATCATGAAGATCGCACAAGAACCAGTCTCATTGGAAACACCAATTGGGGAAGAAGACGATTCTCACTTGGGTGATTTTATTCCAGATGATGATGCACAAGCACCAGCTGAAGCAGCTGCTTATGAATTGTTAAAAGAACAGCTGAAAGATGTACTTGATACTCTTTCGGAACGAGAAGAAAACGTGTTAAGACTTCGTTTTGGATTGGATGACGGACGAACTCGGACTCTTGAAGAAGTAGGGAAAGTCTTTGGTGTTACACGAGAACGGATTCGTCAGATTGAAGCAAAAGCTCTCCGTAAATTACGCCATCCTAGTAGAAGTAAACGATTGAAAGACTTCTTGGAATAAAATAGTTTCCAATTTGGTTTCACAAATGGCTTTACCTATCTCTGCCAAGATGGGTAAAGCTTTTTTTATCATCGTAAGCAGAACTACACAGAATCTTACTATTTTTCTAACTAGTCATATCGGGATTGTGATATTTATCTATTCTGATGTTTGGATCTTCGTTACAGTCCATAATAGATCGAAATTGAGAGTATGTTTTTATTTAGACCGATAATGACTTTTTTGTGACAACCTCGTATGTTGATTCAATTTTATCTGTTTTATCAGGTGAATGCAAATCGAAAGCAGAAAAAAATGAAACCGATTCCAAGTAGATGGAAAGTGATTGAAGAGGGAACCAAACAATGACTATAATAAAATGTAAGCGCATTCAAAATCAGATTAGGAGGGCAATTCATGAACTTTGATCTGACCGAAGAGCAGTTTCTATTACGAAAGATGATGAGAGATTTTGCTGAAGGGGAGGTTGCTCCAGGCGCTGAAGAACGAGACAAACAAAAGGCCTTTCCGAGAGAGATAATAGCAAAAATGGCACAATTAGGGCTCATGGGATTACCATTTCCAGAACAGTATGGAGGTGGGGGAGCAGATACGATCAGTTTTGCTATTGCTGTTGAAGAATTAAGTCGAGTTTGTGCCTCTACTGGTATTACCTACTCTGCTCATATTTCTCTGGGGGGCGCTCCTATTCATATGTTTGGAACAGAGGAACAAAAGGAGAAGTATTTGGTTTCGATCTGCGATGGTACCTCATTAGGTTCTTTTGGTCTCACGGAACCGAACGCTGGCTCGGATGCAGGAGGAACAGAGACAAAAGCTAGTTTTCAAGATGGGAAATGGGTCATTTCGGGGAATAAATGCTTTATCACCAATGGTAGTTATGCAGAGTTTATTACATTAACAGCTGTTACTAGCCAGTCAGATTCAAAAGAGATAACCGCCTTTATCGTTCCAACAAAACAAGAAGGGTTTCAAGTATTGGAATCTTATGAAAAGATGGGACTCCATAGTTCCAATACGACGGAGTTGGTTTTGGATCATGTAGAAGTTGACCAAAATCAAATATTAGGAGAAATAGGAAAAGGATTTCGGCAATTCCTTGTGACGTTAGATGGTGGACGAATCGGAATTGGTGCGATGGCAGTAGGAGTCGCTCAAGGTGCTTATGAGAAAGCTCTTCAGTATGCCAAAGAACGTAAACAGTTCGGACAAAGCTTAAGTAGGTTTCAGGTAATTCAGCATAAACTAGCCGATATGGCGATGGAGATTGAGTTAGCTAGAACTTATGTGTATAAAGCGGCGTGGTTAAAAGATCAAGGACGAAAATTCACCAAAGAGGCGTCCATATGCAAGCTCTATGCATCTGAAGTAGCAATGCGGGTATGCAGTCAAGCAATCCAAATTCATGGTGGCTGGGGATATATGCGTGATTATCAGGTAGAACGTTATCTTCGTGATGCCAAACTATTGGAAATTGGAGAAGGAACTTCAGAAATTCAGCGTAATATAATTGCACGGGAAATTGGTTGTTAGTTGTAAAATTTTGTGAGTAGAAAGAAGATTGGCATAAGGTAAATCCCTCGATAAAATAAGAAAAAGTCTGTAAACCAGATAGGGGATTTTACCATGGATTTTGCTAAACCGATTTTGATTGAGTTTCCCAACTCGTTTACAACCGAACGTTTAATTATTCGTCAACCACTGCCAGGTGATGGTGAAGTGGTTTATGTTGCCATGATGGAATCATTAGATCAACTACAACGATGGATGCCATGGGCAAAAAAAGCCCCTACGCTAGAAGATACAGAAGCAAATGTACGTCAAGCATATGTACAATTTCTAGAACGAACCGATTTGCGATTTCATCTGTTTCACCATGATACAAAAGAATTTATCGGCAGTAGTGGGTTACATCGAATTGATTGGAAGGTACGTAAATATGAGATTGGATACTGGTGTCGATCTACATTTGCTAGACAAGGTTATATCACGGAAGCGGTGAAAGGACTTACCGTATTTGCTTTCCAATTTTTAGAAGCCAATCGAGTCGAGATTCGATGTGATGAGCAGAATCTAGCTAGTAGAAAAGTTGCGGAACGAGTAGGATTTCAGATGGAAGGGATTTTACGCAATCATGACCTTTCGGTTGATCAGAAATTGCGTAATACATGTGTCTACTCCATGATCTCCGAAGATTTCTTAAACTTGGCAAAGCGTAACCGTAAGAATGCTTCAATGTAAGCGTTTGCAAAATGGCGGATATTTTCTGTATCCTAAAGATGAGAGCCTAATATTCTTTTGGAGGGATAGAGATGAGTTCCGCTTTTCCTATTTTAGATGTGGATTATTTAGAGTATTATGCTGGAAATGCAAAACAGACCGCATTTTATTTCCAAAAGGCCTTTGGATTTCAATTGCAGGCTTACCGAGGTTTGGAGACGGGAGATCGTCAACAAGTTTCCTATGTGTTAACACAAGGGAAAATCCGTTTACTCATCAGCGGTACGTATCAGTCGGACCATCCAATTGCGCGGTTTGTGAATTTGCATGGTGATGGAGTACGTGATATTGCATTGACCGTTCCCAACGTAGAGGAAGCATTCCAAGTTGCCAAGGAAAACGGAGCAAAAATTATCCAAGAACCAACAGAATTACGGGATGAACATGGTGTAGTGAAGACTGCTGTAATTGGGACTTACGGAGATACTGTTCATACTTTAGTAGAACGTACAGATTATCATGGAGCTTTCCTCCCTGGATTTCAGGCTATGACTTCAGAACAAAATGATGCGGGATTGATCGCAGTCGATCATGTAGTAGGGAATGTAGAAGAGATGGAAGAATGGGTAGAGTATTATGAAAAGGTTATGGGCTTTCAACAGATGATTCACTTTGATGATGAAGATATCAGTACAGAGTATTCCGCTTTAATGTCCAAGGTAATGCATAATGGAACGGGGAAAATTAAATTCCCAATCAATGAGCCTGCTACTGGGAAGAGAAAATCCCAAATTCAAGAGTATTTAGAGTATTACAATGGTCCAGGTGTACAGCATTTAGCACTTTTAACGGAAGATATTGTAGAAACGGTAGCAACTTTATCAGCTAGAGGTGTACCTTTCTTAAATACTCCAGATAGCTATTATCAAGAGTTGGGAGCTCGTGTTGGTCCGATTGATGAAGACTTAGATCAACTGAAAAAGTATGGTATTTTGGTAGATCGGGATGAAGATGGCTATTTATTGCAGATCTTTACCAAGCCTTTAGTAGATCGTCCTACCTTGTTTATTGAGATTATTCAACGAAAAGGTGCACGAGGTTTTGGTGAGGGGAACTTTAAAGCCCTTTTTGAGGCAATTGAGAGGGAACAAGAAAAGAGAGGGAATTTATAAAGCGAATTGTATTATAAATCCAACTGAAAAATTACATCTAGACTTCGTTTTGTAGTGACAAAAACCTTTCGGCTGAAAACTAGTTCCAACTTAATATAACCTAACTATTAGAAGTTTTAGCTTAAATATAGCTTGTTGCATTAATCCAAGTTAAACGTAGGCGCACCGCCGGTTTTCCCGCTTATGATCTGCTCCGGTTCCCTATCGCTCATAGTTGTATCTCCAAAGGGGAAAACCTCTGGCTTAGGGCTAAATTATGCAACATGCTCTAAATAGAATATACAAACGAAAGCATCTGGGTCCAGATCGGACCCAGATGCTTTCGTTTATAACAGGCAAAGCGTTAATTGGAAAATTTTTTCATACTTTTCCCTTGATTGGGTCAAGCTACTAGCGAAATGAAACTCAATCAGGAGTGATACGTATGAAACGCTTTGCATGTACTGTATTTTTGATAATGGCTTTGTTCTCTTCTACATTGCAATTGGAAGTACTAGCAGATCCAGTGCAAACAGCTCGTCCTAAGTATGAGATTCAGGCGAAATATGATGCTTCCAAGCAGACTGTTAGTGGACACATGGTAGTTACCATTCCGGAGATGCGATTGTTCCCGCAAAAAGAGGCATTCTTTCAGCTGTATCCCAATGTTTTTAAAGACTGGAAATACGAGAAAGAATCTAAGCCAGAAAAACCTGGATATCTCAATGTGAAAAATGTCCAAGTAGATGGAGTAACAGTAAAAGAAAATGTGAAAGAGACAATTTTACAGGTTCCATTTGGGAAAGAAGTGCCAATTGGAAAAACAGCTCGAATTGAGATGGATTATGAATTGGTATTGCCCAAAGGTGGTACTCGCTTAAATACATACGAGAATACAGCCTTTTTAGCACAATGGTACCCTATGTTGGTAGTGCAGGATAAAGAAGGTTGGCACAATGACCCCTATACTACTGTTGGCGATCCATTTTATACACAAATGTCCGATTTTGAAGTCTCCTTTGACCTTCCTGCTGGTTACCAAGTGATCAGCTCTGCAAAAGATCAAGCATCTCCGGCAGAAAAGATGGTTCTCAAACAAGACAATGTTCGTGATTTTGTAGCGGTTTTGACCAAAGATTATCAAGTGATTCGTGGCAAATCTGGAAAGACAGATGTGAATTTATGGTATCTCAAAGGTATGGAAAAAGAAAGCAAACCCCTTCATGAAGCAGCTCTGTCTAGTATGAAATTTTTTGGAGAGCGATTCGGTGAGTATCCTTATGAGGAAGTCGATGTGGTATTGGGCGAAACAGGATTTGGAATTGCTGGTATGGAGTATCCTGGACTTATCACTTCGATTGCAAAAATGCCTACCATGACTGGTGAGACGCCAGCTATTAGTGTGGTGGCGCATGAATTGGCTCATCAATGGTGGTATGGTGTTGTCGGAAGCAACCAAGCGAAGGAACCTTGGCTTGATGAGGGGCTGACCACGTTCTCGGAACATTTGTTTATGCAAAAACAGATGAAAGAAGATGATCGTGATTGGCTAAAAAAAGCAAGTGATAAAACGGATGAGATTCATAAAGCAGTAGGAATTCACTCTGCGCAAAAACTGTATGACTATCCAAATGAGATTTATGGGATTATGGTTTATATTCGACCTGCCGCTATGATGTATCAGCTAATGGATGACATCGGAGAAGAAAAGGTAATGGAGATTCTAAAAACTTATTACGAGCGGTACCAATTCCAGACTGCAACTAGTCAGGACTTTTTCAAGGTAGCGAATGAAGTATCGGGAAAAGACCTAAAACCGTTCTTTGATAAATGGTTGTATTTCAAAGATGGAGAGCCAAAAAAGACAAATACTGCATCTTAATAAAAAAGGCATGGTGCTTAAGGTACCATGCCTTTAAATGTAGAGCCCTTTAAAAAAACTTGAATTGTGTCTGTGAATAAATATCTGGATCAAAGTATTCATTGTTTGCAGCATGTGCATTGGCAGAGAAATCTCCAATCCCACCACTACCACCTACTGAAACGTCTTGATCAACAGGATTTACGTTGATTGCATTTCCGATATTGACCTGACCTGTATCAGATACACTATTGATTTTGACATTTACCAATTGGTTTAATACTGACATCTATATCACCCCAAATCTAGGCTCCTATATGATATGAGAGACGGTATAATATAGTGAAACTTCATTCACCGGGGCTTTTCTATTCTCCTCACTGAATGGAGTTGACCTTATCGGGTTCCTTATGGGCAGTTTTCACTCATCTGTGGTAGGGGTTTTACTGACTGTTAGAACGGGATAAAGGAACGAAAAAAGACGGAGGGGCATCATGGACTTACCTATGTCGGAACGTTTACATACTATTTTACGCTATTTGTTACCTAACCACTTGACAGCAGATATCGGAGGTGATCATGGCTATCTTCTGATTCAAGCTGCCAAAAAAGGCATATTATCCAAAGGGATTATTGGTGAGATCAATCGAGGTCCTTGGGAAGCTGCCAAGCGTCATGTCAAGATGTTTGAATTGGATAATCAGATTGAGGTTCGTCTTGGTGATGGGTTGAGTGTACTGCAAAATGGGGAAGCAGAGCAGATCTGTATTGCTGGGATGGGGGGAGCACTGATCTCCCGAATTTTGGAAGAGGGAAAGTTAAAGTTGGGCAAGATTCGACGTTTGGTGCTCCAGCCTAATGTTGGTGAACACCGAGTACGGCAGTGGTTGCGGGAAAATCGATTCCATATTGTAGACGAGCAGATCGTACTGGATCAGGAAATCTATTATGAGGTAATTGTGGCAGAACCGATTATAGAAACGGACGAGAATAATGAGTTATCCACAGCACGGTGGGATGAGATTGGTCCCAAGCTATGGGAAAAACGAGATCCTCTGTTTCTAGCAAAGCGACGCACAGAGCAAGAACAACGAAAGAGAGTACTTCAACAATTATTGGCAGCAAAGTCCCCAGAAGCAATAGCTAGAAAAAAGGAACTAGAGCAAGAAATAAAACGTTGGGAGAAGGTGCTAGAAGAGTGGCAATTCAAGGAAACAATTTAATTCAGGTGATGTCCCAAGTTGCTCCACCTGGTTTGGCCGTGGAAAAAGATCGTATTGGTTTACAATTAGGGGATCCGCAAGCCCTGGTCAAGAAAGTACTGGTTACATTAGATGTGACGGAAGAGGTAGTGGAGGAAGCAATTTCCCTAGGTTGTAACTGGATTGTAGCTCACCATGCGATCATTTTTCATCCTCTGACCCATATTCGTCTAGATCAGCCACAAGGGAAATTGCTACGAAAATTAATTCAACATCAGATTCAAGTTTTTATTGCACATACCAATCTAGATGCAGCAGAAGATGGAGTAAATGATGTATTAGCAGATTTGTTGGGATTACAAAACACCAAAGTATTGGTTCCATACAAAGAGGATCGTTATCTAAAGTTAGTAGTGTTTGTTCCGGAGAGCCACAAGGAGAACATGAGAAAAGTTCTAGGAGATGCAGGAGCAGGTTATATCGGAAAGTATAGCCACTGTAGCTTTTCCACCTTGGGAACAGGAACCTTTATGCCTCAAATGGGAACTAATCCATATATCGGTGAAGTAGGGAAATGGGAGAAGGTTTCAGAGGTCCGTTTAGAAACGATCCTTCTGGAATCCGAACGAGAAACGATTATCACTGCGATGAAAGAGGCACATCCGTATGAAGAAGTAGCTTATGATCTCTATCCACTCGCTTTGTCCGGTGTTCCTATTGGTTTTGGGAAAGTAGGAGATTTGGCGTCTCCGATCTCCTTAGGCGAATTTGCCCAACAAGTAAAGAGTGCTTATCATGTAAAAGGGCTTCGAATGGTGGGAGATCCAACCAAAATGGTACAAAGAGTGGCTATTCTTGGTGGGTCTGGAAGTCGGCATGTATCAGATGCTCTAAAAGCGAAAGCGGATGTATATCTTACTGGTGATATCGATTTCCATACTGCTCAAGATGCATTAGCTGCTGGGATTAGTTTGCTTGATCCAGGACATCATGTAGAATACTTAGCGATGTCTGAGCTAATGTCTCAATTACAAAAGCGCCTACCAAATGAGGTACCTGTTTACCTTTCTAGTGTAGATACAAACCCTTTTCGATTTGTTTGATTTTCCAATAATTGCTTGTATCATTTTGCTATACTCTGATATAGTATATTTATGTTGCTTTTTTACAGAAAGTAAGCTAGGTAATCGCCGGTGGTGTACCGCAAGGTCCCACGGGAGGAAAGTCCGAGCTCCATAGGGCAGGGTGCCGGTTAACGACCGGTGGGAGCGATCCTAAGGCTAGTGCCACAGAAATGTAGACCGCCGATGGGGGCCATTAGGCCTCACAGGCAAGGATGCAACGGTGCGGTAAGAGCGCACCAGCAGCATGGAGACATGCTGGCTAGGTAAACCCCACTTGGAGCAAGACCTAAGAGGAGACCGGTGTCATTTTGATGGCACAGCTGTTGCCCGCAGTGGTCTCGGGTTGGTCGCTGGAGGTGTGTAGCAATGCACATCCTAGACAGATGATTGCCACTCCAACAGTGGGAGACGAACAAGCCGTCGTTTAGACCACTAGGAGTACAAAACTCGGCTTATTGCTTGCTTTCTGTTTTGGCTTGTTTCAAATAAATACGAATAGGTATAAGGCCTCTTGTCGAAAATGTGGACAAGGGGCTTTTTGTATTTTACGAAAAAGAAGGATGAGAACATACATGAATCAAGATTTCACTTCGTACGATGCATATCTGGAGCGTTATCGCCTTTTCTACGATGAAGAAGGAGATGAACGACCACCGATCATGAGTCAAGAAGAGTTTCAGCAACGATTTGACCTTTTACGAGATTCTTATCAAGTTTATCAACAATACATTGATATGGGTCAGGTAGAACAAGGATCTATCTATTATCAAAGTGTGATCAATGGCTTAGAAAATCTACTAGCGATTGCAGATGGAACAGATAATTTCTCTCAAGATATCTATGGAGGTGCCATCTAGTCATGCATTTTCTACAACAACTGACAGAGGCAAGAGGCGTACCAGGTTATGAACAGGAAGTTCGTACTTTGATGGAAGAGGAACTAAGTAAACTAGGTGCTGCAATCCAATATGATGGTCTTGGTAGTATTTTTGGAAAAAAACCAGGAACTGCAAGCAATCCGCGTGTTTTAGTAGCGGGTCATTTGGATGAGGTAGGATTTATGGTGAGTGAGATTACCAAAGGTGGCTATCTCCGTTTTGCACCACTTGGCGGTTGGTGGTCACAGGTTCTCTTGTCCCAACGAGTTCAAATTGTCACAGAGAGACGTTCGTATACAGGTGTCATTGGCTCCAAACCGCCTCATATTTTAACACTAGAAGAGCGAAACAAGGTTTATCCCATTAGAGAGATGTATATTGATGTGGGAGCACGTAGTGATGAACAGGTAAAAGAATGGGGGATTCAGGTAGGAGATCCGGTTGTTCCAATCTGTCCATTTGAGATCATGCCAGACGGAGACACCATTTTAGCCAAAGCACTAGATAACCGAATGGGCTGTTATATGGCAGTTGAAGTGCTTCGTCAACTTCAGATGACGGATCATCCCAATACCATTATTGCGGGGGCAACAGTACAAGAGGAAGTCGGACTGCGTGGTGCTCAAACTGCACCTTACGAAGTGAAACCGGATGTTGCATTTGCACTGGATGTTGGAGTTGCAGAAGATGGTCCAGGTCAAGAAGGATCAGGTAAAGCAAAACTTGGGGAAGGACCTCTCCTCACTTTTTTAGATGCTAGCATGATTCCAAACATACCACTCCGCAACTTGGTGGTCAAAACGGCAGAAGAGAACAATATCCCTTATCAAACAGAGACCATGCTTGGTGGCGGTACCGATGCTGGGAAATTCCATCTGTATCATCGTGGTATTCCCTCTATGGTAGTAGGGGTTGCTGCCCGCTATATCCATAGTCACACCTCTATGATTAGCAAACGTGATTTGGAAAACGGAATTCGCCTCTTGGTAGAAGTAATTAAGAAACTAAACACGGAAACCGTTCGACAGCTGACACACTATATAGGATGAAGTTAGGACTCTAGGGAAGGATAAAAAAGCTTACCTAGAGTCTTGTTTGTATTACATATAAAAATAGAGAGGATTCCAATGCTGTTACGCTGTTGTGTTGATGTTATGCTAATCTAAGAGAAACAAAGAAGGAGAGAGAGAAAATGGAGAAAAGTGCTTTTCTGTCGTATATGAGAAATGACTTGGAGAAAAATCCTGTCGTATCAGTAGAGGAACTGGTAGCAAAAGCAGGTGGGATCGATCATCTTTATCTTGTGATGGTGGATATTATCAAAGGTTTTTGTGAAGTAGGAGCTCTGTCGAGTCCGAAAGTATTGGAAATGGTACAACCTGTGCAGAAGCTAGCTACCAAACTTCAAAAGATGGGATTGCCTTCATCCAATTATCTTTTTTTACATGATGCTCATCCTAGCGATGCAGTTGAATTTGGATCCTTTGCACCTCATTGTGTTCGAGGAACTGTGGAAGCGGAGATAGTCGATTCACTACGCGTTTTTCAAGAACAAAAAGGTTCCCTCACTTTTTATAAAAATGCTACAAATGGAATGTTCGGTAAAAATGAAGATGGATTACGGTTTTGCGATTGGTTAGAAAAGACCCTTTCGAAGCCAAATAGTCTCTTTTTGGTAGTAGGGGATTGTACGGATCTCTGTATATATCAAAATGCCATGAGCATTCGCATGTTGGCAAATGAGTTAAACGCCAATACTTCCGTATATGTCTCAACTGAACATGTTCGAACGTATGATCTTCCAATCGAGACAGCGAACCAAATAGGAGTAATGGCACACGATGCTGATTTCTTAGACACAACATTTCTTTATCACATGAAGTTGAATGGAATAGAAGTAGTTCAGAAAGTAAAATAGTCGAATTTTTTTTTAGGTGGATTACTAGTATGGAAGTCTCTGTCTTTCTTCTGATTCCTCGATTGTGATATGCTAGAAAAAGTTGTTTGAAATAGCTTTTAGTAGATGGAGATGTTCAATGGATCAGACATGGATTGAATTCCTACAACAATATGGATATATAGGGATATTTTTATTTCTAGTTGTTGGGATTGCAGGACTCCCTTTGCCAGACGAGATCATGATGACCTTTCTGGGGTATTTAACGACTACAGGGAAGTTGGACTTGCTGTATACCTATCTCAGTTCTCTTCTGGGATCTGCGGCAGGGATCACGATCAGTTTTGTCATTGGGAGTAAATTCGGCTACCCTTTTATTAAGCGATATGGAAGTCGATTTTTTATTACTCGGCGAAGGCTGAAGGTCTCACAGCTTCTATTTCGCAGATATGGGAATTGGCTGTTATTGGTAGGCTATTTCATACCAGGTGTTCGGCATGTCACGGCTTATTTAGCTGGTATCACGAAAACCTCCTTCCTTCGCTTTGCTATATTTGCCTACAGTGGAGCAGTAATTTGGTGTGCAACTTTTATTGGATTGGGGCATTTTTTAGGTTCAAAATGGGAGACTGCATTTGCCCTGTTCCATCATTACGGCATTATGATTGGTGTTATTGTGGTAGTAGCTATTATCGTATGGCTCATTGTGAAGATGTTCTTTTTTGGACGTAAAAGGGTATCCGATCAAAAAGACCTTTAAACGAGGTTTAGGAATATTCTCGTTTAAAGGTCTTTTTTTATGTGGTGGTTGCCTGTTCTGAATCATTTGAAGTGGCAGTTTGCTGTTGTTGTTTATTGGATACAAACCGATAACGGGAAATGTTAGTTAAGATGCCTATTGTAATCATATTCATCATCAGTGCTGTTCCACCGTAACTGATAAACGGAAGGGGAACACCTGTGACAGGTAACATGGCTGTTACTACACCAACATTAAAGATAACTTGGATGCTGAATAGGGAAAGAATCCCGATGCTGACCAAGGTACCAAATTGATCTGGAGCTTGGATGGCGATTCGAATTCCCCGATAAAGAAGCAAAATGAAAAGAAGAAGTAAAACTCCAGCACCAAGAAATCCAAGCTCTTCCGCAACGATGGAAAAGATAAAGTCATTATAAGCTTCAGGAAGATAAGCCAGTTTTTGCATGCTGTTACCTAGTCCAACGCCTGTTAGTCCACCTGGTCCAATAGCGTAGAGAGAGTATGAGATTTGGAGTCCAGCACCGGTAGGATCACTAAAAGGATTAAACAAGGTCTGGAGACGCTCTACTCGGTATCCATCTAATAAAAGAACTCCGACAAGGGAAGGAATGCCGATGAGGGCCAACATCGGAAAATATCGGATGGGAACCCCTCCAACAAACATAATGACAATACTACACAAAAGTATTATTAACGTAACGCTAAAATGTGGTTGTGAAATAAGCAGGGCACAGATCATACCCACGACCAACAATGGTGGAATAACGGACCGATGGAACTGATGGATCACCTGTTGTTTTTTTACCATGATCGATGCCGTATAGAGAATGACAGTCAATTTAGCAAGCTCTGAAGGTTGAAATGAGAGTGATCCTAACTCTAGCCATCTTCTAGAGCCGTTTATTCTGTCTGTAAATAATACTGCTATTAATAAACCAAACACCAAAATCAATAGTTTCCCTATATGTTTTCGATACCATCGGTATGGGATATTCGACACAATAAAAAAGAGAACGATCCCAATCCCTGCAGCGGTCAACTGTTTGACAAAATAAAAATATGGATCTTTATGATCGATGATCCCTTTATAATAGCTGGTACTAAAAACCATCACGAGACCGAATCCAGTCAATAAAAAGGTGATCAAGATTAGCCAGTAATCTGGCTTTCTACGTTGCACTCAAGTACCCTCCTTCAAAAACAATTCCTCTAATAAAACTCTTTAGCTGATAATGTTTCTCTTTTTATAAAAAGATCTCCTTTCCGAACAGAGAGTTTTCCCTTGGATTCAGCGAATAAAAAATATTTCATCTATTACAATCGGTTATTGCTGTTAAGAAAAATAGGGAATACCAAACAGATGAAGGAGGGAATGAAATGGTTTGGTACCTTCTGATGCTAGTTAGCATCGGGATTACTATTTGGGCTCAAGTAAAAGTACAAGGTAATTTTTCGAAATGGTCGCAAGTCCGCGCTTCAAGTGGATTGACAGGTGCAGAAGTAGCAAGACATATTTTGGATCGAAATGGGTTATCTAATGTGACTATAGAACGGATCCCTGGTAAACTATCTGACCATTACGATCCAAGTGCGCGGAGAATACGTTTATCAGAAATGGTTTATGATTCTAACTCGATAGCTGCGATCTCAGTAGCAAGTCATGAGTGTGGTCATGCACTTCAGCATCAAGAAAGTTATGGAGCACTTGTCTTGCGCCATCGACTTGTTCCAGTTCTTCAATTTACATCAGGAGCAGCACCTTGGCTTCTTTTGGCAGGAATCTTTTTTCGCGCCACCGGATTATTGTTTATTGGGATTGTATTTTTTGCAGTTGCAGTTGTCTTTCATTTAGTTACCCTACCTGTTGAGTTCAATGCCAGTGCCAGAGCAAAACGGATTTTAGCTTCAGAAGGGTTCATCAGAGGAGCTGAAGATCGGGGAGTAGATAAAGTTCTCGATGCAGCCGCCCTTACCTATATTGCAGGGGCTCTTGTCGCTTTGATGCAATTATTTTACTATATCGCAATCTTCCTAGGACAGAGAAATAGGGACTAGTTCGTATAAATCCTTTTGAATTCTACATACTAAAACAAAACAAGATAGAAGGGGTTTAGAAGATGAAAGGGAAAAAATGGCTAGTTCCATTTGGGGTAGTATCTATTTTGACGATTGGAACATTAGGATGTGCGGTAGATAATAATAACAACGAGACTGGCATGGGACAGAATAACCGATACCCAGAAACGACTCGTGTACGTAATGTTACACCTGTTCCTCCTACCGATCCAGATCCTACAACTCCCATGGATCGAAATGACGATGGTCAAATAAATAATGGTGGAATAGATAATGATCGTACAAATAATGACCGAATAATGAATTACCGAGCATCAGATCGAGCGGCAGAAGCGTTGACTAAAATGAAAGGTGTAAAAAGCGCAACTGTTTTTATTTATCGAGAGACTGCTTATGTAGGGGCAACAGTAGATCCAGCACAATCAAAAACTCGTAGTATGGATCGCAAGATGAAACAGAGTATGCTACAGCAAGTAAAAAAAGTGGAGCCTGATGTCAAATCAGTCTATGTCTCCACTGCACCTAGCTTTGTAACGGAACTGGAGAAAGTGAATAATGATATTCGTGCTGGTAGACCAATAACTAATTTAGATGAACGAATCCAAAACTTGATTTCGAGTACATTCCCAGGCAATCCTTAAGAAATCCTCGGCGTCCGTGATAGGCATTACGGGCGCTTTTTTATATAATAGATAGGAAAATAGGTGAGAAAGGAGTCTCCCCCTGTGAAAAGACTAACCCCAATGGAAATTTTCGAAAAAGATTTTAAGACTGCGATGCGTGGTTACGATAAAGAAGAAGTAAACGAATTTTTGGATCGCATCATTCAAAGCTATGAAGATATCATTCAAGAGAATGAACGCCTCAAAGATGAATTATCAGCTATGTCCAAAGGAGGATTTAAAAAAGCTCCTACTAGTGCAGGAGTTGCTCCTAATAGTGCAGGCGTCGCTCCTGCTATCGACCTTAGTGAATATGATGCTGTTATCAATGAAATGTTAGATCGAATTGAGCGACTAGAAAGAATGGTCAAACCTAGATAGTAAATAGCTTGGTGATGTACATATATAATTCTGATATGCCAATACCAAGAACAGCACCCAAGCCAAAAAGCCCCGCTTATCGGGGTTTTTTGGCTTGGGTGATCAAAATAGTGAGGAGTGACGAATAATGGAGAGAAAACAGGTCCAATCATACTTGCAAGCGCTCTTTGTGGAAGAATTAGCTGGGCAACAAAATGTTCCAGAGCGTTTGGCTAAACATGGTCTACCTCAAATATCGGTACCAAAGGAGGTAGGCAAACTTTTATATCTATTAGTGAAAATATCTGGTAGTAAGCGGATTTTGGAAATTGGAGCACTTGGAGGATATAGTACTACATGGCTAGCTCGTGCTTTACCAGAAAAAGGAAGCATTCTTTCGTTAGAGTTAAAAGAAGAACATATTCAACTAGCTAAACAGACCGTAGAGGATTGTAATTTGTCATCAAAAGTGAATTTTCGATCAGGAGATGCTGGGGAGAACTTAGCATATTTAAGAGATCAAGGTGAGAAGTTTGACTTTGTTTTTATTGATGCAGATAAGCCAAATTATCTAAAATACCTTCAGATGGCGTTAGAAATAACGAATCCAGGGGCGTTGCTAGTTACTGATAACTTATTGCTAAATGGTCGGATATTTAATGATGAGGATCAAAACCCCTCAGCAGTCTCCGTTCGTATGGTAAATAAATGGTTAGCAGAAGAACCTAGAGTAGAAAGTCTTCTGCTTCCTATTGGAGATGGAGTAGGATTAGCTCGAGTGAAAGAATAGAGTAATAACTTAGTGATAAGTAACGAAAACGTCCCTTAAATGTAGGGACGTTTTCGTTTACTTGTTTGCTATTAGTTTTAGTTTTATCATTAATTTATCGGATTGCTTAGCCAGTTTGGGATGTTTGGCACGAAATTTCTCTAGCAAACGATGAGCCCAAGGAGTAGTTTTAGATAAAATAGCTAATCCGATTAGAAGAAACAGAATCCCTTGTAAAAAAGGAAGAAACAACCCTAATACTCCTAAAACCAAAAAACTATATCCTAAAATCGTTAACCAGATTTTTTTTCGAGTCGTAAGTTTTTTCATCAACTCATCCTTTCTGTCAGTTGATATTACATAGAAGGTGGATAAGTCGTAATCGGAAAAAACGGTGATCTTATCTAACCTACAGTTTTCTAGCAGTGAGATAAGATGTGCTTTGTTTGATATGTAGTATATCGTGATTGTTTAAATGAATTCAAGTTACTTATCGGAAAGAAAATGAAAAAATGATTTCGTTTTCATTTCTATATGTAATGATGTTAGATTATTATATTTATAAGCTATATATAAATGGGATACAAAGGATGGTTTCATGGGTTTTGTTGTAACATTATTGACCACCACTGTGATAAAAGAAGAACACCTCCGCATCCCACCGGATTTTTTTTATAATGCATGGAATCTTTTGTTACCACAAGGAACTTTATCAGTCCTCCTAAGTGTTATGGCATATGTTCGACAAGGATTAGACAAAGAGGAAATATACGAGGTTATGACAGAAGAAGCTGACTTATTGGAGTTACATCCTTTTTCTTTTATAGCCACTCCAGCATTTCAGACACCAGAAGAAAAGCATCACTACACACAGAGATTGAATCGCGAAACCGAAGTGAGAAAAGTATTGGAGCTTTCTGGTTTTCGTTATCCAAGAAATATACAAGACAGTATTACATTACTGATTAAATTTGGGATTCTAATTGAAGTAGAATTGGATCAACGAGAGAAGATTTATCTAGATATGATCTTACATCCGTTTCCCAGACCAGAGGAATATCTCACACTAGATGAGCAAAAACTTGAGGAAATACAGTATGGGCGAATCTATCGGTGGTATTGAAATAACAAAATCATTTTTTGAAAAATAAAATGAAGGACTTCTTGTAAAAAGAGATCCTTCATTTTATTTCTTTATATTTTACTGTATCCTTCATCGACCACATCAAGTTTGCCTGTCGTAGGGTTGATCACTAAACCGTGAACAGGAATTTTTGGGATAAGGGGATGATTTCTAATCAAATTTACACTACCTTTAATACTTTCTGATACATCATCAAAACCTTGGAGCCATTTTTCAATATCGAGACCAGAATTTTCTAATATAGAAATGGTTTGTTCTTCGATTCCTCGTTCCAAGAAGTGTTTCTTTATCTTTTTGGGATCCACACTGCTCATACCACAGTCATGATGTCCAACAACCAGAACTTCCTCTGCACCTAGTTCATAGATGGCTATAATAATACTACGCATGATCCCACCAAAAGCTGTTGAAACAACGGCACCAGCTGATTTAAGAATCTTTACATCCCCATTTTTAACATTCATACTAGCTGGCAAAAGCTCGATCAGTCTTGTATCCATACAAGTAAGGATAACTAACTTTTTATTAGGATATTTGGAGGTTAAATAGGGCTCATATTCTTTTTGTTCTACAAAAGTACGGTTGTAACTTATGATATCATCTAATAATTTTTTCATTACTCTTCTCCTTTATCCTAAGTTCATTTCTGTTCTCTATATTTTACTTTTCCTTCGTTCTCTTTAGCAACAGCTTTAATTGAAAGAGAGTTAAATGTATTATAGGGGAATATAATAGAGATATCCAATTCTCACTTTGAGATACTTGTCACGATTTTAGCGAAAGTAGTACCATAGATAGATAAGGGGGGTATTCCGATGGAAAAAGCAACTTTTGGTGCAGGATGTTTTTGGGGTGTTGAAGAGACGTTCCGTAAAATTCCAGGCGTAATAGATACTACAGTAGGTTATATGGGTGGAAATTCGGAAAAGCCTACTTATGAAGAAGTATGTACGGATCGTACAGGGCATGCAGAAGTGGTAGAAATTGTCTATGATTCTTCAAAGGTTTCTTACAATGATCTGCTTCAGGTGTTTTGGGAGAATCATAATCCTACTACCTTAAATCGCCAAGGAGTCGATGTGGGAACGCAATACCGCTCTGCCATTTTTTATCATAGTGAAGAACAACAAGAATTAGCAACGAAATCCAAGCAAGAACTCAATAATTCAGGCCGATGGAAAAATCCTGTGGTCACGGAAATTACCCCTGCCTCTAATTTCTGGAGGGCAGAAGAGTACCATCAGCGTTATTTACAAAAAAGAGGACAAGATTCCTGCCATATTTGAAACAATATTAGAGCCGAATTTTTGATAGACTCTTACGAGGGTCTATCTTTTTTTGGGAATAACAAAACATGATATACTTTGAAAAAAGCACCAGTTAGAAAGGAGTCCCTACCGTTGCTTTATCTTGATAATAGTGCGACCACTCCTGTCTATCCTGAAGTAATTGAGGTAATGGCAGATGTGATGAAAAACCACTTCGGAAATCCTTCTAGTTTGCACGGTTTAGGGGTAAAAGCGGAGCGCCTTGTTGAACAATCGCGAAAAGTGATAGCACAAGCGATGAAAGCTTCACCCGAGGAGATTTTTTTTACTTCTGGTGGAACAGAATCGGATAATCTCGCCATTATGGGAGCGGCAAGAGCTTATCAAAATCGAGGAAAACATTTGATTACCTCTGAGGTTGAACACCCTGCTGTATATGAAGTGATGGAACAGTTACAACAAGAAGGATTTGAAATCACTTTTTTACCAGTAGACAATAAAGGGAAAGTGAAGATAGAAGAATTAAAAAAAGCAATTCGGGAAGATACAATTATCGTCTCGATCATGCATGTTAACAATGAAGTAGGAACCATACAACCTATTGAGGAAATTGGGAGGTTGTTGTCTACCTATCCCAAAATTCTTTTTCATGTGGATGCAGTACAATCTTTTGGAAAACTGCCTATCTCCGTAAGAGAATTGGGAGTAGATCTCTGTTCCGTCTCCGCACATAAATTACATGGTCCAAAAGGAATAGGTGCTCTTTATGTTCGCAAAGGGGTTCAATTAGAACCAATACTGCGAGGTGGAGGTCAAGAACGGAATTTGCGCTCTGGTACTCACAATGTGTCGGCTATAGCTGGTTTTGCCAAAGCGGTTCTCATGTCGCTGAAATTACAAAAAAACAAGATGACGCAATTTACAGAGTGGAAAAGAAAGTTAGTAGAAGAGATCGAAGAACATCTTCCTTTTGCACAAATTGTAGGTGATACTTCATTAAATGAATCGGTTCCATACCTGTTGAATATCTCATTCCCTGGGTTTAAATCAGAGGTTATCGTACATGCTTTAGAAGAACAAGAGATTTATGTATCAAGTAAATCTGCGTGTTCTTCTAAAATAGAGAAACCAAGCAGAGTGTTGCTTGCAATGGGTTGCTCCAATGAGGTAGCAGTATCCGCCATCCGATTGAGTCTAGGATATTTATCGCAAAAAGAGGATTTTCCAAAGGCATTTCAAGCATTACAGAAGATTATTCCGACTTTACAACAAGTGATGAAGGTGCAAACAAGATGACAGAAAAAGTAATTGTTCTCCGTTTTGGAGAATTAACCTTAAAAGGGAAAAATCAAAAACATTTTGTCGCCCAATTAGTGCGTAATATTAAACAGAAGTTGATTGAGTTTCCAGCTTTGACATACACCAAAGACCATGGGCGAATGCTAATTGAACTCCATTCCCAAGATGCAGAACCAGTTATGGAGGGGCTCCAAGAAGTTTTTGGGCTACATGCATTTACAGTTGCAGAAAAAGTAGTTCCTGAGTTACATGAGATCCAACTAGCTACCAAGAGACTACTGGAACAACACACCAAGGAAGGCGGTACCTTCAAGGTTGAAACCAAGCGAGCTGACAAACGATTTCCGATTGACTCTCAAGAGATGAATCGGAAATTAGGTACCTATTTATTACAGAATTCGGTGAATCGCAAAGTGGATGTTCATCAACCGGATGTCATCATAAAAGTAGAAATTCGGACCCATGGAGCTTATATTTCCGGGAATGATACACATGGACCAGGTGGTTTGCCAGTAGGAACTAGTGGAAAATCGCTTCTGTTATTATCGGGTGGGATCGATAGTCCAGTAGCAGGTTATTTAGCTTTAAAGCGTGGTGTGAAATTAGAAGCGATACATTTTCATAGTTATCCTTTTACCAGTGAACGCGCCAAACAAAAGGTTCTGGATCTTGCAAAACACTTAGCCAAGTATGGTACCTCGGTCAAAGTTCATGTAGTTCCTTTCACTGAGATTCAAACAGAGATTAACCGACACTGTTATGATGCATATTCTGTTACGATCATGAGACGAATGATGCTTCGTATTGCTGAAGCAGTAGCGCGAAAACGGAATGCACTCACTTTGGTAACAGGGGAGAGTTTGGGTCAAGTAGCTTCGCAGACGATGGAAAGTATGAATACGATTAATGCAGTAACGAATTATCCCATTTTGCGTCCAGTAGTTACCATGGATAAGACAGAGATTATGGAAGTTGCTCGGCGAATTGGCACGTATGAGACATCCATTTTGCCATATGAGGATTGTTGTACGATCTTTTTGCCAAAGAATCCTAAGACACGACCTACAATTGAAAGTTGCGAGAAGCAAGAAGCCAAATTTGATTGGGAACCTTTAGTAGTCCAAGCAGTAGAGAATATCGAGACAATTGAGTGCAAACAGGAAGAAGAGGAGTTCCACTATTTCTAAAGTGGCTCCTATTTATTTTGTCTGGGTATTACTTCCTGTTAGCGACATAAAATAGGACAAGAAGTACGGGAAAGGAGTTTCTCTCGTGATGGAATGGAGCCAGTTTCTTGGGATATTCAATATTATTATTATTGATCTTATTTTAAGTGGAGATAACGCTGTCGTAATTGGGATGGCTGCTAGAAGTTTGCCAGTTGAACAGAGGAAAAAAGCAATTATGTTTGGTGCAGGCGCTGCGATCGTGCTTCGAGCTTCCCTTACGATGATTGCTACTTGGCTACTTCATATCCCATTACTTATGACGATAGGTGGTTTGTTGTTATTATGGATTGCCGTCAAATTACAGCAAGATGAAGAAGGACCAGAAGTACAAGCTGGAACAGATTTACGAAGTGCCATTAAGACTATTATCGTGGCAGATGTCGTGATGAGTTTGGACAATGTACTCGCTGTTGCAGGAGTAGCGTTAGGCGACCTTTGGCTAGTGTTATTTGGACTGGTGTTCAGTATCCCGATCATCATGTGGGGAAGCGGTCTCATCGCCAAATTATTGAACAAGTTTCCTTGGTTTGTCTTTTTAGGAGCCGCTATATTAGGATACACTTCAGGAGAACTGATAACGGAGGATCGAGTGTTAGCTCATTATTTGATCCAAGGGCAACCTTTATTAGAAAAAGGAATTCCGATCTTGCTAGCGATTGGTGTGGTATTAGTAGGATTTGTTCTTCGCAATCGACACAATAAACAACATTTAACATAAAAAAGTAGCCTTCGTTAAATAAACGAAGGCTACTTTTTTTAAGTAACTGGGGAAGTAGGGATCGAACCTACGAATCACGGAGTCAAAGTCCGTTGCCTTACCGCTTGGCTATTCCCCATCAACTTAATACTATTTTGTTCCTAATCACCGAATATATTCTGTCAAATTTTGTATTCTTTAGGAGGGTTTTCACTAAATTGGTCGAAAAATCTTATGATAGAAACGTTTGTTTGGATTATGATATAGATTCCTAATAGTGGTGTTTATAGTGGAAAGGAGTAAGATTTTGGATGTTATAGCTTATGTAAATCAAATGATAGAATGTGCAGTTAGGAAAGAGGCTAGTGATATACATATTGAACCCATTCGAGATTCGGTTCGGATTCGTCATCGAATCGATGGATACTTAATCGAAGTGGATCAACTGTCTCGGCAAGAGGAACCTGCACTTCTGTCTCGTTTGAAAGTAATGGGAAATTTGGATATTGGAGAACGAAGAAAGCCGCAAGATGGAGCCATGTCGATCGAAGCTCATGGTCAGCAACTAGAGATTCGGTTTTCAACGATTCCTACTCTCCATGGAGAAAAAATGGTATTACGGCTCTTGTATCAGAAAGAGAAATATCTGGGACTATCCGATCTAGGAATGACAGAAAAACAAACAAAGCAGATGAGCAGATTGATGCAGCAATCTGGATTAATAGTAGTTACTGGTCCAACTGGATCTGGGAAAACGACGAGTTTGTATGCACTTCTTCATCAATTAAACACTCCTGATGTGAACATAGTTACATTAGAAGATCCGATTGAGTTGCAAATCCCAGGAGTGAATCAAGTACAAGTAGGGAGCAAATTTGGGCTATCATTTGCCCAAGGTCTACGGGCTATTTTACGACAAGATCCAAACATCATCATGATTGGGGAGATTCGAGACTCTGAAACAGCTGAGAATGCGATTGGCGCAGCATTGACAGGACATTTAGTTTTAACAACCCTTCATACACAAGATAGTGCTAGTGCCATTACAAGGCTATTAGATATGGGGATTGCGCCTTACTTAGTTGCTGCAGCTTGTAAAGGGGTCTTAACTCAGCGTTTGGTACGCACTTATTGTTCCTATTGTCAAGGCAGTGGCTGTGATTCTTGCCATCTAACAGGATATCAGGGACGAATAGGAGTGTTTGAAATTTTGGAAATAGAAGAAACCATCCGACAACTAATTTTAGAACGTGCTTCCGTAGATAAAGTGCGTTCCACTTACCATCAGTTGGGTATTTCTACTCTTGTGGATCGTTTGTTTCAGTTGGTTGATCAAAAAATAACTTCTCTAGAAGAAGTGTATCGGGTGTTGCCTTATGAGCCAAAAAAAGAAATATCGTATTCGTTGGACAGATAATCAGGTCTATTCTTTCTGTTTTCAGTTGAGCGATTTACTGGGAAGTGGCTTACCCTTGTTATCAAGTTTAGAGGTTTTAGAACAGCAAAGGGACTTTCCAATAAAGTGGCTTCATCAGATCAAAATAGGAGTTCAAAGAGGGGAACGACTATCTGAAACACTTCGAAAGGTATGTTTTCCAGCGGAAGCCATTGCTTTTATTGCTGCTGCTGAAGAACATGGCAGTTATGCTTGGGGATGTCAACAAACAGCGCAAGTCTATCAGACTAAAATGGCCTTTCAAGAGGAGATCCAAAAAGCAATTCGTTATCCTATTTTGGTATTAATCGTCATTACCATTGCCCTAATTTTTTTGCATCAGCTGATTGTCCCACGTTTTGAAAGCTTGTATCAATCGTTAGATGTCTCCTTACCTTGGTTTACCCAAATAGTTTTTCCCATTAGCCTTATCAGTTGTTTTTTGTTTGGTTGTGGGCTTGGAGTGATCTTATTCCTCGTTTATGGGAAAGCGTTATGGATGAGGATGGATTGGATTTTGCGACTTCTCTTTCGAATTCCTATGATCAAGACGATTCTTCCTTTACGCTATGGTCACTATTTCTCGTTACAATTAGGTGCTTTCCTAAAAGCGGGTATTCCTGTTGTACAAGCACTCCAGATATTAGAGAGACTAACCCCTTGGTATCCAATAAAGAAAAACATAACAGTCCTCTTGCAATATCTACTAAAAGGAGAGTCTCTTACTAATAGTTTTCAAAAGGTGCCATATCCATTTTTTGACTCTGTCCTACACTCATTTTTATCCATTGCAGAACAGACAGGTGAAACAGCAAAAGGCTTGGAACGATATGCGGATCTATCGAAAAAAAGGCTAAGCCGATACTTAGAAAAAACGATGAAGCGATTGGAACCTACTTTGATTCTTCTGTTGGGTTTGTTAGTTGGAGGAATTGTATTAGCGCTATTTTTGCCAATGTTCCAATTAATCCAAGTGATATGAGGAGGTTTTATAGTGAAACAACAATTTTTTTCACAAAAAAGAAGAGGAGAAGAAGGATTTACACTAGTTGAGATGTTAGTGGTGCTCTTTATTATTGGACTGATCCTTGCTATTGCAATTCCCAATCTTCAAGCAGCGGGAGAGAATGCCAAGAAAAAAGCGGATGAAGCTAACAGGAAGTTGATTTCGACTCAAGCGGATCATTATTACTTAGAGAATGGACAGTATCCAAAATCAGTAGAAGAATTAGTCACCAAAAAATATCTTCGCTCTGTTCCGACATGTCCTACAGGGAAAGGAGTTTATGTGATTGACACAAAACCAGAAACGGCTCCAGACAAGAGGGTTCGTTGTCCATAAGGAGTTAGGCTTTACTTTCATAGAAACCATACTCACGTTGTTTCTTCTTAGTTTGTTAACATCCATGGCAATTCCGACCATTACGACAGTAGCAACACATCTTGAAATAGGACATATTCGGGAACAGTTGATGCATCAGGTTTCGCTTGCGCAACAAGTAGCATTAAGTCAGGAGAAAAAGGTGACAGTACATTTCTCTTCTGATCAAGTAACATGGGGAACAAATGATCAAAAGCATCGAGTATGGAAACTAGATCCAGATTATCAACTGAAAAGTAACTACCCTAACGGTGTTTTACAGTTCCATACGACAGGACAAAGCCGTGGGGGAACTATATTTCTCTTTCACCAAGGGGCCTTGATAACAACATTGCAAATCCAAGTGGCGTCAGGTCGGGTTACTTGGGAGGAGAGTGATGTACCATGAGTTCAGTCTTATCTAATCCTTTCTATTCTCGGTTAGAGCAAGGATTTAGTCTTTTGGAATGTCTGTGTTCCCTTTTTTTACTGAGTACTTTCTTAGTGTTCATTGTTCCGATATATCAAGAGGTAGAGTTCCTTTCGCAGTCTCAGGTTAAAGAGAAAGAGGCTCGATTGATCCTAGAACGTGAGCTAGTAAGGCTAGAATCTACACAGACAAATACCCGATATGATGTTACCGGTGTTCTACACTTTGCCACTAAGTATCATATTCAAAGTCAGATTACTCCATATCCAGAGGGAAAAGAGGTAAAAATCGAAGTTATATGGAAAGATTCCAAAGGCAATCCGCACAAGATCACTCGAAGCAAACGAGTCGTTCATCCCAGTCAGAGTCAGGCTTTACCTATCTAGAGACTATCTGCTCTTTATTTGTCTTTTTGCTGTTATTAAGCACGATGGTATTATGGTATATAGGGGTCCGAAACGATACCGAAAAGTGGGTAGACCAGAGTCGTATCTTGACTGAGATCTCTTTCATTTAAGATAGCATAAAGAAAGAGTTACAATCTGCAACGAAAGTAGAGATACAGGAGAATGCTATTATTGCCTCCTATTTAACTGGAGCTCAAGTTCGATTTTATTTAAAAGATCATAAACTGATTCGTACAGTTCGACAACCAGATGAAACGTTGTTTCGTGGAACGACTGTTTTATCTAATCAGGTGCAGGAGATGAATCTTCAATTAAACGGAAACAAATTAAGTATGATGCTTACCTTCATTAGCAAAACAGATTCCGATACAAGGCAAGAGTTACTTATTGCCTGGGGAAGCCAGGGGTTGCTGAAATGAGTCGCCAAGCAGGATTTTACTATCCCATTCTTTTAGGATTTGTTAGTTTGATTCTTTTTATATTGTTGGCTCAGCTTTCAGAGCTTCAGCAACGACGAGAACTGGAATGGTGGGAACGTGAACGTTCTGAGGTAACCAATGCAGCAGAATCCGCTTTGGCTAGTTGGCTTATGCAGGGAGGACCCACATCATCAGAAGGTTCGATCAAACAATCATGGGATCGTTTTTCAGTAGAGATACAATGGAATCAAGAAGCGTCCGGAAATACAATTATCCAAGTAACGGCATTTGGGGAACGAAAGGTTCAGAAATCACTAGTTTATCGGTATGTACTTACAGCTCACCCCAAATGAATTTAACGAATGGATAGGTGTCAATCTATGCAAAAGCAGCCTCATCTTTATCTAGTGGGAATGTCAGGAGTAGGAAAATCAACAGTAGGAAATATCCTAACTACTCGCTATCAATACCCTTCAATAGATACTGATCAATATTTAGAAGATATGGAAGAGAAAACGATTGCGGAAATATTTCAGTATGATGGAGAGTTTGTTTTTCGTCGTTTGGAATCTGAGACGTTGTTGGAATTAAGTCAACGACGAATACCACATCTTATTATCACGGGTGGGGGGATGATTCTAGATTCGCAAAATAGACAAATCATGCAGGAAACAGGGAAAGTTATTTATCTCCAGGCAAGTTCTCCCATTCTGAGACAGCGCCTTCTCAATGAAATGGAATGGCAGAAACGGCCGTTATTACAAGAAAATTGGGAGAATAAACTCGAAACGATGTTGGTTAGAAGAGACCCCCTCTATCGAGAAGTAGCAGATTTAGTAGTCAGGACGGATCATCTCACTTCAGAAGAAGTTGTAGAGGAAATACTTCGCAACATTTCTAGGGTTTAGAGAACAGTTACCTCGGTGATGCTAGTGACGAGGTGAAAAAATGTCTTTTAAAGATTGGATCTCGTATATGATCGAGAAAATGTTATGGTATGTGGAAACTCCAAAAGATGAACGAAAGGCGCATCGGCAAGCTCAAAAAGAGCCTTTTATGACAAGATGGTTTGGGATGATTCCTTTTTCTACTAAAATGTACCTAGAAAAACAAAAAGATCGCCTTCAAGGATTGCGTTTGTCGCGTAATAATCGCAATAACTAAAAAGACTCCTCTCCTTTTTTCTTGACCAGATGTGGTATACTTTCCTTTGTAGAATCAAAAGAACATAGAGTAAACAAAACGAAAAATGTCTTGAACCAAAGAAACTTACGTGAGGAGAACGATATATAAATTGAAGTGTTTTCCTCGCGTTTGCTAATAGTTACAGTGTAAACCTACAATTTAACCTCTGAAAGAAAAAAGGAGCGGTTTTCATGTTTCATCGTACAGAGACTCGGCCTGTTAAGGTGGGCAATGTACAGATTGGTGGAAACGATCAAGTAGTTATCCAAAGTATGGCTACTACAAAAACACATGATGTACGAGCAACTGTTGCAGAGATCAATCGTTTAACAGAAGCTGGCTGTCAAATTGTTCGAGTAGCAGTTCCAGACATGCGCGCTGCTGAGGCAATCCCAGAAATCAAAAAGCGTATCACCATTCCTCTAGTGGCAGATATTCATTTTGACTACAAACTGGCACTAAAAGCAATTGAGGGTGGAATCGATAAAATTCGAATCAATCCTGGTAATATCGGAAAACGTGAAAAAGTGGAAGCAGTAGTGAAAGCGGCAAAAGAACGTGGGATTCCAATTCGAATCGGGGTAAATGCTGGTTCATTAGAAAAACGTATTCTAGATAAATATGGATATCCTACAGCGGATGGTATGGTAGAAAGTGCTCTACACCATATTGGGATTCTAGAAGACTTGGATTTCCATGATATTATCGTTTCCATGAAAGCTTCCGATGTCCGTTTAGCAATTGAAGCGTACAAAAAGGCATCTGAGGCATTTAACTATCCACTTCACCTCGGAATTACAGAATCTGGGACTCTTTTCTCTGGTACTGTAAAGAGTGCAGCAGGACTAGGTGCAATCCTTTCTATGGGTATTGGTTCGACAATGCGGATTTCACTCAGTGCAGATCCAGTTGAAGAAGTAAAAGTGGCGAGAGAATTACTCAAATCATTTGGTTTGGCTGCTAATGCTGCTACGTTGATCTCCTGTCCAACTTGTGGTCGTATTGAGATTGATCTGATCAGTATTGCCAATGAAGTAGAAGAATATATTTCCAAAATCCAAGCTCCGATTAAGGTTTCCGTTTTGGGTTGTGCAGTGAATGGTCCTGGGGAAGCGAAAGAAGCAGATATTGGGATTGCAGGTGCTCGTGGTGAAGGACTACTGTTCCGTCATGGAGAGATCATCCGTAAGATTCCTGAAAGTGAAATGGTAGCTGAGCTCAAAAAAGAAATTGACAAGCTAGCAGAGGAACACAAGAGAAAACAAGAAGAAGCAGCAGCTACTGTCTAGAACCCTTTAAAAGACTCTTGATCTAGAGAGGTGCGAGAGCATCTAAAGTCAAAAGCTACGTAAATGTTCTGTGATCAAGATTTGGGTTCAGTAATTCAATTACAAAACCAGTCTTGTCAAAGAATCTCGAAGAGGATACTTCTTTTTGGGATTCTTTTTTCTGTAAGGATATTTTTTTGCTTTCTCCCCATACTATTTTCGAGCCTTTGAAACGAAGGAGGAAGTAGCATGGGAAGAGTCGCATTACTATTAGTGATTATTGGAGCTCTGAACTGGTTACTAGTCGGTGTATTTGGTTTCGACCTAGTGGCTGCGGTTTTTGGTGGAGACGCTACCAGAGAATCCTCAGCATTTAGCCGTATTATTTATACGTTGGTAGGGCTTGCAGGAATCTACTCTATTAAATATCTCTTCGAAAACCGTGAGACATCACGCAATGTAGACTAATAACCATATTTTGATCTAATGAAAAAGCTCCAGTCCTTTCTGGAGCGTTTTTGTTTATAATGTATAGCATTCGTTGTAAATAAAGACGCTCATGTCGTGGGCTAGGAGGGAACAAAATGATATTAATTGGATTGAGTGCGCATTATGCAGACCATCAATTGCAACTCAACCGAGACTATCATGATGCTGTTGTCAAATCAGGCGGAACTCCCATAATTTTACCACTTCTAACCGATTCGGTTCGTCTGGGTAGCCTTGCAGATCAGCTAGATGGATTGATATTAACTGGTGGTTTTGATATAAATCCGCTTTATTTTGGCGAAGAACCAGCCGCTAAACTAGGTGATGTCTCTCCTGAACGTGATTCATTTGAATTAGCATTTTTAAATGAATTTTATCCAACAGGTAAGCCGATCCTTGCGATATGTCGTGGACTTCAAGTTCTGAATGTGTTCTTAGGAGGTACCTTGTATCAGGATTTGCCAAACCAATATCCAGATTCAATTCAACATTCTCAAAAGGCTCCTAGACATCACTGTGCTCATTCTGTCCTCCTAAAACCCAACTCCATACTGGCAAAATCTTTTCAACAAGAAAAGATATTTGTCAATACGTATCATCATCAATCGATCAAGAAGATCGCTAGCTCTTTAGAACAGATAGGCAATGCCACTGATGGGGTAATAGAAGCCGTTGAGTCTTCTGACAAAAAACGTTATTTAGTAGGTGTACAATGGCATCCAGAAGGAATGTTTGATACAGACGATAATTCTAGAAAGTTATTTCAGCAATTCATATCAGTATGTCAGAGTCAAAAAGACACAATAAATGTATGAACTTCAACCTGAGTTAACAGAATAGTCCGCTATAGGGATTAATGCTATTTGTCACATGGAAATAAAAAAGCCGAACAATTCCGTTCGGCTTTTGTACATACTACAATGAAATATCTTCTTTTTCTCCTTTTACATACTTTGCATTAAATAAGAAGAGCCATAACAGTAGTAAGAGGGAAGGGATCAATAACAATAGGCCTGCCAGAAAGGCGATTACCAAAGCCCAACCTACCGCTGGTGTGGTTACGGCACTTTCGATGGTAATGTATGGATAGAGTAAATAGGGTAGATGGGAGTATCCATAGCCAAAGAAAGCAAAGGCAAATTGAGCCATGACAAACAGAAAAGCTGTTCCCAATCGTTTTCGGCGATAGATAAAAAAGGTTGCAATCAAGAAACAGATTAAGGAAGCACCAAACATCCATCCAATGGCGATCATCTTCTCAAAATGAATAGGGTTGTGTAGAGATAAGCTCCAAAAAACACCTAAACTCGCCAGAATGGTAGGACCTGCCCAAAATAAAGCGTATTTTCGTAGTTGATCGCGAGCAGGTGTATCCTTTGCGCGATCTGCATAGAAGGTAAGAAAACTAGCACTGATAAATAACACACTTACTAAAGCCAAGAAGACAACAGCCCAAGAATAAGGACTGGCGAATAGGCGATCAGCTAAGAAAATTACTTGACCAGAGCTATTCTTTTCTATAAAACCCCCTTCAGAAATAGTTAGCACAGTAGACAGCGATGCTGGGATAAATAAGCCCGATAAACCGTAAAGGAACAAGAAAAAGGAACTTTTTCGGGCACCATAATTGCCAAAAGCATAGAATGAGCCACGAATAGTCAATAAAACGAGTGCGATACAACCAGGAATGAGCAAAGCAGTTCCGTAGTAGTAGGCTGTATCAGGGAAGAAACCAACCAGTCCTACAAAGAAAAAGACGAGAAAGACATTGGTTACTTCCCAGACAGGCTTTAAATAGCGGTCAATAATTTTACTTACTATATGATCTTTTTTAGTGAGATGGCTGTAGTAAGAGAAGAAACCAGCTCCAAAGTCGATCGAAGCAACAATTAGATATCCATATAAAAACGTCCATAAGACAGTAATTCCAATTAGTTCAAGCTGCATTTTATGCTTCGCCTCCAGCTTGTGGTGTAGAATGCCGTTCTTCTAACTCATCTTCCGCACGATTCTGACGGAACAGACGGAACAAGACGATGGAAGCGACTATTCCTAGCAGGATGTATAAGCAAGTAAAGAGGTAGAACATAGTTTCCACCCCATTAGACAGGGTAGCTGCTTGATCAACTCGCATGATTCCTACAATAATCCATGGCTGACGACCTACCTCAGCAAAGATCCAACCAGCCTCAATCGCGATAAAGGAGAGAGGAGCACCTAGGAAGATTCCCCATAATAACCAACGAGCAGGCTGATATTTTCGCCAAATAAAGAACAGATACAGAACTGAGACCAAGATCAGATACATCCCGATTGCTACCATCGTATCGAAAAGGTAATGGATATAAAGCGGTGGCCACATACTGCGAGCATATTGGTCCAATCCTTTTACTTCTGTGTCTGGAGAGTTACCAGCCAAAATACTGAGTGCATACGGAATCTCAATTGCATTTTCAATCTCTAATGTCTCTTCATTCAATGTTCCACCAAAGATTAGAGGAGCTTCTTTTCTTGTCTCGAAATGCCATTCTGCTGCGGCCAATTTTTCTGGTTGATATTTTGCCAGGTATTTTCCTGAGATATCTCCAGCTACAGCAGTTAAAATTGCCATAATCGCACCTGTGATCATAGTTAGTTTAAGCGCTTTTTGATAGTATACATGGTCGCGTCCTCTTAGGATAAAAAAGGCAGCAAGACCAGCTAACAAGAAACCACTGGTGAGATAGGCAGAAGATAATACGTGACTTACTCTACTCGGTGTAGAAGGGTTTAACATAGCTGCAATCGGATCTATATCAAAAAACTTTCCAGTTGCGAGATCGTAGCGAAAACCAGTAGGTGAGTTCATAAAAGAGTTCAAGGTCGTAATAAAGATAGCGGAAAAAGCAGATCCGATTACGATCGGTATGGAAGTTAGCCAATGCCAGATAGGATTTCGAAAACGATCCCAAGTGTAAAGATATATCCCTAAAAATATGGCTTCAAAGAAGAATGCGAATGTTTCCATAAAAAGGGGTAGACTGATAATATTTCCGGCCAATTGCATGAAATTTGGCCACAATAGAGTTAACATCAGACCAATACATGTTCCAGTTACGACACCTACTGCAACAGTAATAACAAATCCTCGGGTCCAACGACGTGCTAATAAAATATAATGATGATCTTTTTTCCAAATGCCAATACCTTCTGCGATCGAGATAAACAAAGGAACACCTACCCCGATGGTGGCCCAGATAATATGAAATGCTAACGTTTCAGCAGTTAGTAATCTGCTCCAAATAACAGATTCCATCATACCGTGTCTCCTCTCATCTTGCTCATGACTCATCATATACAACAGGATTGAGATTGTACATTATTTCACAAACTCATTCAATAATTGTACACATTTATGCAAATGACAGCTTAGTAAAGGAGGAAATTGCGCTTACTTCATAATTATGCTAAATTTTGATTATGTTCAATATTTTAATAGGCTATATCGTGATAATAAATTTAGTCGGTTTTATCAATATGGGCCGAGACAAACGTCGTGCAGAAAAAGGTGAATGGAGGATACCAGAAAAAAACTTCTTTCTGATTGCGCTAATTGGAGGCGCAGTTGGTGTTTTTTCAGGAATGCAGAATTATCGTCATAAAACTAAACATTGGACGTTTGTAATTGGAATCCCTCTTTTAATCATTTGGAATGTGGGACTCTTTATTTTCGTGTTCCAACTTCTTATGTAGCCTAGCGTATTCGTTAGGCTTTTTTTATGCGTTCTCATACTCCTACTATTTGAAGAGAAAACTAGGAGAAGAGGAGGGAATTTAA
This sequence comes from Risungbinella massiliensis, assembly GCF_000942395.1. Lineage (GTDB taxonomy): Bacteria > Bacillota > Bacilli > Thermoactinomycetales > Thermoactinomycetaceae > Risungbinella > Risungbinella massiliensis. Next base: position 740,094 of record NZ_LN812103.1, read on the forward strand.
TGTTGGCTAATATTATCTCATGTTTGTCTCTCATGTTTTTTTTCAATCCACCCATACCTAATTCGTTTCATTTTACCTACCAGGATCAGCATTGGTATGTTCCTTATTCCACACTAGGTTTTGATGGGGTTGATCCTACTACTATTTCCCCATTGCTATGGGATAGATGGATTCAAAAAGAGGTGGTACCGAAGATCGAATGGAAGGCACAAGATGCTAAATTTCTCCATCGCAAGATGGTTGCCCATCGGTTGGGTAATAAAATAGATAGAACGAAAACATGGGAAAACTTGTATACTTCAACCTATCAAACGATTCCTATCTATACATATTCAGTTCGCCCAAAGTTATCCTATCAACAACTAAAGCGACTAAAGCAAAAAAAACTTGGAGAGTATACTACATACTTCCAGCAGAGTAATGAGAATCGAACACGTAATTTAGAACTCTCATCTTGTGCAATAGATCACAAAGTGGTTATGCCGAATGAAATATTTTCCTTTAATCAGACAGTAGGAATGCGAACAACACAAAAGGGATATCGGTTTGCCAAGATCATTGTAAAAGGTGAATATAGTGAAGGGGTCGGAGGAGGAATCTGCCAGACTTCGTCCACTTTGTTTAATGCTGCAGATAAAGCTGGATTACGTATTATTCAACAAATAAGCCATAGTAGATCCGTTCCCTATGTTCCAAAAGGGCGGGATGCGACTGTTTCGTGGGGTGGACCTGATTTTCAATTTCAGAACAACCGACCGACTCCTATACTAATTGTTTCTGACATAATGAATGGAGTTCTTCATATATCTATTTATGGAGAAAATGATAACCAATTTTAGCCAAAAAATGAACCTTTAGACCAGAGAGATTTTGAGCAAAAACGATTGATATAACTTGGATTCATAAATTTCACGAGAACGACAAATCAAGGAACATCTTGTTAAGGCTTTCAGCTTTCGCTTTTCCAAACTCATTTTTTTGTTATAATGGGCACCATGAAACTGGTACAAGGAGGAGTTGGATGAAAAAAATCCTACTCAGCGGACTTGTGGTCGCGGGTGTCGTTGCCTCAGGCTCCATGATTGCCTATGCAGCAATGGAAAACGAAGTGACTATTCAGTTCAGTGATGGTAAACCTACGATTGTCAGCGAAGGGTTGAACAATACGCTTGCCGAAGCATTGGAAGATGAGGGGCAAGATGTTGCAAAATTAAAAGAGCAATATGTCCCAAGTGTTGGTTGGGATGCTCCTGTGAAGGATCAAGCCAAAGTTCAATTAAATTGCAAGTGTAACGTTTCGCTAACAGTCGGAGGCCAAAAGGTAGGCGATTTTCAAACTACCCAAACTACAGTTGCTGATTTCCTGAAAGAAAAGAATGTAGTTTTAGGCCAATGGGATGAGATGAATGCAAGACCAGATCAAAAAATAACCAACAATCTTCAGTTAGTTATTGATAAAGTAGAAGAGCATATTACAAAAGAAGTGAAAAAAATCCCTTTTGAAAAAGAAGAGAAAAAAGATGACAAACTTGCCAAAGGGGAAAAGAAAGTGGAGACCAAAGGGAAAGATGGTCGAGAAGTGTTTATGGTTTCCACACTGTTCAAAAATGGTCAACCTTTCTTAAAAGACGGTCAACCTGTTGTTAATCGGACAGTAGTAGAAAAGGTAGATCCTGTAAAAGAAGTAGTTCGGATTGGAACCAACGAAGAGCTAGCAAAGGATACTACAGCTGGACCTCTACCACAGGGAACACCAATTACGTTTGAGTCAACCTGTTATAATCTTTCTGGAACTACTGCTTCTGGAAGTCCAACAGGCCCTGGCACGATCGCAGTTGATCCTAAGGTAATTCCACTTGGAACTAAGTTATATGTGGAAGGTTATGGTTGGGGAGTTGCAAAGGATACAGGTGGTAGAATCAAAGGTAAGATTATTGATGTTTGGAAACCACCAGGTCCAGGTTGTACCCAGTGGGGTCGACGTGATGTAAAAGTTTGGATTGGTAGCAAATAAATAGACAGCATTCATAAGATAAACACAATATAGGCGGAATTTCGGGAAACTTCCTGAGATTTCGCCTTTTTTGTTAGTTGATTTTTTCCATATTTTAAGGTTTGTTGTTCCATTTTTCGGGTAATAGCAGAGTAAGAGAAACAAAAGAATTGGATTTTTTTACAAATTTTCTTGGAGTTGTGACAAAAAGTTGTTATACTAGTGACAAGGAAATTTGCATCCGAGGTGTATCCATGGTAGGTCGTTTGGAAACCGGTTCTGTTGACATCGAAGAGTCTTTTCCGCAAAATGGTAGCAATATTATCCCGTTTCGACAAATAGAAAGAGTACGCGAACTCCGAGATCAAGAACAAAAGCAACTGTTCGTTTCAGACTTTGGCCAATGGTTTCAACGGTATTATAGGAAAGAGAGCCAAACAGACTGGCAAAATCGTTTCAAAGAGCTGCTTCAGTTGCCACTCAATAGACCGATTCCGTCTCGCTTAGAGCTATCTTATCAGCATTGGTTGATGTTCGATTCGACTAGTATGAATAACCGACGCCCAGTCGAAATATGGGCTTCTACTATTCGTACAAAACAAATGGATGACCGGATATTCCATAGCTTTTGCCATTCTCATTTCGACTGTTTAGAATTGGTAGAAGAGGGCATACATACGGTACTATTTTGTTCTTTGCTGACTGGAAAGCACTACAAAGTAAAAAAGGACAAGTTAACGAGAAACGAGCCGCTTATTTTTGCTCGCTTAATTCGTTGCGGGAATCGCTATGAACTCTTTGGCCCTTATGCATCTTTTGTACTTGAGATGAGAGGGGAGATACTTGTGCAACTAGAGAAATACAAACAACAAGAAGAGCAGCACGATATTGCAACTCGTGAGGACGGATGGAAATTGTTAGGCTGGGCTATTCAGAAAGCGAAAGAAACAGAGAGAATTGAAAACATCATGTCTACTCCAGCGGATTTACTGGATCAAATGCGTTATAACATTATGTGGCCAGAAGGGGAAAAGCGGACGGAAAAGCGGGGATTACCTGTACACGTTATGCAACAGTTAGAACAATACTATGTATCCCAGATTACTCCATTACAAAAAAAGACTCAACTATATTACAGCCGTTCTTTGGAGCTACTGTTTCAATATGTATCATTACGGTTTGGTCAGTCCTTTGAATGGTCTAAGTTGACAGAAGATGTCTTTAGTCATTTTCTAGGTGTGTGGTATATCGAGAACAGTGAGCCAACACCAAATGCTTCCCGTGTTTTTTTAAATACTTTAAAGAGCTTGTTTCGATGGTTAGGTAATGAAGGGATTAGCTCCGTATACCATTCCTTCAAAAAGGTATATATTCACCTCATTCGCTCTCTTCCAGCGACATTAGAAGTAAAAAAATGGTTAAAAGAACATGGAAGTGCAATCACTACTCAATTGGAAGAGACTCCTGTACATGACGTCTTCTTGCTCTCTGTATCTACAACGGGACCCGTAGTCTATGTTGGAAATCAATGGAGAGAATGTAACTTATTAAACTTCCCTTCCCTATATGTAAACCAACGTTTTTGGATTCGTGGTAGTCTTATCGTTCAACAACATCTCTGTACCATTACGGAACTAAACCAAATATATCCTATGGTACCATTAGAAGAAGAAGCTATACGCGACTCCTCTTTAATGGCCAGAAAATAAATCGCAGCCATTCCAGATCAAGCGGAAGGTTGCTTTTTGTTTTGTGTATAAGTCATTTCTAGTTTTCCTATACTATGATTGCACTCAACTTTTTTAGGAGGCGATGTGTGATGCCAAGGAAAAATGCCAAAAAAAACGATATAAACAATTTAATCGCAGAAGTTGGTAATGAACTCGGAGTAAATCAAGAGACCCGAAGCATCAATGGAAACCCAAAACAATTCGCAGCTAAGATGAAGAAAGCGATCCAGAAACGCACCTAAAGTTGAGAGCAAGACACCTCTAGAAATAGAGGTGTCTTTTTTGTACTTTAAGAAAGTATAAGTTTTTTATGGATAAAAGTATAATAAAAATAAGGCTTTCGCCAGTAAGAAATAGGCGATAATTGGAGTTATTCTAATTAGAATAGAAAGTAGGAGCTAATAATTATGAAATTTGTAGATTTACATTCTCATACTACAGCCTCTGATGGAAAGTTGACTCCTTTAGAATTACTACAATATGCGAAAGAAAAAGGACTCTCAGCTCTTGCTATTACGGATCATGATACAATCGAAGGAGCAATAGAAGCAGCAAAATATACCAAAGAATTTCAGTTGGAGATAATAATTGGAGTAGAACTCAATACTGTTTGGAATCAACGGGAAATTCACATGCTGGGCTATTTTGTAGACCCAGACAACCCAAGATTGCAGGAGCAATTAATAACTCAACGAGAGATGAGAATTGCTCGTTCAGAGAAGATCTTGGCACGCTTACAGGAATTGGGTATTGCGCTTACGGTGAATGACGTATTAAGTGAGCTGAATTTTAATTCTGCCAGGGATATTCTGCTACCACATATCGCGGAATTGATGGTAAAAAAAGGATTTGTCTCTTCGAAACAAGAAGCATTTCAGCGTTATATTGGAAAAGGGAAACCTGCATATGTATTACCAACTGCTTTAACACCAATAGAGGCAATAAAATTGATTCAAGAGTCTGGTGGTGTAGCAGTGGTAGCTCATCCAGGTATCTATCAGGAAGAAGGATTATTACCAGATCTGGTAGAAGCGGGTCTTGATGGAATAGAAGTTTATCATCCAGATCATGGAGCAGATGAAAGAGAAAAGTATGCCAAATTGGCAAAAAGTTATAGATTAATAATTACCGGTGGTTCTGATTTTCATGGGGAGCAAGAGGGGAAGATGTTTCATGGAGATTTGGGATCGCAAGCACAATTTGTTGCTGAAGATATAATAGATCAGCTTCGTACTGCCAGAAAATAAAGGCTATTTTAAAACTAGCTGTTGCAAGAAAAGGACTTAGTTTCTGTTAAATCTCTTCGCTAAGGAAACTTAACCGAGATTGGGTACAAGGGTTATTTTTATTTCCTTATTGGAGACTTTTGAAATAGATTCAAATGAAATAAAGATTGTTAAGTCACTCTTTCTTATCAAGATTTTAAGGAAAGAGTGACTTGTTCTCAGATATTTTTTTTCATTTCAATATGTTCGATGTCAGCTTTAAAGAAAACTTCCCCTACTGTTTGATAACCAAGTTTTTTATAAAAAGGTAAAGCATGAGTTTGCGCAGACATTACAATCTGTTTTGCTCCTTGACTTTTTGCCTCTTCTTCGAGAGCTTCCATTAACTTGCGCCCTGCTCCTGTTCCACGAGCTTCAGTGATTACTGCGATACGTTCTGCTTTTGCTGTTTGAACATCTATCAGACGCATTCGGCAAGTGCCAACAGGTTTATCATTATGTAGAGCGAGAAATAGAGTTGATTCCATGTCCTTACCGTCTTTTTCTATTTCTTCAGGTACATTTTGTTCTACGATAAATACTTTGTGTCTAATATTCTGAATCTGTGATAAACAGTCTGTATTTTCAGAACAAATGATTTTAATCTCCAATGTTCTTGTCTCCTTTAAAGGTTTGGTATTCATGTTAACATATCTAGAATGTGATAAAATCATTACACTATTCAACTGAATTTTATGATAAAATAAAGTTTTCTCAACCCAAAATGGGAGGGATACTAATGGGGAAACCAATTCACAGTTTAGAGGTTCATGAAGCTACACTCCAAAAGCTTGCAGAGCGAGGTGTGACGATAGAAGCGATTGCTGAGATTGTCTATGAGATGCAAGTTCCCTATGCTCCAGAGTTGACAAAAGCTGCATGTGTGGAAAGTGTAGTTGCGGTACTTAAAAAAAGAGAGATTCAACATGCAATTTTAGTCGGAATTGAACTAGATGTTTTGGCTGAGAAAAATCTTTTATCAGAGCCACTGCTCTCATTGGTAAAAGTGGATGAGGGGTTGTTTGGTTGTGATGAGACACTAGCCCTAGGCTCTGTTTTTGGCTATGGTAGCATAGCTGTAACGACATTTGGACATCTAGATAAGCATAAGATTGGAATTATTGAACAATTAGATACAACGAAAAATGGTCCTGTTAATACGTTTTTAGATGACTTGGTGGCAAGTGTTGCTGCTTGTGCTTCCAGTCGCTTAGCTCACCGATTACGAGATGAAGAAGAAGCGAATGTTACGGATCAAGCTTTAATTTAAAGGAAAACCTCCCGAATTTTTGGGAGGTTTTTTTCGAAAAAATCATCTCATTTACCACTTCAAATAGGAGTATGCAAAGGATGTGCTGGGGAAAATAGGGTGGACAAGGAGGAATAAAAGATGACAACCAAACAATCTGCTTGGATTTATTGGGCAAAATTATTTGATTCACGTTTTCAAGCGAGGTGTTTAGCAGCACGTATGCAAGAAGATTGGTGGATTTATGGGTATGACAGTCCAGATGAGGTGGAAGTGTATCGCTCCAACAAAGGGAAATTCGGGGTTAGATATCTATGGAAGAGACAAAAATAAAAAAACTACTTGCATTTTTTACCTCGATCCTGTATATTAGTAAATGTGCTTCAAAACTATGTCGCGGGGTGGAGCAGTTGGTAGCTCGTCGGGCTCATAACCCGAAGGTCACAGGTTCGAGTCCTGTCCCCGCAACCAAATTATCGCAGGGTGGTAGCAGTTGGTAGCTCGTCGGGCTCATAACCCGAAGGTCACAGGTTCGAGTCCTGTCCCTGCAACCAAATATGGAGCTGTGGTGTAGAGGCCTAACATGCCTGCCTGTCACGCAGGAGATCGCGGGTTCGAATCCCGTCAGCTCCGCCATATATTTATATAGTATATGGGCCTATAGCTCAGTTGGTAGAGCAGTCGGCTCATAACCGATCGGTCACAGGTTCGAGTCCTGTTGGGCCCACCAATTGAAGATTGCGTTTGGGCAGTTAGCTCAGGGGGAGAGCGCTACCTTGACACGGTAGAGGTCGCTGGTTCGATCCCAGTACTGCCCATACCAAGTATTTTCGTAATTGTAGTATTACGGTCATGCTAAGAAGTCGAAAGACCTTCTGACGAACTTTAAATGGTTCGTCAGAAGGTCTTTTTTGTTGAGTGTTGAGACTTTACAGAAGAATTATTAGCGGACAAAAAGTTTGAGGGGTTGAAAGACTCAACACTTGAAGCTTATGGAAATTTTTCAGGACTCGGCACAATTGGTTGAACGAACAAGGTCTTGAACATTTGGAAGACATGAACTCACGAACAACGAAACAGTTTCACATTCATTGTTCTGAAGCTAGGAACAATCCAAGAACATTAAACACAAAACTCAAGCTCCTGCGACCGTTGGAGGAGTATTACAAGGAGAATCAAAAAGCTCCAAGTCGTACTCTCCTAATGAAAGAACTGGAGTTGGGAGAATGGGAGAGTCGTAAAATCGTTTTAGTTTAAAAGAAGAAAAGCTAGTTAGGAGATCAGTTGAAAAAATAGGTCTCCTTTTTTTATTTGTTAAGGAAGCTATTGTTCAGATGAGGAAAATGGTTTTAATAAAAATGGGAGTAGAATATTTTGAATAGGGTAATAGGAGATATGTTTCTATGTTTAAGAGGTGTAAACTGAATAATGATCAATTTTCATATCGAATGATTAAAAATTCATTTTGGGGTATTTGTATAGATATAAAGTTTGAGATTACTTCAATGAGTAGCTATGAAAATAAAAATTCTTGCAAAGAGATTTCCAAGGGACTATGGGCTAGAGTCTTAGATATAGGATTAGAGAATGAAGAAGAATTTATATGGAAAGGACTTACATTAATTAGTAAGTCAATCATTTCGAAATCCCCATATAATGATGACACTTTAATACTTTTTCACAACATAGACTATAATCCATGTGATTATCAATCAGAAGGACTAACAGATGCAACTATGCAATTAATAGCTCACCTTTTGGATATTGATGTACCTAAGGCAGAAATAACATTTAACAGAAACTTGAATAAATATGAGTTTAAATACGAGGAATAGACTTTGAGAATTTTAACAAGATGGAAGGAGACCTGCATAGGTTTTTTTCGTTTTAGTTGCAAAGGCTGGAGATCGACAACTTCAACGAGGTTTTTGAAATAGTTGAATAGACCTTCACACCATTTGGGGAGGTCTTTTATTTCTTATTTTACTCCAGTGTTCAATTTAATGTTGACGCTTTGCTTTTTCTTTGTTTAGAGGTTTCAGGTTTTCTTCTATTTATTAAACGTATAAGTGCTTTTCTTGCGTTCAGTTCACTTTTATTTGGAAAAATAAACTCCAAAATGTTTCTAGATTTGTTTAGCTGTTTTTCACGGAACGGGTCTCTTAAACGTTTTCTAGTTTTAAAATTTCGTGCTATTTCATTTTCACTAAAGGGAGGACTATCTGATTGTAAGGCTTCTTCAGGAGTAGTTGGTCTATTAGCACAGAAACAACAATTTGGATCATTTCAACTATCGACTTGCCAAGTGTTGCAGTATAGGCAAATGTCTGAATCATATTTCCAATAGTAAAGTAACTTTCTATTACATACTGGACAGTGTTTTTTGGTAGCTAAACAATCCTTACTCCATTTACGATACAGACTGTATACAGTTCTTTTTTTTTACTGTTTCTCCTTACCAATAAATCACCCATTGGAATACCAATGAATATTAGAATTTGTTAGTTGTAAAAGTGTATTATAGCACGGGGGGAATTTATTATTGCAGTAAGTACGCTGAAACTGCTATATAAAATGAATGAATTCCTATTTCAAGATACTTTAAAGAATAATGAACGCTTTACAGATGGAGGACTTGAACGAAATCTTTGAAACGAAGAGGATTTGAAGCAAATGTTGCAATTCGACTTTTATTATGAAAATCGTTTGAAGCTGTCCTCAAGACTTGGCCACCATTGAGTATTTTGGTCAAATCGTCAAAAGCTTCTTGAATGGAGTCATAATACCTTTTCTTCATTTGTAAGCCTGTATTGATCTCAAAAAAGGAACTGTCCAAAATTGGAGGCATATATATTTCAGCTTCTTTTTCTCGCTGAAGGAGAAAATTTGCACGAATTGAAAGTTATTGTAATTGGTCAGTTAAAACTGAAAAAATTACTAAGCTCTCTCTATACACAAAAGGAATGGCAGGAACTGACCAAAAAGACCTTTATTCCCTTTGATGAGGAATATTACGAGGAGATACCTTGGTTGTTGTACGATTTCTGGATTTTGTGATGGCATTATTATTGGGGAATATTATTGCTCATCCTTTATCAGATGAGGAGTTGGGCTTAGAGGGTTCGATGATTACAATGGGTGTTTTGGTTATTTTATATGTGGTCGGGGTATTAGTGGCTTTGCGGTGGAATGCAATAAAGAAGTTTTTTAATCCTTCGCCGATCACTCTTATTGAAAATGGACAAATCGATTACCGAAATTTACTAAAGCAAGGATAACGGTTGATTTTCTTTTGTCGGAACTACGAAAGGAAAAGACGGAAGATATCCAAAAAGTAGCACTGGCATTATGGGAACCGGGAGAAACAATTTCCATATTTTTAAATCCGCAATACCAGCCTTTAACACCTGCCAATACATCCATAGCAACAAAACCTTTTGCTTTTCCAAGAGCCATTATTAAAGAACGAAAGTTTGATTACGATGAGTTACTACAGCTTGGAAAAGATGAACAATGGGTTGTAAATAAGATCAGCAAAACGTACAACGTAACAATAGATGATGTTTTGTTGGCAACATTGGATCAGAATGAAAATCTACAAATATTTTTATACAAGTAGTATTTACACAGAGAGCTTGTTGCATCATTAATTCGCGAACCAAGGTGTTTCACGGAATTTTTTTATGCAACAAGCTTTTATTATTCAATACTAAATCATGGAGATGGTTGTTGTCTAAGATTCCAAAATGTTTTGTTGCTTCTTTTACAGTTATTTAGTTAAATTTTTTACTGCATTGGAAACGCGGTTCACTACTTCTTTACCGGTGTTTTCCATAGCTTCGATTGATTTCTTTGCTACGTCACTAGCTGCTTCTACGCCACGTTTTGCAGCATTGCGTGACCGGTCAGTAGCAGATTGATTTTGTTGCATCATTGGTTTCCCTCCTTATATCATTTTCAGCTTAGTATAAGATGATATTCCATTGTTATTCATGTGCAGTTTAGGATAAGCTCCTCCTTGATCTTAGGATTCAGGAGGAGTTTGTTTGAGTACCTGTACAAGTGAATCGTTAGACGATTTGTGCCTTCCCTTGTTTTTTCGATTTGTTGTCTGATACTTTTTCTACTACAAGACCAATGATTGTTCCAACGATCGCGGGGATGACCCATCCAAGACCACTAGAGGCGAGAGGAAGGGAGTCTATGAAAGGCTGAATCGGTCCCAAATGGAATCCGAAGGCTTTTACTCCATCGAATATGGCTACGATTCCAGTGAAGAGGACAGCACTTCCGTAGACTTTTTTGGAACCTTTCAGGTATTTATCAAAAAAGACCAGAGTGATTAGGACAATTGTAATCGGATAGGCAGTTACCAGGAATGGAGCAGAGATCGTTAGAATTTGATTCAAACCAAGATTGGAAACGGTAAATCCAACCAGAGAGATAAGGATTACAACCATATGATAGCTCAGTTTTGGCATCAGCTTGGAGAAGTATTGTCCACACGCTGTGGTCAGTCCTACTACGGTAGTAAAGCAAGCTAAGGTGAAAATCAAGCCTAGTAGCACTGTACCACCCGATCCAAATAAATAGCTAGAGGAAACGACGAGGATCTCTACTCCGTTTTCATAGGTCCCAACAGACATCTTTGTTCCAATGATTCCGAGGGAGATATAAACAAGAGCGAGAATCAATCCAGCAATAAATCCTGCTTTAATAGTGTTTTTCGTCAATTGTCCGCGATCTTGTACTCCTTTTTGGTGAATTGCAGTCATGATCACGATCCCATAAGCAAGAGATCCAAGGGCGTCCAAGGTAGCATATCCTTCAATAAATCCTTTAAAGAAAGACCCGGATTGATAGGCTTCTGTAGGTGCTTGGACAGGAGAGTCCAGATAAATAAAACCTGCTACACACAAAATCAAGATTGCTACTAGCAACGTAGGAGTGATTAAGCGGCCCATAAATTCCGACATTTTGGATGGATTCAGACTAACTAGGCATGTGATCAGAAAGAAAACTCCGATAAATACAGCTAGTAAGATCGGGGAAGTTCCAACTGACTCTCCGAGAAAAGGCTTGACTCCCATCTCATAAGCTACGGTAGCATTACGTGGAATCGCTAAGAATGGCCCGATACAGAGATAGATGATTACCATGAATATTTTGCTAAAGATAGGATTTACACGATTTCCGATCGCCTGTGCTCCCCCTGTTGTTAAAGCGACAGCTACTAGGACGACCACTGGTAAACCAACTCCTGTAGCGATAAATCCAGTGATAGCTAGCCAATAGGAGGTACCTGATTGATCTCCTAAAAAGGGTGGGAACATTAAGTTTCCGGCACCAAAGTACATGGAAAATAGCATAAGTCCGATAAAAAATGTGTCTGTTTTCTTCATCTTGTGTTCTCTCCCTTTTGTTTTTTTGGAAATAAAAAACTCGTCCCCTCCAATTAGGGACGAGTTGTACCTCGCGTTACCACCCTAGTTCCGCAACTTATCTAAATTGCGACACTCGATCAACGTACTTGTTCATACGTGTTCCTAGTAACGGGGAACAGCCCGACAAAGCTTACTAATGGTTCAGCTTTGCATCTCGGAGATGAGTTTCGAATAAGTCTGAACATCGACTTTCCAGCAACCGTCGATTCTCTGGTGATCAGGGTCTCACTCTACTTGTTCTCGTCAAAGATGTTGAATTAATATTGGGATTAAGAATAGCAGGTGTAAGTTTGGTTAGCAATACTTTTATATGATTGGGTATAATTGCTATTTATAATAAAAAGTCAATTTATCATGGTTATCTCTTGGAAAAGGGAGCTATTTTTTTGCGATAAAGGTCGGTACAATAAGACTTGGGCTTATATAGAAAGGACCGACAAATATTATGACAAAAACGCTACATCAAATAGAAGAACGATTAAAACTCTTTGCATATCAGTTAGGTCAAGCAAATGATGTGTCACACCTAGATCAGGTGTTGGATTTGTATCAAAAATGGCAAAATCAAGAGTTAGCAGTTGCCTTTTGTGGGCATTTTTCAGCAGGAAAATCCTCTTTGATCAACTCACTGTATGATAAAAAATTGTTACCTACCAGTCCAATTCCTACTAGTGCCAATGTAGTAAAAGTACGGCGTGGAGAAGATCAAACTATCGTACTTACTCAAGCAGGTGAGGAGCTAGTCTATACTGGCACAGATGGAGAAGAAGAACTTACCCGCCTGGCTCGTGATGGGGCAGAGGTCGCGATGATCACGATCTCACGAGAAGATGTGGCATTGCCAAGTGGAATAGCACTCTTGGATACACCAGGGATTGACTCGACAGATAGCGCTCACCAACTAGCGACAGAGAAAGCGCTCCACCTCGCAGATCTATTGTTTTATGTGATGGATTATCATCATGTCCAATCAGAAGTGAACCATCAGTTTTTACGTCAACTAGCTGATCGAGGGAAGAAAATTTTCCTCATAGTACACCAGATTGATAAACACCACGAAGAAGAACTTTCTTTTGAAAAGTATCGAACTGAATTGGAAGGGTCCTTTCAGTCTTGGGATATTCCGTATGACACAATTTTTTATACCAGCTTACGTGGACATGATTTGGCTTTTAATCAGATAGTCCAATTAAAAGAACTTCTCGATTCTCTTCCTAGTGACCGTGAGGAGCTACTTCGGAAATCAATTGAGATAGAATTGGAACACATACAGGAACAACATTTAGAGTGGTGGAAAAAAGAGCAGCAATTAACACTAGAGGAAAATGACTGTACAGCCGAGGAATTAGCAGATAAAAAACAGGTGTTAGAACTAGATGGTCAGAAGTGGAAGCAACTTGTAACCGATGTCGAAAAGAATTGGCAACGTGATTTGGAGGCCATCCTTCAAAATGCTTATCTGATGCCGGCTTCTTTACGTGATGATGCAAAACGGTACTTGGATTCCATGCAGTCCTCATTTAAGGTGGGGTTTTTTGGTTCCAAACGAAAGACAGAAGTGGAACGTCAGAGACGATTAGAAGTGTTCCAAAAGAAGTTGAATGAAGTGATACAATCACAGATCGAAGTACATGTGAAGCAAATGCTCACTCAATTAATGGAACGGACACCAGAAGCAGCTTCGACCTGGAAAGCAAATATTTATCAACATTCGTTTGCAATTTCGACAGATGAGCTAGCAGGGTATCGTCGAGAAGGAGTCGATACGTCTGGAAATGCTTTGCTGAACTACACAGCAGAAGTAGCGGAAGGGATTCAGAAGAAGACGAAACAGTATGTTCGATCTATATGGATCGATCGATTGCTCCCTTTGTGGAAACAAGAGCAAACACGCCAATATACAGATTGGCAATCAAAACAAGATGAGCTTCGACAATTGGAAAAACAGATCCTACTAGTGCAAGAACAAACAGAACAGCTACTGGAGTATCAGAAATTGTTTTTGGACAGAACACATACCTCACCAGCTGATGGTTTAGAGAAGGTGGATAAGTGGCTTCAACAGGCATGGTTGGATAAAAAGGTTAGGAGGATCCAAGAGCAAGAAGTATCAAGCCAATCAGAGAATAATGATATAGAAGAGGAAATAGAAGAGAAGAGACCAGAAAAGGCATCAGATCACATAGCCGAGAAACAGCCTTCTTTGGAAGAGATCGGCCAGTATCTAGAGGAGTTAAAGAAAATACCATCTCTTGGTTCATTTACACGTGACCTACTAGAAAAGAAAGAACGTTTCGAGAATCGTTCGTTCCTTGTTGCTCTATTTGGAGCATTTAGTGCAGGGAAATCCTCTTTTGCGAATGCACTTAGTAGACTAAACATTCTTCCTGTCTCGCCACATCCTACAACAGCTACGATTACACAAGTATTGCCACCGACTGAATCATATCCAGATGGTACGGCGGTTGTTTATTTTCAAAAGGAAGAGACCCTTTTAAGAGAACTCCAGACCTCACTACAGCACTTCCGTAAGAAACCAACTAGTTTAGTAGAAGCGCTGAAGATGATTAGGCAAGTATTAGGGCGACAAGAGTATACAACACTACAAAAAATGACGGTTCCATTTATCACGGCTGTAGCTACCCACTTTCAGGGTATCGAAAGTCAACTTGGAGCTCAAATCGTAATCTCCTTAGAAGAGTTGCGAGAGTATGTAGCCAAAGAAGAGACTTCCTGTTTTATTGAGCGAGTGGAGGTTTACCGGGATACGCCTCTGACGAGAAGAGGGATTTTTCTAGTTGATACCCCAGGAGCGGATTCTATTCACTCTCGACATACGGAGATGGCCTTCCGCTATATGAAAGAAGCGGATGCTCTCTTTTTTCTTACTTACTACACACATGCTTTTTCCCGTGCAGATCAAGAGCTCCTCATTCAAATGGGACGGGTGCGGAGTGCGATTGAGATGGATAAGATGTTTTTTGTGGTGAATGCATCGGATCTAGCTGAATCAGTAGAGGAGCAGCATGCTGTATGTAGTTATGTAGAACGTGAGCTTCGTAAATTTGGGATTGCGTCACCAAGGCTATTTCCAGTCTCTAGTAAATTAGCGATTGATCCTCAAACTCGAGGGGAATCACACATAGACGCATTAGAGGAAGCATTCTTTCACTTTTTGGATCATGAGTTATCGCAAGTCGCTCTAACCCAAATGGAAACAGTTTTGAAGCGTGCCAAAGAATGGGGAACAGAATTATTGGATAGTGCCAAGCGGGGACAAAGTGAGTTAGAAGAGCGAAAAAGGTGTCTGGAACAAGAGCATCAAGAGATTCGTGAAATGATTCAATTGGTAGATGTACGAGGTATAAAGGGAGCGATGGAACAAGAGTGGTTGGAGCTATTCTATTATGTGAAACAACGGATTATATTGCGTTTGAGAGAAGAGCTAAAAGAGATTTTCCACCCATCTGTTCTTTCTCTCTCCGGAACGAGTAAGATTCGTGAAAAGCTACTCCTATGTATTGAAGAGACGATCCAGTTTATGCGACATGAACTCGTCCAAGAGATGCGAGCTACTAGCCTAAGAGCCTCTCTCTTTGTCAAACGAGAGTTGGAACAGGCAGGAGAACGCCTACAAGATCAGTGCCAAAACCGGTACCAACGAACGCCATTTTCTTGGCCAGAATTTGAGAATATATCGGAACATACGGTAGCTACTCCATGGGAAGAGATGGAACCGACCCATTTCCGTGAGTTACTTCCTCTGTTCCGTAACCCTAAAGCCTTTTTTGAACAGAATGAAAAGGAACGTTTCTATGAGCGATGTTTAGAGTTATGGGAGCGAGAGTTAAGTCAGTGGCTAGATTCGATTCAAGGTGAATTTCAAAATCATTATGAGATGCAATTAGATAATGATTGGGAAGTTACGTATCATACTACTTTAGAAGAATTGGAGAGTTACTATGCACAACTAACCTCCACGACGGGTCTTTCGCAATCGGAACAAAATCAAATACAAGCAATACTACCCAAGCTACCATCTTAAATAGGAGAGCGACGGATCATTAGATCCGTCGCTCTTTATTTGTCAGGAGAGGATGGAAGCCATATTGAATATGATGAACGGAACAACAGTATTAAAAAGAGGGGTAAAAACATAGTTGCCAAGTGGAGTAATTGCTAATAAGAGAAATACAAAGACGCCATACATCTCATACTCAGACAATTTGGCACGGTAACGATTTGGGAGTAGATCTTCTACTATGCGGTAACCATCCAATGGAGGTAGAGGAATTAGATTAAAAACGAATAAACTGACATTTAGGAAGATATTAATTTGGAAAAACTGATCTAGGATGGAATTTGAGATTGGTGAAAACTGGTAAGTTGCCATGAAGAGAAAACAAAGTACAAGGTTGGTCAAAGGTCCAGCTACCGAGACGAGAACACCAGCTAATCGAGGTTTACGGAAATAAAAGCGATTTACTGGAACAGGACGAGCCCATCCAAACCCTACTAAAAAGATCATCAATGTACCAATTGGATCTAGATGACGTAAGGGATTTAACGTGACTCTTCCTTGTTGATGGGCAGTAGGGTCTCCAAAACGGTATGCCACATAAGCATGGGCGAACTCGTGCAAAGATAAAGCGATGATAAGCGCGATAATGACAAATGGTAATTGACTTAGTGGATAAGCTAAGAAACTTTCTAGTCCGTCCAAAAACGAATCCCCCTAGATAGATAACATTTATTTTCAGAATGTTATACAAGATTATCATGGTCTAATGGCTAATAAGACCCCGATATGGCCAGCAATACTCAGTCAGTAATGAATAAAGTCCCACTAAATGAAATTTCACTTTACTAAAGTATATCAGACAAGGGAGTCAATCGAACGACTCCCTTGTGTTTTTATCTTTTTGCTTGAAAGTACATGGTACGATCATTAAACATGGTTAACTCGCCTTGTACTTCTTTGGCAAGGAATTTTGCGTATTCATTTGCCTTTGAGATGTCGCCATGAGTGGCTCGATCTGGAAGAACGATCTGTATGTACTCTACTCCCGTTTCGTCCTCTTTTCCCGTCCCCATGACAAGGTAATAATAAGCAGAGGGATCTTTTCCTTTTAACAAGAGATAGGTGATTCCGTCTTGTTGATGTTTTTCGATCTCATATGGAAAAGCAGCTGCTTCATAGTCCCATTGTAACTGTTCGCCCGTTTTTTTCATTCGACTTCGGTATGTTTGGAGCAATTCTTGTAATCCATCGAGATTAATCTCGGTTTGTTTGGCACCTGGTACTAACCGTATATAGGAACTCTTTTTCACCTCGACACACTCCTTGGGAATAAAGGTTAAGTAACGATAGAGTATGTTGCATATTAGACCTAAGCCAGGGCTTTCCCCTTTTTTCGATGTGACTATGAATGAAGGAAGCCGGGGTAGAAAAGAAACCGGCTAAAACGACCGTCAGGCCTACATCTAATAAAACTAAATGCAACAACCGCATGTACTCATAGTAGCATGTACTCATTTGCTAATTCAAACTTATGTGCATAATTTTGAATATTGTGCTAAAATTATGTTGAAATATTTTGGAGATAAAGGTAGTAGATTCCATGCAAAAAGCAGATTTATTAGATGAGCTCCGTGCAGAGATCGGACTCATGTCTGATCGGTACCCGACTGAATTCTCTATCTTTTATAAGTTTGTCTGTACCTCCATCTTTCAAAGTATACGAGAGTATGTCAGTGTATCCCTTTATATTCCGGAAGAAGGGTTTTTTCGAAGGGAATACCATGCGGGAGAAAGTGTTTTTCCTATTATTCTTCCCTTTGGAGATGATCTTCTAACATTAGCAGGGATGAGAGGGGGATTGCTCTGGGAAAAAAGAAAACATTATCATTTTGTTGCGTATCCTTTTTATCGAGGACATCATCTCGCCGGAGTTCTCTTGATCCTAACAGTAGAAGATCACAAGCTAGAAGAAGAGGAAGTTCTTTTTTTGGGTGAGCTGATCCATTTGTTTGAGAATAAAGAAAACATGGATTTACTAGATATGGATGATGAAGGAGAGCTCGGATAACCGACTCTCTTTTTTGCTTTTCTATGGATCAAGTTGTATAAAATGCAGCGTTGAAAGAATTTGAAAATAAGAAAACGGGTTGACATAATTAGTGTGTAATAATATATTAATTGGTGTAACACATTAAAAAATGTAAGCGGTATTATTCGTTATATAAGGTATATATAGTACATGATGGACAGGAGGAGCTAGGATGTTGGGGATTATCGTTTGCCAAGAATGTGAGGATGTTTTAGAGTATATTGAGAGTGAAAAGGTCCATGTTCTCTATGCTAAGTGTACTAGTTGCCATACCGAAAAAAAGACTGAAGAAACAATTAGCTAAGTTAACTATTTAGTATGTCATAATTAATTCATTCATTATAGAGTAAAAAAGCAACCTCCAATGATGCCCTGGAGGTTGCTTTTTTAGCGCGATTTTCCATAATGGAACAAAGAAGCCCATATAGGAAACAGGAGCATGATACAATAGGGTATAAAAATCACAGACCGGAATGGCTAGCGAGATTTACTAAAGGTGGTGTACGCTACATTGGATTCTCAATTTATACTAGACAGAATTCAGACCAATTACCCGTTATTCTCAGCTAAGGAGAAAAAATTGGCGGATTTCTTTTTAAAGTATAGAAACAACTCGACGAATATGAACATTGGAGATCTGGCCGAAAAAACAGGAACTTCCCCGTCTACTATCACTAGATTTTGTAAAAAATTAGGTTGCCAAAGTTTTATTGAGTTTAAGGTACTGCTCAATAGTAGAATGCTAGATCATCAGGCACATCAAGATGTGATGAACCAAGTCAAGTCCTATTATTTAGAGACGATCGATTCTACTGCCATGATGATCTCGTTAGAGAAGTTAAATCAAGTGGTTCAGTCCATTCTCACAGCTAAGAAAATCTGTATTTATGGAGTGGGAAATTCAGGTCTTTCTGCAATGGAGTTTAAATATCGATTGATGCGGATGGGATTTATCGTTGATGCGATGACGGATTCCCATATGATGCTAATGAATGCAGCTTTGTGCCAAAAAAATGATTTGATCATCGCTATTTCCAATTCAGGAATGACCAAAGAAATCACGGAAGCAGCAGGGGAAGCAAAAAGTCGAGGAGCACATGTGATCGCAGTTACTAATCATGATCATACTCCTTTAACAGATGTTTCGGATACGATTTTACTTACCTCCAATACTCTTCATTTGCGGGATGCTCATTTTTTTAATAATCAATTAGCGATTGTGTATGTAATAGATCTGATCACAATGCAATTGTTAGAAGAAGCTCGATTAGAACAGAAGAGAAAAGAGACCGTGGACGTGTTGGTCAAGCATAAGAAAATATAAAAAAGGCTTGGAAGCAAGTTCCAAGCCTTTTCATTATGATTCAATAGTATGGACAAATCGCTGTGTAATTTGTTGTGGGCGAGTGATTGCCCCTCCCACTACCACCGCATGACAACCAAGTTCAAGACAACGTTTGGCTGCCTCTGGAGTGTAAACATTCCCTTCTGCAAAGACAGGTACGGATACATGTTCTAATATTTCTTTTAATAGAGCAAAATCATTCTCATACAATTTGTGACCTTTGCTTTCTTCGGTGTAGCCGATGAGAGTAGTAGAGATCACATCAAACCCTAGTTTCTGGGCTAAGATTGCCTCATCTAAAGTGGCGATATCGGCCATCAATAGTTGATCTGGATAGGTGGTTTTTACTTGTTGTATGAATTCTTCTAGCGTAATTTTATTTGGACGAATACGTTTGGTTGCATCAAGAGCGATCATTTCTGTCCCAACTGATACCAACTCCTCTATCTCTTTCATGGTAGCAGTGATATAGACAGGAGAGTCTGCATAATCGCGTTTGACGATTCCGATGATGGGTAGATCGACTGTTTCTTTCATTGCGGCGATGTCTTCTTTTGAATTAGCTCGTATACCAGCCGCCCCACCTTGCTTTGCAGCGACTGCCATTCTGCTCATGATATAGGAGCTGTGCAAAGGTTCGTCTTCTAAAGCTTGACAGGATACGATCAGTTTTTTATTTAGTGTTTGGAGTAATGCTTCTTTGTTTACCACGTCTTATTCCCCTAACCATTCTTCTACTTCATTTTTAATAATGGTGACTTGTGGACCATAGATTACTTGAACACCATTCCCACGAACGATGACTCCATTTGGATTGGTCTCTTTGATTTTCTCTTCGGAGACTTTGCTTCCATCCAAAACAGTGACTCGAAGGCGAGTAGCGCAACAGTCTACGTCTTTGATGTTTTCTTTTCCGCCTAATCCTGCTACGATCTGCTCAGCACGGCTAGATTTAGTAGACGCAGTGGAAGAAGTGGTATTGGTTGAAGTGTTCTCGTCTTCCCGTCCTGGTGTTTTGACATTGAATTTTACGATCAAGAAACGGAAGGTAATGTAGTACAAGAAGAACCACACAACACCAATGATCGGAACATAAATCCAATTCGTTTTGGCGGTACCTTGTAAGACACCAAACAGGATAAAGTCAATAAATCCACCTGAGAACGTTTGACCGATTGTGATCTGGAATATGTGAGCCATCATAAACGCAAGTCCATCGAAGAAGGCGTGAATCACATACAAGAAAGGTGCTACAAATAAGAATGCAAATTCGAGAGGCTCTGTAATCCCAGTCAAAAAAGAGGTAAGTGCCGCAGAGAACATAAGTCCAAATACTTTTTTCTTGTTTTCTGGTTTGGCAGTATGGTAGATCGCAAGTGCAGCACCGATCAGACCAAACATCATCGTAATAAAACGGCCAGACATAAATCGAGAAGTGCCTTCATAAAACTGTTGGACACTAGGATCTGCTAATTGTGCAAAGAAGATCTTTTGGGTACCTTCTACAAGTTGACCGTTTACAATCTCGGAACCACCAAGACCAGTAGTCCAGAAAGGGAGATAAAAAATATGATGCAATCCAAAAGGACCAAGCAGTCGTAATACAAATCCATAGATGAGGGTTCCAATATATCCCGTTGTTTCAACCAGTCCGCCCATTCCAAAGATAGCTTGTTGGATAAATGGCCATATGACATACATCACAGCACCTAATAGAATCGAGGCAAACGAGGTAATGATCGGAATAAAACGTGAGCCACCAAAGAAACCAATTGCTTGGGGAAGTTCAATCTTGTTATATCGATTGTGCAAGTAGTAGGTCAAAATACCTACGACGGCACCTCCAAATACCCCTGTTTCTAATGATTGAATGCCAAGGATCATTCCTTGTCCAGCTTGAGCTAGTTGGTCTGATTCTGCTAATTTACCAGTTATATTTAATAGTGCATTAATCGTTGCATTCATAACCAAATAGCCAAGTAAGGCTGCTAAACCTGCTGTTCCTTTATCAGAGCGAGCTAAACCTACTGCTACCCCGACAGCAAAGATAATAGCTAAGTTAGCAAAGATAATATTTCCGGCTGAACTCATGATAGAAAAGATAGCTTGTAGCCATGCAACATCCAAAAAAGGATACGCAATTAATGTGTTCGGATTGGAAAGTGCGCCCCCGATTCCCAATAACAGACCTGCCGCAGGTAAAACAGCAATAGGAAGCATAAATGATTTTCCAAAGCGTTGTGCTTTTTCGAAGAAATTATTCATCATATCCCCCGCCTTTATGAAAATATTAGTCAAATCGATTATAAAGCGTTTTCACATTTTGTCAACAAATCTCATTCAGTTGCCATAGGGTAGATTAGGGGGTATTCGGGCGAAAGAGAGCAAAAAAACGCAGTCCCCACAGTTTTTTATGGGAGCTGCGTTTTTTTATCAAGAATCAAGATGAATGTTGCTTCTTTCGTTTTTTTGAATAGATCGGTTTTGTATATGACTTTATTCGTCTGTCTCGTTTGCTTTTGAGAATGTAATCAGATTTGAACTGGAAAGGTCCGATATAGTAGTGATTCGTAGATGGGCGAAATGCCTCCACATTTTGTACAAGCCAAAAGTAAAAAGTACGAAGACTGACAGTTACCAAAATCATGAATAGGGAAGTGAGAAAAGCCTCTTGTAGACTAGTATCGACAATATAACGATAAATATCTTCGTATAATGATCGGGTTCGAACTTTAGCGGAACTTTCCCAAGCTATATGAGTTACAAAGAAAAAGCCAAAAATCCATAGAAATGTAGCAAAGCCCAATGTCTTACCAAACTTTCTCCAAGATAATGGTTCAAATTCTGGGCTTAAATCCCCTCTACATTTACTCAACGTGTCAATCGATTTCCAAACTAGAAATGTCTGAAAAAGTCCAGAGTGAAGAAATGGAGAAAAGATATGATCGCCTTCCATATAAACAGGAAATGGGGCATGAAACCAGCTACTTACTAAGATGGCTCCCAGTACGAAGCCAAACATTTCAATAGGAAAGCGAATACAGAATAATCCAACGCTTTTCCAGCTCATATGTTTCAGTTTTGATCCCTCCATTTCTTCTAGGTGAGTTATCGAACAAAAATATATTTAACATAATCTTAGAATAATGGATTAATTAGGGGATGAAGAAAAGAGATACACAAAACCTTCCAAGATGGAAATGGTTTTGTTGTATCTCTCTTCATACGAAGTACTAGCGTATTACTTTTACCATCTGTACGCTAGGATCTTCTGTCCCTTGAACAGGAAGTCCTGCTTCTAAATGTTGTTGGATATATTCGATATTCTCCTGTGTGATTAACTCGCCTGGTAGCAAAATAGGAATACCAGGTGGATAGATCATGATAAATTCAGCGATAATCTTTCCAGCCGCCTCAGAGAGTGGAATGGTGTTGGTTTCACAATAAAAAGCATCTCGAGGAGAAAGAGCTAACTTTGGAATATCAGGTAACTGTATCGTTTCTCTTGTAGTTTTGTTTGGTTGATAGAATTGCTTCGAAAGATGACGAAGAGCATCAACTAGTATTGCGACGGTCTCTTGGTTATCTCCAGGGGTGATGAGACAGAGTAGGTTGTGTAAGTCACTTAGCTCTACTTCGATGTTGTAATGTTCACGAAGCCAAATCTCGGCATCATGTCCATTGATCGCAAGTTGATCTAAATGGATGATCAATTTGGTTTCATCCATGTCAAAAAGAGCTTCTCCACGTAACCAATCTCTACCGATACAAGAGATACCCGGAATCTCTGAGATCTGCTTTCTTGTCCAAGTGGCGAGTGCCAATGTCTCCTCCACCAGCTGCTCTCCATGTAACGCTAAATAACGTCGAGCGGTATCTAAGGAAGCGAGCAACGGATAGGAAGTAGAGGTTGTCGTCAACATACTGATAATGGATTGAATTCGTTGTGGATTGACTAATCCTTCTCGTACATTCAGTACAGAACTTTGGGTTAAAGAGCCGCCTAGTTTATGAACACTAGTGGCAGCTAGATCGGCACCAGCATCCATCGCAGAGACGGGTAGGCGCTCATGAAAATGGGTCAGAACTCCATGCGCTTCATCTACGAGAACAGGGATTCCATGTCGATGAACGAGATTCACAATTTCTTGTAGATTTCCAGCAAATCCAAAATAGGTTGGATTAATGACTAATACAGCTTTAGCATCAGGATGTTGTTCTAGCGCAATAGCAATTTGAGATGCAGTAACACCATGAGCAATTCCTAAAACTTCATCCATTTTTGGATAGACAAAGATAGGAGTTCCTCCTGCCAAAATAATGGCGGACAAAACGGATTTGTGGACATTACGAGGGACAATTATTTTATCCCCAGGGTGGCATACTGCCATCACCATTGTCATAATGGCTCCAGAAGTGCCTTGAACAGAGAAAAAGGTATGATCTGCTCCAAAGGCAGTTGCAGCAAGTTGTTGCGCTTCTTGGATGACACCTTTTGGATGGTGTAAGTCATCGAGTGGTGCAATATTAATTAAGTCAATGGAAAGTGCATTTTCCCCAATAAATTCACGGAACTCAGGATCCATGCCACGCCCTTTTTTGTGACCCGGTATATGAAACGGAATAGGGGACTTTTGAGCATGCTCCCGAAGAGCAGTGAACAATGGGGTTTGGCTTTGATCATATTGATGCGATTTCATTGGATCAGTCCCCTCTCCCATGTTTTTCTACTAAATTAAAATAACAAATCAAACTAGGTAAGTATAGCAGAATCCAACGCAATACAACAGAGTAACTTTTTAGCAACTAATGGGATATAAAAAGGAGTTCTGAGTTATCTCAGAACTCCCATACATATTACAAAAAGATCAAAAGCGATTATCTCCTAGCAGCTAGTCGATAGAGTGATAAAAGAGTTGAAAATGTTTCTTCCACTCGCTCAACGAGTCGACTTCCACTGGTTTTGGTTACTTCTGCACGTGGCAAGACCATGCCAACCAAGAACTCTGCTTTTTTTACGTTCTCCAAACGGTCTAATGCTTGTACCATGTCTTTCTCCGACATTTCCTTAAGTGGGGTCACATCAGGTTTGGTGTGGTCAAGAGATAGATAATAGCTCGATGGGATCGTAGGCAAGATCTCAGGCAATTGTTCTTTTAGATTTCTGGCAAAAGTGGGTTTCTGTTCACATTCATAGATTAGGGCAAAATAGGCAAATAACTCCGTATCTCGTAGACCGAGTTGGAAATGGGGGTGTGCTTTGTATCCACGGTTATTGGTCGACCAAGCAACCCAAGTCTCGTCGGGTGGATTAACGGTACGGCGGGCGTGTTTGGCAATATGTACATAGGTATCCTGCTTTAATTGAGTGGTCAGAAATGAGGAGATCGCCTCACCGAACACTTCGAATTTTGGTTGAATCTGTTTTTTTAAACCATCCATTCTGTGCTCTAAACCTTGTATTTGAAAGACAGCAAAGTCTTGTTCTGTAAAGGAAGGGATTGTCATGTGTTACCTCCTTTGGGGTTTTTTCTTATTCTAGCAGTATTAAGTGGAGACAGACAAATCTAAGACAACCATAGATTCTCTATTCTATACTTGGTAAACATAATATTTTGGCTTGTTTTCTATGTTTATTCCCTTTTTTGGTGGGGCATCCTGTAGCCAAGTTGGTTATTACCAATTGGTGGAATTCCACTAATAAAGGGGTGCATGAACGATGGAAGACGTGATCAAAGCTTTTCGATGTCGTGAACCGGAGGAGCGCATTCCCGTCTTACGTTTTGAATTGGACTACGAACTAGCTCTTCTCTATGATGCCATGCTAGCAAACAACCCTGACAAAATAGCAAAATGCAAAAGTAGATTACAAGAGTTGCGCCAAGAAATGTTAATGCTAGAAGCTCTATAAAGTATTCAGAAAAGAAATAAATAGAAGGAAAACCCTTCCTTTTTGTCGAAATCGAAGCGTACACAATTTAGTTGTGTACGCTTCCCTTTTTTGATTAGGATAGATTATATAAAGAAATGGTTGCTATTTGAAAGTTAGAGAGATAAAGGGGTTTAGTTAATGGAGTGGAGATTGACCCAAGAAAATTTGACGCATTTGGCGACAGATGCGATTTTTCTATTTCATACAGAGGACCAAGCTTCAACTCATGGATTGGTTCGGCAAATCGATGAGATGATCGATTTTCAAATTTCTCATCTCATCTCAGTAGGAGAGGTGAAAGGGGAATATGGAGAGCTAACGATACTTCATTTATGGGGGCAAATTCCTGCTGCACGGCTCTTTATTTTGGGATTAGGGAAAGAAGAGAAGCTGAATCTGCAACGTTTTAAACAAGTAGTAGGAAAAGGTATACAGCGTGCAGAAGAACTAGAGCTTCGGCAGATTGCGATGAGCTCCCCGTCTTTTTTGATTAAACGATTTCATACTGTCGATTGTGTACAAGCAATGGTAGAGGGAGCAGAGCTGGCAGCCTATGAGCCACCCTCATTTAAGG
Source organism: Risungbinella massiliensis (assembly GCF_000942395.1). GTDB lineage: Bacteria > Bacillota > Bacilli > Thermoactinomycetales > Thermoactinomycetaceae > Risungbinella > Risungbinella massiliensis. Next base: position 765,736 of record NZ_LN812103.1, read on the forward strand.
AAGAACAAAAACAACAATTTGTAAAGACAATCTTTATATCAGCACATGATTATAGTTTGTCTGCTTTTGATGAAGGACTACTTCGTGGAAAAGTGTTTGCTCAATCTACCAATTTAGCACGTTTTTTAACTGATCAGCCAGCCAATTGGATGACACCAGATGCTTTTGCAAGCAAAGCAGAGGAGATCGCCCAAAAGAGAGGATTAGAGTTTATGGTTCTCGAACAGTCGGACCTAGATCGCTTGGGTATGCATGCGATTTTAACGGTTGGCAAAGGTAGCCTTTACTCTCCAAGATTACTGGTTCTTCGGTATACTGGCGATCATGGTCGCAAGGATAGCCTCGCGCTGATTGGGAAAGGCATTACCTTTGATAGTGGTGGTTTACAGCTCAAAGGTGACAAAGAGATGTTTGGAATGAAACGTGATATGGCAGGAGCTGCTACGGTTCTCGCGGTAATGGATGGTTTGGCTCAATTAACTCCCTATCACAATGTGATGGCGTTATTGCCGATTTGTGAAAACATTGTAGATGCTGGTTCGATGCGACCAGAAGATGTAATTCGTACATATAGTGGAAAAACGGTGGAGATCACCCATACTGATTCAGAAGGACGGCTCATTTTGGCCGATGCGATCTCTTATGCCAAGAAGTTAGGGGCATCTAGACTGGTAGATATTGCAACGCTAACAGGAGCGACCATTATCGCCCTTGGTTTTGAAGCGACTGCTCTGATGACCAATGATGCACAATGGGGTCTTGAAGTGAAACGTGCTGCTAGGATGGTAGGAGAAAAGACATGGGAGTTACCGTTATTCGAAGAGTATGAGGAATATATTGAGAGTGACATAGCAGATATGAAAAATGATGATGGGATGGAAGCAGGTGCGATCCAAGCCGGTGTTTTTTTGAAACAGTTCGCAGAAGAGACTCCGTGGGTTCACTTAGATATTGCAGGAACTGCTGAACTGACTAAAGAGAGAGGAATTATGAGTAAAGGAGCGACCGGAGTAGGGGTGCGAACGCTACTACAGTTGGCTTTGCGTGAGGTGGAAGAATGAGCAAAACAAAAGTATTTGCCCATCGTGGCTACTCAGCAGTTGCGCCGGAAAATAGTATGTTAGCCTTTTTATGGGCAATGAAGGTGTCAGCTGATGGGATTGAGTTGGACGTGCAATTGACAAAAGACGGAGAAGTAGTAGTTATTCATGATGAAACGGTGGATCGAACGACCAATGGAACTGGTTGGGTAAAAGATTTTACATGGAGCGAGATCTCACAATTAGATAATGGTTCCTGGTTTTCCTCAGAATATAAAAACCAACGTGTTCCAACACTCCGCCAAGTATTAGAGTTGGTTCAAGGGAGCAAAATGGAGTTAAACATTGAATTGAAAAACTCAGTCGTGGCGTATCCAGGTTTAGAACAAAAAGTGATTTCCTTAGTGGAGGAATATGATATGGAGGAGCAGGTGATTTTTTCAACCTTCCACTTGGAAAGTGTGCACCGACTTCACCAACTCCGCCCTGGCTATCAAATTGCAGCACTTTATAATATTCATGTAGATACACCTTGGAAGTATGCGGAGCTACTAGGGATTAATGGGATCCACCCTCATTATTCACTCGTGACAGACGATTTGGTAAAGGAGTCACAACAACGAGGGATCGCCGTGCGACCTTACACAGTAGATGATACTGTGGAGATGGAGCGACTTTTGCGAGCAGGTGTCGATACCATCATTACTAATGTTCCTCCAAAATGTCTTGCGCTACGTCAACGTTTGGGGATGGATTAACATCTAGGACGCTTGCTACCTTTTTTTCAACAATGTTAGAATAAAGACGATTATGCGCCAGCATTGGCGCTTTTTTTCTGCAACACAAAAGGAGGTGTTTCTTACGTCACCTTTGTTCCAAAAACAACCGATTATTTTAGAAACACCAGTAACTAGTGAGAACGAATATGCAAGTGAGATTGTGTACATCAAACAATTGAAGGGAGCATAAAAATATGGTGGCTTCAATGATGGACTGGCTTCAGTCCTTACCTTTTTGGGTAGTATATATCGTTATTCTTGTTTTGACTGCAGTGATCTATCAGACTGCGTTTGCTCGTCCGTTGCCGCTACTCAAACAGGCAATTGTATATGTCTTTTTGGCTTTGGGTTGCTTTTTGCTCGTGATCTTTCACCTTATGGAGCTTCCTATTATTCCGGCGTTGTTCATCACGGTAGTATTGATCGTAGGGACGAGGGCACGACTCTCTTATTTGCGCAAAAAAGAGCAAAGTGTAGCAAAATAAATCATAAACAAGCCTATATAGGAAGGGGCTTTTCATTTGCAAATTAAAGATGCAATCTTCAACTGGTTGCAAATTCAAATTGTATGGGATGCTAGACCGAGTGATCGATCTGCCAAAGATACGGCAACATTTTTCGAACAAATGTTAAAGGAAGATCACCAAGTTTTGAACCTAACATCTACTCAAGATAAAGAAGCCGCTTGCTACGTAGTGGAATACGAGCAAAACGGCGAGAAGCAAAAACAAATGTTTCCGAAGGAGCTAGCAGAAAAGCTACTCCAAGATATTTTACAAGAGCCTAAGTATAATTAGGATTGGAAGCGACTGGCTCTGATGGATGTTCAGACGTTTCCCTGCGCTCTTCTACTTTTTTGGTAATACGTTCTTTGCACGACGAACAGATTTGAATTTTGTGAGGATGCTTTGCGATTTTTTTTACTTGCATTTTATCAGGCTCAAATACTTGATTACAAAGGATACATTCAATTTTCATAAGTTACCCTTTCTTTTTTTGGAGCTATCATCCTGTAGGATCAAATTCGTTACGTTGGTTCCATTTGACCATTAGTCATACTTTCAAATAGCCTTAGTCCTTTGTATCAGTATACACCATCTGTTGAGTGAACGATTCTTAGCGTATCAATATTAGGGCTGGGACCCCTTTGCTCTAGGTGTTTGATTGATTCGCTCTTGATCTAGTTCGCTAGGTGTTTGTTCATTTGGTTTTACTTCTCTAGAAGGTTGTGGAATAATCCGCCCTACAATATCTGCAAGTTCGTGTAAAATACCTGCTAAAGGGCGACCTTGTTGTAGATCTTCGTTCGCTTCACGTAGGCGTTGGTATAAATCCATATCAGCAGTAACAAGAGCGTTGGAACCGTTTGGATCTTCTTTTAATGCTTGAGCGACTGCATACTTAACTGTCCCAACTCTGCCACGATCCAATGTAGGATCTACATCGAGACCTACTACAGTGTAATTCCCTATGGATAGGACTGTTGCATCTCGAACTTGGGGAAACTGAGTAGCAAGTTTGGATAAATGGTCTGCAATTGCTTGTGGCGAACGGTTTACGTTTGGCTCAGGTGCAGTCTGTTTTACACGCTGCGTATGGGGAATATTTTGGTTCGGCGCAGGAGCCGATTCATTGGCAGGAGCTTTATTTTCAGGTTGACAAGCGACTAGCATGGAAGCTATTCCTAAGGTGAGAGCGGGAATAATGATTAGTTTACGTTTCATGGGGAATCTCCTTTTCACCTAGTGTTGTTATGGATAGTCTGTCCAAACGATTCAGATACAATTCGAAACAGTGGAAAGGAGTGGGAAACATGAAAGTAGAGCGTTTTGTTTTAGGATTTGTGGCGACCAATGCATACCTCTTGTATGATGAACAAACCAAAAAAGCAATTGTTATGGATCCTAGTCATCATCCAGAAGCTCTCTTAGACAGATTAAAGCAATTGGAGCTACAGGTAGAAGCTATATTGCTCACCCATGCACATTTTGACCATATTGGAGGAGTAGAAGAGGTACGATCTTTTACTGGAGCCGATGTCTATCTACATCAGGCAGAACAGGACTGGTTAACTGAGCCGAGTTTAAATGGATCTGCTCTATTTCCGATGGTGCCAGAGACTATTTGCCAGCCAGCTGAGCAAATTTTAACAGGGGGAGAAACCTTGTCATGGCTAGGTAAATCGTTTGAGGTTATACATACTCCTGGGCATTCTCCAGGAAGTGTCTCCTTCTTTACGGATGGAATGGTCTTTGGTGGCGATGTTCTGTTTGAGCGCTCTATCGGTCGTACCGATTTACCTGGAGGAAACCATGCACAACTGATCAAAACAATTCGGGATCATTTTTTTGTGTTGCCTGATGACACATTGGTTTATCCAGGACATGGAGAGATCACCTATATCGGCACGGAAAAGAAAGAAAATCCGTTTTTGTAGAATCTATTCTTGAAAATCACTTTGAGAATCTTGACCAGAATGCGTCCGTTTCGTTTGACAAAGCTGACCCCTAGATCAAGTTCTCTGTGTTTACTGGAATTTGCGTAGGGGTTTTCGTTGTAATTGTATTTTTGGAGTTTTGTAGAAAGAGGGTCTAGACGATGAAAGAGACACGTAATTGGTTGATCGGGGTTCTAATTTTGGTAGGGGTCATTATAACAGTCTGGTATAATGTGGGGCAAGGGAAAGGTCTATTAACAATTGGAAAACAGGCGACGTGTGAGGGGAAAGTGGGTCCTTATAAAGATCACTGTGCTCCTGATTTTACCCTTTCGACCTTAGATGGGAAACAGATCAAACTATCTGATAATAATGGGAAACCGACCATACTTAACTTTTGGGCTTCTTGGTGTGGTCCTTGTCAAAAGGAGATGCCCCTTTTACAGTCTCTCTACCAAAAGTATCAGAGCAAAATCAATTTTCGAATGATCAATGTAACCGCTCAAGATGATGCGGAAACAGTCCATCAATATATCCTAGATCATCGATATACGTTTCCTGTTTTGTTAGATCCCCCAGATGAAAATTATCAATCGATCAGTGTGACAAATTACAAAGTACGAGCAATTCCAGTGACGATCGGAATTTCTGCGGAGGGGAAAATTCTCTATAAAAAAGCAGGAGAGATGACCGAGCGGGATCTGGAAAGTTTAATTGGAATATTAGAGAAATCAACCAGGTAAGCAGCAGAAATATAGAAAGCTTGATGGGAGAGGAACCAATGGAATCAGTAACCATTTGGCTAGCATTTGGCGCAGGAGTTCTATCTTTTATTTCTCCTTGTTGCCTCCCACTGTATCCTTCTTTTTTGTCTTATATTACAGGAGTTTCGGTAGCAGAGTTACAAGGTCATGATCGATCGCAAACAGTTGTCAAGAAAGTGATGATTCATACCGCTTTATTCCTGCTTGGATTCTCGATTATTTTTTATGCGCTCGGTTTTGCGCTCAGTCTAGCTGGACAGTTATTTGAAAATTATCAGGACTTGCTTCGAATGTTGTCTGCTATTTTGATAATTGCAATGGGATTGTTCCTCACTGGGATCTTTCAACCAGCTTTTTTGATGAGAGAAAAGCGATTAGACTTATCGAAAAAAGGATTTGGTTATGTTAGCTCCTTTTTTATTGGAATAGGTTTCGCAGCCGGTTGGACTCCTTGTTTAGGACCTATTCTGGGTTCTGTATTATTGATCGCAGCAAATGATCCTGATCGTGGATTTTGGTATTTGACCACTTATATCTTGGGCTTTGCGATTCCCTTCTTTTTGATGGCTTTTTTTGTAGGAAGAGCCAAATGGATCTTGCGGTATTCTGAGCGACTGATGAAAATCGGTGGGATCTTGCTTATTGTATTTGGTATCTTACTTTATACAGATCAGATGACGGTGCTTATTACGATGCTGACGAGATGGACTGGTGGTTTTACAGGCTTCTAAGGGGAGAGAGAGATGAAAAATCGAACAAGATACTGGGTGCGTCGCATTTTATTTTTGGTATTGATCGGGTTAGTCGGTTTTGCTCTATATCAATCGTTTAATCGTGAAAATGCTGGAAAACCGATTGCAGGTGAAGAGGCTCCTAATTTTACATTAACCGATGTCTCGGGGAAGGAAGTAGAACTTACTGATCTTCGTGGAAAGGCAGTTATGCTCAACTTCTGGGGAACTTGGTGTGAGCCCTGTCGTACGGAGATGCCTGCGATGCAACAAATGTATCAAAAGTATCAAGCAAAAGGATTTGAGATCGTTGCGGTCAATATTGCGGAGACAGAAGTAGCTGTTAATTCTTTCGCCAAACAGCATAACCTCACTTTCCCAATTTGGATGGATCAAGACCGGGATGTGGTTAAACAGTACAAAATCGGTCCATTGCCGAGTTCGCTTTTCTTAGATCGCAACGGCGTAATTGTCGATCGAATAGAAGGACCACTTGATCCTGCACGTTTGGAATATTACATCTTAAATTCAATGAAGGAAAAGGAGTGACTTAGTATGTCATGGGAACAGGTAGAATCTAGAGACCTAAGCAAAAAATACGAAGAGCAAAAAGAGGATTTTCTCTTTGTCGATGTGAGAACAGAAGAAGAATATGAGGCGGGTCATATACCAGCTGCAACCTACCATATTCCACATGAGGAGATGGTGAATCGCTATACCGAACTAGTAGAATATCAAGATAAGCCAATTCTACTGATTTGTCGCAGTGGGGTTCGTAGTGAGATAGCTGCTCAAATTTTGGCTGATAAAGGCTTTACTCGACTATATAACCTAAAAGGTGGCATGTTAGAGTGGAGTGGTCCCGTCAAGTAGTACCCACATCGGCAACTATCGCGCTTCATCAACGAATTATCAGGTTGGTGGAGCGTTCTTTGTCTCAGGCGATTCCCTTCTCTGAGTGGATGGAATTAGCACTCTATCATCCAGACTGGGGATATTATCCTAGAGAACAGACCAAATTGGGCAAAGAGGGAGACTTCTTTACCAATGCACATGTCGGAGACCTATGGGGTAGGATTTTGGCTCGCAAACTCGTACGAGACTACACTTTACCTGTTACCATCGTGGAAGTAGGGGCAGGGGATGGTAGGCTGGTGCAAGCTCTGCTGGAGGAATTGGTGCGACAACAAGTAGAATCTACTCAAATTCGAGTCTATTTACTGGAGAGAAGTAGTTATCACCGCCAAGTGCAACAAACTCGCCTACAGCAATCTAAGTATCCAATCTATTGGGTAGAGATGTTGGACGAGATTCCACGAGATCAGACTATTTTTCTCTATGCCAATGAATTGTTAGATGCTTTTCCGGTTACTCGAATTCGTCGATATCAGGGATTACTACAAGAAGAGTTTGTGCAAGTGGAATCAGATAAATTAACGGAATGTTATCTGCCATTTGAAAATAAAGAACTCCCCTTATTTTTTAATAAGTGGCTAGACCATCTACCAGAAGGAAAAATCCTAGAAGTGCCTTTTGCTGCTTGGAAATGGTGGCAAGAACTACTAGCATGGTTTCCGATGGGGGAGCTCATTTTTATCGACTATGGGATTACGTGGCGAGAATTGATGGCGAGGGAGTTTAGAGGCAATACGCTACGAGGCTACCAAGCGCATCAATTGGTTCCGATCGATCTAAATCGTCCAGGTGAACAAGACATTACCACACATGTTTGGTGGGATCCGTTTATAGAGAGCCTTACAGACCAGCAGTTTACCCAGACAGAACTACAAAGCCAGACGAGCTATCTTCTAAGAGAAGGTTTACTGGAGCTTGCAGTGCCAACCACAGGTGATCCGTTTGGAGAAGAAGATAAGCAAAATAGACGGATTCAGCAGCTTCTTTATGGGATGGGGGAGAGTTTTCAGGTGTTGTCGGTTCGGAAGTAGCATGACTGTGCACAATGAATATTTAGGAGATAGTATGAGGAGAAAAGGCCTTTGGAGAGTATTTACGAAGCCTTATGGGGATTGCCTATCACTTAGTGGGTAAGCCATTAGATCCTGAACTATCAAGAATGATTATGAACACATATAGCTTTACCTTAAAGAGTTTCATTTATCATCAACGGGAGTAGAGCTCTGTATGGAGACGGGTGCCATTTGTGAAGCGCATAAATGGGAGAAGAAAGTAACACACTCACTCTGTGTGGTCAGAGAGAACGAAGTAGCTCCTTTTCAAGTGCTAACTCCTTGGAGATGTTTGCCAAGAACGACTGTTTTATTGGGGGGAGGAAGTACGGTGTGGAGTGACTAATCAAGGAGATAGATTGGAATTCCAGCCATTGAAGGTGATTCAACCATACTATTGGTATAAAGCCTATCAAAACAAAACATAAGCAAAGGGAGTCATGTTCGACTCCCTTTGTAAAACTACATCATAAAACTGGAGTAAAAAACCATTCCACAGAACGATACAAACATATAGGCGCCAAAGAGATACATATAGGTTCTTTCGGTTAGGCGAAGCCCCCCGAATAAGAAAAAGAGAGCAGCTTGCACAAGGAAGAGGATAGCAGGGATTGTTAAATGTCCAGCTAAAAACATAAGTGCAATAACTAAAGCCCAGAATCCAAGAACATGGAACATTTTGCTCATAGGTTCCACTCCTTTCTATTTTCTGGTATGTATGAGTACCAGCAATATTCCCTTTTTTCCATCAAACACATTATACAGACTGGACGGAATTGGAGCAAGCGCAGATAGGAGTGTTGTTCATAGATGAAAACGATTCGAACAAGGGAAAGTCAAGGGGTTGCTTATCTTCAATTTGATCGAGCTGAAGTGCGAAATGCCATTAGTCGTACTACTATGAATGAGTTGGAGCTGGTACTAACCAAGTGGAGCCGTGATCCAAATGTAAAAGTAGTTGTTTTGTCGGGCGATCAGAGGGCATTTGCTTCAGGTGGAGATTTACAGGATTTGCATGTACTACAATCTCGTGAGGAGATCTATCCAGTGATGGAGAGGATGGGTCAAACTCTTCGTTTGCTAGAGGAGATGCCAGCCCTTACCATAGCGGCGGTTGAAGGAGTAGCGGTAGGTGGTGGTTGCGAGATCGTTGCTAGTTGTGATTGGTGTATCGCTGCTCCTACTGCTAGATTTGGAATGATCCAAGAGAGATTAGGCATCACAACAGGTTGGGGAGGAGCTGGTCGTCTAATGAAGAAGATAGGCCAGAAAAAAGCGGAATATCTCCTCCTAAGCGGGGAGATTATCGATGCGCAGACCGCTTTTCAGATGGGATTAGTAGAGAGAATTTTGCCTAAAGAAAATTGGTGGACGAGCATCGAACAGCTAGCAACCAAGATAGCTGGACACCCTGATTTAATTAGAAAAACGTATCAGCAGATCGGAGATTTACAGAGCAAACAGAAGCGATTTGATTCTCACCGATTAGAAGCAGATCGTTGTGCTGTTCTTTGGGAAAGACCAGAGCATCACCAGGCAGTGGAGCAGTTTCTTTTCTCCAAAAAAGAGAGAAAGTAGATGTCAATTTCAAATGACGAAGAAAATCTTGATCTAGGGAGCGCCTTTGTCATTGCAAGGAAGCGAGCTTAATCAAGATTTTCGGAGTGAAAAAATCTAGCAGTAAGGACAAGTCTCGTATAACCAACTTCTCTTTAGGCAATAAATTTTAAAAGAATCATGGATACTATGAACCCTACTTGTTGCATAGAGATGGTAAGGAATAGTAGCACATCTTGCTGATGTAGAGAAGAAGGTTAGGAGGTTTGCCGGTGACCGCGAAACGTCAAGATGCCTGGACTCCAGAAGATGATATGATTTTGGCTGAGGTGACACTACGGCATATCCGTGAAGGAGGGACGCAACTTTCGGCATTTGAAGAAGTTGCGGAACGTCTAGGGAGAACCCCAGCTGCTTGTGGATTCCGTTGGAATAGTGCCGTACGAAAGCAATATGAACCTGCAATCCAGGTTGCAAAGACTCAAAGACAAAAGCGAAACAAAGAGAGAATGCGTGTACAAACGGTTTTTTCTGAGCCGATTACTCCTGCATACTCAGAAGAGTATATGATGCCAACTGGAATAGAGGAGGATCAGACCTACTCATTGGATCATATCATTCGTTTTTTACGTCAACATAAGAATGAAGTACACGAAATGAGACGCCAGCAAAAACAACTAGAAAAAGAGCTAGATGAACGCGAGAGAGAGTGCAAGCGTCTGGAACGAGAAAATTATGAAATGAGAATGCAGCTAGACCATGTGGAGAATGACTATCAGAGTGTGAATGATGATTATCGCATGCTGATGCAAATAATGGAACGAGCTCGCAAAAAGGCTTGGATGGAGGAGCCACCTTCTCGGAAACGCTCCAACACAGAAAACCAACTTAGCCCTACATTAGAAGACTCTGATTCCTAAACTTAAGAAGCCCACTGTTGATAGGTTGAATAGTCTTTTGGACTAGACGATAAATCAATAGTAGGCTTTTTTGTGTTATCCCGTTCAAACGAGTAGTAAGGAAACTATATTTGTTTTCCGTTCTGATAGTGTTAATATTAAGAATAGATAGGTTTTATATTGTTTTGGGAAAGGAGTGATTCCAACAGGATGCAAAAAGTTTTAATCGCCAATCGCGGTGAAATTGCACTTAGAATTATCCGAACCTGTCAAAAGTTAGGAATCCAAACGGTGGCTGTTTATTCTGAAGCAGATAGCAAATCACTTTTCGTGCGAGCAGCAGATGAGTCTGTTCTGATTGGTCCATCCCCTGTTCAGCAAAGCTATCTTCAGATGGATCGAATCCTTGAGGCTGCACGACAAAAAGGGGCAGATGCAATCCATCCCGGTTATGGTCTCTTATCGGAAAATAGTGTATTTGCTCAAAAAGTAGAGGATGCAGGTCTCATTTGGATTGGACCTAAGCCGGAAGTGATAGCTTGGATGGGCGATAAAGCAGTTGCCCGTGCTAAGATGTGTGAAGTAGGTGTCCCACTGGTTCCGGGCACTAAAGTTCTCTCCACTTTAGAGAAAGCGCTTTCAGAAGCGAGGGGAATAGGGTACCCTGTCCTCCTGAAAGCAAGTGGGGGTGGAGGTGGCATGGGTATGTATCCTTGCCATTCTGAAGCAGAGTTAATAAAGTATTATGCCGTAGCAGTAGACCGAGCGAAAGTGATGTTTGGTAATGCCACTGTCTTTTTGGAGAAATATTTACCATCTGCTCGTCATATTGAAGTACAAATCGCAGCGGATCGATCAGGGAAGGTAGTTCACTTAGGAGAACGAGATTGTTCCGTTCAACGACGCCATCAAAAAATAATCGAAGAGAGTCCAGCGCCTTATTTACCAGAAGCAGTGAGAGAGCGATTAGTAGAGACTGCTGTTCGAGCAGCTAGTGCCATTGGTTATGAGAATGTGGGAACGGTTGAGTTTCTAGTCGATTCTCAAAATCAGATCTATTTTCTTGAAATGAACACCAGATTGCAAGTAGAGCACACCGTGACTGAAGCAGTAACTGGTATCGATCTGGTAGAATGGCAGCTTTTACTTGCTGAAGGGAAAGAACTCCCGCTTTCTCAACGTGATATCAAGTTTCAGGGGCATGCCATGGAGTTTCGGATATGCGCTGAAGACCCAACCACTTTTTTCCCTTCACCAGGAACGATTACCAAATGGTTGACTCCTACAGGAACAGCTCATCGTCTTGACAGTGCGGTCGAATCGGGAAGCATAGTTACCCCATTCTATGACTCCTTGATGGCGAAATGGATTGTAAGCGGTTCCAACAGAGAAGAAACGATTCGCACTACACTCGAATCCTTTGCAAAGTGGGAAATTGCGGGAGTGAAAAGCAACATGCCGCTTTTGAAAAAGATACTAGAAAACCCTGTTTTTCAATCTGGAGAACATGATACCAAAATAATAGAAACGATATCCAAAGCGAAATAACAGATTAAGTCTTTTCCAGAGTTTGGACTCTATATAGTTGGAGCTGATCCATTTTCGAAGTGATCTTAAAAGAACAAATTTCTAGAATAGGAGCGAATAGCATTGATCGAGATCAAAGCGAGTATGGCAGGTACAGTCTGGAAGGTGTTAGTAAGCGTGGGTGATACCGTACAAGCCGGACAAGATGTGGTGATTCTAGAGTCAATGAAGATGGAGATTCCAGTAACAGTAGAACAGACAGGGCAAGTATCCCAAATAGAAGTAGCGGAGGGGCAGTTTATTGGAGAAGGGGAAGTATTGCTTCGCCTAGAGGGGAAATGAAGGTCAGGATCGTCGAAGTAGGCTTACGTGATGGTTTGCAAAATGAAGCAGTGATTCTTTCAACGGAGCAAAAACAGATGATGTTGAGAGGGCTTCGAGCAGCAGGGCTTGAGGAGATCGAACTTACATCGTTTGTTCATCCTAAGTGGATTCCTGCTCTAGCAGATGCAGAAGCCTTTTTACAAAGTATTTCCTTTGAAGATGCTAGTTACCGAGCGCTCGTTCCGAATTATAAAGGATTTCTACGTGCTCAAGTGTTTGCTCTCTCGGAGATTGCGATATTCTTATCAGCTAGTGAAACCCATAATCGTAAAAACGTGAATCGCTCGATTTCAGAGAGTCTAACAGAGTTGATGGAGTGGGTACCAGTTGCTGTTCGTCAGGGTTGGAAAGTAAGAGCCTATCTATCCACATGCTATGGATGTCCCTATGAAGGGAAAGTCTCTCTGATATCTGTTTCGCAAATCGTAGAAGAGTTATTGAAGATAGGGGTATATGAGGTTTCACTGGGGGATACGATTGGTGTGGCAACACCCCAAAAAGTGAAAGAGGTTCTCCAAGCGTTAGGAGGGAACTTTTCCAAAGAACAATTGGCAGTACATTTTCATGATACCTATGGGATGGCTATTGCCAATACTCATGTTGCTCTCGATCTGGGAATTACTACGATTGATAGCTCAATAGGAGGGCTTGGAGGCTGTCCTTATGCACCAGGTGCCTCTGGTAATCTTGCTACAGAAGACCTAGTTTATTTTCTAGAGAATAGTGGTATTCGCACAGGAGTCGATTTGGAAAAGTGCGTCGATTTGGGTGAAATGTTAGAAAAAATACTAGGCAAACGATTGCCATCTCGTACATTTCAAGCTCTACGTTCCAAAAGGATAGAATTTTTTTAATTCAATAACAGAGCAAGTTTTGTTTTAAAAGGAGTGGTTTTATGAGAAAAGAGGTAATCGAGGAACTGACTCAACGTACGGAAAAAATTTTGGCAGGAGGAGCTACCAAGTATCATGACAAACTAGCTTCCCAAAACAAGATGTTCGCTAGAGATCGACTTAAGGAATTATTAGATGAAGGTACTTTTCTTGAAGACGGGCTTTTTGCTAACGGGGAAGCAGAAGGCTTGCCAGCAGATGGAGTGATTACGGGAACGGGGAAGATAGAAGGACGAACCGTTTGTATTATGGCTAATGATGCGACAGTCAAAGCGGGTTCCTGGGGAACGCGTACGGTAGAAAAAATTCTTCGTATCCAAGAGACAGCCGAGAAATTACAAGCGCCTCTACTCTATCTCGTTGATTCTGCTGGAGCACGGATCACGGATCAATTAGAGATGTTCCCTGGCAGAAGAGGAGCAGGGCGTATCTTCTACAATCAAGTGAAACTATCAGGTATGATTCCTCAAATTTGCCTGTTATTTGGTCCTTCTGCTGCAGGAGGAGCATATATACCTGCATTTTGCGATGTCGTGATCATGGTCGACCAAAATGCTAGCATGTATCTTGGCTCTCCTCGTATGGCAGAGATGGTAATAGGCGAGAAAGTGACTCTGGAGGAGATGGGTGGTGCCAGAATGCACTGTTCTGTCAGTGGTTGTGGGGATTTTCTAGCCGCTGATGAACGAGAAGCGTTACAGATTGCCAAGCAATACTTATCTTATTTTCCTTCCCATTATCAAGGGATGGTTCCCCAAATTGAAGGTAAGCTCCCACCAAAAGGATCAAAGCCCATTTCGGGGTTGATCCCTGACCATCAAAATCAACCATTTGACATGAGAGAACTCATTCAATCGCTTGTAGATGAAGATTCGTTTTTGGAAGTGAAAAAATTATTTGCAGGCGAACTTATAACTGGGTTAGCCAGATTGGATGGGAAAGCGGTCGGCATCATCGCCAACCAGCCAAAAGATAAAGGTGGGGTTTTATTTCATCATTCGGCTGACAAAGCAGCGCGTTTTATCACCTTATGTGATGCTTTCTCGATACCACTCCTTTTTTTGGCGGATGTTCCTGGTTTTATGATTGGAACACATGTCGAGAGAGCAGGAATTATCCGGCATGGTGCCAAGATGATTGCTGCTATGTCAGAAGCAACTGTTCCAAAGATCTCTGTCATTGTTCGCAAAGCGTATGGAGCTGGACTGTATGCGATGGCTGGCCCTGCATTTGAACCAGATTGTTGTTTAGCATTGCCGAGTGCCCAGATCGCTGTCATGGGTCCCGAGGCAGCAGTTAACGCAGTATATGGAAATAAAATTCAAGAGCTAGCCGAACCAGAACGTACGCAATTTGTGATGGAAAAGCGCAAAGAGTATCAAGAAGATATAGAGATCTACAAGCTGGCTAGTGAACTGATTGTAGATGGAATTGTGGAACCGGATCAATTGAGAGATGAATTGATTGCACGATTTAACGTGTATGCAGGTAAGAAACTAGATTTTAGTAGAAGGAAGCATCCAGTCTACCCAGTGTAGGAGTTATGAAGAAGTAGAAAGAGGATAAAAATAAGATAGATCAGCTTCCGAAAGGAATGCTGATCTATTTTGCTTAACTGCTGAAATTTATTGCAAGAATTTTTGCTTGATCTCATCATATAGGAAGCCAGGAGCTTGATTCAGTTGACCAATATATCTAGCTTCTATGAGTTTTGATCCAGTAATGGTTTGACGAGCTTGTTCTAAAGACATGCGACATTCAACAAAGGTTTGAATCATGACTTTGACTTCATACTCAAAATCGTCTGGACTTTTGTGTAATTTAATAGATTCAATGCGGAATTTTATCCATGTGTAAAAATGTTGCCATTGTGCGATTAGTTCTAATACTAATGGAAGATTATATACTGGAATGTTACATTGCTCGAGCCTAGTTACAATATCTGCTTCTTCTTTTTTAGGTTCAAAAGTATAAATTTTTTCTCCTAACATCTCGACATATGCACCAACAAATTCTTGAGTTTCTTGAGTTAACTTTAACATGCAAACATCTCCTCTTTTTTATAGAATGGTAACCCTATAAAACCCAAAAGTTTAGATTCTATAGGGTTACCACTCTAAGAAGAGATGAAACCAGTTAAGCGTTTAATAGTGTACCATGATATGCGATTACACTGAATTTAAAAAGTGGATAAAGTTCGAAAATTCCTCTATCCGTATCTCCCCTTTTCTTCACAACCTCCTTTGTGTTACAACTAACTCATTCCATAGAATCGGAGTTATTTTATATGAATCTTGCAATTATTGGGGCTGGCTCTCTCGGAATGCTTTGGGCAGCTCGTGCGACAAAGGTAGGAAATCAAGTTTATCTGTTTACTCATACAACCAAACAAAAAGAGAGGATTGAACAACAGGGAATATGGGTATCAGGTATTAGTTCCTTACATTCAAAAGTTCATGTAGATGTGGTGGATCACTTTTCCGATTACCAAAACAAAATCGACATGGTCTGGTTAATGGTGAAACAAACAGCAGTAGAAGAGGTATTAAGCCAGACTTTATTTTCTTCAAAAGTTCCTATCGTTTTCTGGCAAAATGGGTTGGGACATTTGGAGAAAGCACAACGAATTCTTTCCGGAAATCGATCACTATACGTTTCTGTTACTGCGGAAGGTGCAAAAAGAATAGATGATACTTCCGTCGTACATACCGGAAAAGGTACTACTAGAATCGGAGCATTCGAGACTTCTGGCAGTTGGATGGACCCCATTTGGAAGTTTTTGCAGCAGATGGCAAAGAAGTATTCTCTGGATCTCGAATGGGAAGATGATATTCAACACAGAATATGGAAAAAACTGATGGTGAATTGTGTAATCAACCCGTTAACCGGAATCTTTCAAGTATCGAATGGAGAGCTTCTCGATCATAAATGGAGCAGCTTAGTCGAACAATTGACTTTGGAAGTAGTTCAAATTGCCACTGCAAATGGTTATTTGTTTGCCTATGAGGAAGTGTTGGAGGAGATTCGAACGATTGCCCAGAAGACGGCCCAAAACCATTCTTCCTTACTTCAAGACTTGAAACTTGGACGTCGTACGGAGATTGACTCATTAAATGGATATCTGCAAACAGTAGGAAGGCAACGAGGGATTGGTACACCACTACAGGATGCGATCGTGGAATTGATTTACGCAATGGAAAGATAGTGTCCAGATGAGCGAGTCTGATCTAGATCCAATGGATTGATTACTGTACAAAAGCTTCTAAATTAATGACAGGCAAAATGTTTCCTGGGATTTTTGGGAGCATGTTTTTCTTTCCGGAGTTCTAGCAGGGTAGGACTTTTTGTTATAAAATACTTATGTTAAGTAAGTGATATGAAATAATGTAAGTAAGTAAGGGGATTTGGAGATCTATGAAAATGATTAGCATCCCAGCTCCTAAGTCTTCTTCAGTAGCTGATGCATACATACATCAAGAGCCAGAAATTCAAGCGCTTTTTCCTTATGCGCCTTATACAGATAGTAGCTACGAGGTCCGTTTGGAGCAACTAGATCAACGTGAAAAAGCTTATCTCCGTAAAGAGTTAGTTCAGGTGTTACGAACTTATCATCAGCAGGAATCACGTCATCCCGAAATTGCCAAAAATCTGGATCTCTTAGAGCAGTCTGGTACTTCGGCTGTCATAGGTGGGCAACAAGCTGGTCTCTTATCAGGACCGCTGTTTACCTTATATAAGGCGATTACTGTCATTCAATTGGCGAAACGAGAGCAAAAACGTCTCGGTCGACCAGTGGTGCCTGTTTTTTGGATTGCGGGAGAGGATCATGATCGAGAAGAGATCGATCATGTTTGGCTGCAAAATGCACAAGGAACGATGATAAAGCATACTTATCCACGGGAAATGTCGTTGAGTAAACGACCGATTTCTCATATCACGCTTCACCAAGAGGAAATGAAGAACTGGATCAACCAGTTGGCGTGGCAACTTCCAGATACCCCATACAAATCGGAATGGCTTACGGTAATCGAGGCCGCCGCCGCCAAAGCAAATAATTGGACCTGTTTTTTTGCTGAAATTATGTTCGAGTTATTTGGAAAATATGGAGTCATTTTGATCGATTCACAAGATGAACAGGTAAGGAAATTGGAGAAACCATTTTTCCAGAAGTTACTGGAGAAAGAGGAGCAAATATCCCAGCGGGTTGCTGCGACTCTTACCGATATTGAGCAAATGGGATATGTTGCTCCATTGACGATGGACCCAGATCAGGCTCATTTTTTTGTGTTGGAAAACGGAGAACGCCAAGCTTTACTTCGGGAAAAGGAAGGGTATCGAACTCGTGATACGGGGAATTTCTACTCCCATCAAGACTTAATCGCCCAACCAGAACTTCTCAGTACCAACGTTATTACCCGTACTCTGATGCAGGAGATGCTTTTTCCTACCCTCGCCTTTGTAGCTGGACCAGGAGAGATTGCTTATTGGGCGGCCTATGGAACGGCCTTTGAGGAAATGGATTGCCAGATGCCGATTGTCTATCCTCGTCTTAATATAACGTTGATGGAACCTAACTCCGCGAAGCGTTGGGAAGAGTTTCAACTTGAGTGGGATAATTTGTTTGGCTCTCTAAGTGATCAAAAGGAAGAATGGTTTCGATTGCAAAAGCCACCTGAAGCGGTTGCGATGATCGAAGAGTTAAAGGGAAAATTAGCAACATGGTATCAACCAGTGATTCAGTATTTGTCTGAAGAGATCAGCACTCATTTAGAGACAATTGGGGAGAAAAATCTCCAAAAGCATTGGCAACAAATCGATTACTTCTCTAAGCAGACGGATCGGATCATTCGGGAAAAACATCAAACTTCCCTTCGACATTGGGATGAGATCATCCAATCACTTCAACCAAATCAAAAACTCCAAGAACGTGTCCATAATGTAATTCCTTTTTGGAATCAATATGGTCTCCATTGGTTAGAGCAATTGGTGGAGCAAGACCTGTTACAAGGAAAAGGGGATCATATCGTAGCTTACCTGTAGGTTTTGTTATAATAATCTGGTTAGAACTGCGTAAGATCAGGTTAGATAGAGGAGGAATTTAAACGATGAGTATTATACATGATCCATCTTTGGCACCACAGGGTAGATTGAAGATGGATTGGGCAAAACAGCATATGCCTGTGCTAAATCGATTAAGAGAGAAATTTCTCGAAGAGAAGCCACTCTTGGGTAAAAAGGTAGCAATTTCTCTTCATCTAGAGGCCAAAACAGCTTGTCTTGCCGAGCTAATTCGTGACGGAGGAGCAGAAGTTACCATTACAGGAAGCAATCCGCTCTCCACTCAAGACGATATTTGTGCTGCTCTTGCAAGCAATGGCATCACAGTTTTTGCTCGTTATAATCCAGAACCAGCTGAGTACAAAGATCACCTGATCAAAACATTGGAAACAAAACCAGAGTTGATTATCGACGATGGTGGTGACCTAGTTTCGATTCTCCACTCGGAGCGTGAAGACCTTGCCGAGCAAGTACGGGGAGGTTGTGAAGAGACAACGACCGGAATTAAACGACTCATTTCGATGGAGAAAAATGGGATTCTCAAGTTTCCAATGGTCGCTGTAAACGATGCGCTATGCAAATATCTTTTTGATAATCGCTATGGAACGGGTCAATCGGTTTGGGATGGGATCAATCGAACGACTAACCTAGTTGTAGCTGGTAAAACGGTAGTAGTCGTTGGATATGGTTGGTGTGGAAAAGGAGTAGCGATGCGTGCAAAAGGATTGGGTGCTAATGTTATCGTAACGGAAATTGACCCAATCAGAGCGACGGAAGCTCATATGGATGGATTCCGTGTCATGCCGATCCGTGAAGCTGCTAAATTAGGGGACGTATTCGTTACGGTGACAGGAAACCGTGATGTAATTAATGGAGAGCACTTTACACTCATGAAGGATGGAGCTCTCCTGGCGAACGCAGGACACTTCGATATCGAGATCGATAAGGTCTCCCTAGAGAAGCAATCAGTTAGCCAACGTGAGGTTCGCAAAGATATCATGGAATACGAGCTCCAAGATGGCCGTAAGATATATCTATTAGCAGAAGGACGCCTTGTTAACCTTGCTGCGGGAGATGGGCACCCAGCTGAAATTATGGATATGACATTTGCGCTTCAAGCACTTTCTCTCGTGTTTGTAGACCAATATGCTGAACAGTTAGGTAGTCAAGTCGCCCCAGTTCCGGCTGAATTAGATGAGCAAGTTGCTCGCTTTTTCTTGGAAGCAAACGGTTTAGAAATTGACGCTATGTCCCAAGAACAAAAGGATTATCAGGCTAGTTGGGAACTCTAATAATTTCCAATATCTGCAAAAAGAAATGTAAATCCTGCCAATTGCCGGCAGGATTTTTACTATGCCCTGTGGTATAATATCGACAGTGGAGGAAAGTGGAGGAAAGTGGTGAGGAAGGGAGGACGAGGGGAGGGCTTGGGATGTTCATGGGAGAGTTCCACCATTCGGTGGATGAAAAAGGACGGATTATTGTCCCGGCGAAGTTCCGAGAAAGTTTGGGCTCTTCGTTTGTAATCACCCGTGGCATGGACAAGTGTATCTTCGCATACCCTCGGTCGGAGTGGACACAATTAGAGCAAAGACTCAAAGCACTCCCTTTCACCAAAGCTGATGCCAGAGCATTTACTCGTTTCTTTTTCTCTGGTGCTTGTGAAGCAGATCAAGACAAGCAAGGAAGAATTCTCCTCCCACCCAATCTAAGAGAATACGCACAGTTGAAAAAAGAAGCGATTGTGATCGGCGTATCGACCCGCGTAGAAATCTGGAGTAAAGATCTTTGGGAAGAATACTATGCAAAATCGGAAGAATCCTTTAGTGAGATTGCCGAAGGGATTATCGATTTTGACTTATAAAATTACAGCAGAGGATGGACTAGCATTGTTTCACCACATCACGGTTTTAAGAGAAGAAGCTGTCGAAAACTTACATATTCGTCCTGATGGGATTTATGTGGATTGTACGTTAGGCGGAGCAGGTCACAGTAGTCTGATTACGGAGTATCTGAGTGAAGAGGGCATCTTGATTGGTTTGGATCAAGATGACGTTGCACTCCAGGCAGCAGCAGAAAGATTATCCAATGCAAAATGTCAAATTAAACTGGTAAAAACCAATTTCCGTCACCTGAGAAGAGCATTAGAGCAGTTGGGCTTGGAGCGAGTGGATGGATTTCTTTTTGATCTAGGGGTATCATCTCCTCAACTAGATGAGGGAGAACGAGGATTTAGTATCCATCAAGAAGCCGCACTCGATATGCGGATGGATCGGGACCAACCCACCTCCGCTTTTGAAGTAGTAAATGAGTGGTCAGAAGGTGAGATTCGGCGCATTCTCTATGAATATGGTGAAGAGAAATTTGCCCCAAGAATTGCGAGGAAAATCGTCCAAGAACGTGAAAAAGCGCCTATTCAAACGACGATTGAATTGGCTGAATTGGTCAAATCGGCCATCCCAGCAGCGGCCAGACGTACTGGTCCTCACCCAGCACGAAGATCATTTCAAGCAATTCGGATTGCAGTCAACGATGAGTTAGGAGCTTTTACGGATGCATTGAATGAGGCGACCGACTTGTTAAATCCTGGAGGTAGAATTTCCGTCATCACCTTCCATTCTTTGGAGGATCGGATCTGTAAAAAATTCTTCCAAGAACAGGCGATTGGTTGTACTTGCCCCAAAGATTTTCCTATCTGTGTTTGTGGGCATGAACCAAATCTTCGAATCATCACGAGAAAGCCAATTCTCCCATCAGCTGAAGAGGTAGAAAGAAATGCGCGCGCACGCTCTGCCAAACTGCGTGTGGCGGAAAAGAGAAACTAAAAGGGTCGAAAGAAGAAGAAGGTAGTGTAGGAGGGATCATCTATGAGAGAGCAGCGAGGAAACGTTGCAGTAGCGATGAAACCGATGGAGCAGGACAATTCACAAGTTTCTCCTAAACGAAGGATTCGTCCGCTTTTAAAGGGATTAACAGCGAGGGAGAAATTGCTGTACCTATCCAGCGTTGTCGTTTGCGTGGGACTCGCAATTGGGGTTATTTCCCAATATGCAAAAGTGACGGAATTGAGTGTTTCAATTCAAAATACGGAAAATGAGATCCAGCAAATTAAAGAGGTCAATCTTCAACTGGAAACGGAAAAAAAGCGTTTAGGTAGCGTAGAGCGCATTCGCCAATTTGCGAAAGAAAACGGGCTTACTTTCATTCCTAATATCGCACCCTAGACGGACCATTGGCATGGAGGTGTAAAGTCCAATATGGGTAGCTCCCTTCGAAAAAGCAAAGAGCGTTCCCTTTGGATCGGACTCCTTTTTACAGTGGGTTTTTGTATGATTCTCTGTCGGCTTTTATACCTTCAGACATTTGAGTCTGACAAATTACTAGCTGAAGCAGAGAAAATCTGGAAAAACCATGATATATTAACGGCTAAGCGAGGCACTATCTATGATCGCAATGGACAACCTCTGGTCTGGGAAGAACGGGCCTACTATTTTATGGCTGACCCTAGAAATATTGGGGATGTGCGAAAAACAGCTGAAACGCTCGCTCCCGTTTTGGAGATTCCAGTAGAAACACTTGTAGAAAAGCTCTCTCAGAAAAAAGAGTCTATTCCCTTAAAAGATGCTGGGAAATATAAGTATCCTCGCTCTGTATTTGAAGAGATTTTGAGTCTCAAAGATCAAGGGAAGTTAAAAGGGATTTATGGCTATGAAACCACTCAGCGCCGATATAATAGTCCAGAAGCTGCGCATGTGTTGGGTTTTCTCAATTCAGAGGGAAATCCAGTAGGTGGAATCGAAAGCTTTTATCAAAAAGAACTAAAGGGTCAAGATGGAGAAGCAAAATATAAAAAGACAAAAGACGGGGTCATGATTTCGGATGAACCAGAGACATACAAAGCACCAATTCAAGGTCAGGACTTGGTGTTAACAATAGATGCTGGAATTCAGCATCAAGTAGAGACTACACTGGAAGAAGCGATGAAAAAGTATCAAGCAAAGGGTGGCACTGCGATTGTATCAGATCCCTATACAGGCGAGATCTTGGCAATGGCGAACAGGCCCACATTTGATCCTAATCAAGTATCCAGCACATATGATCCTGAAAAAAATGGTCGTAATATGGCGGTTGAGAGCCAGTTTGAACCAGGATCTACTTTTAAAATTGTGACATTAGCAGCAGCTATCGAAGAAGGTTTATTTCATGCAGATGAAATATTCAACTCGGGATCGATCCAAGTAGAAGATCGTATCATCCGAGATTGGAAACGAGACGGATGGGGACCGATTACCTACCGGCGTGGGGTAGAGTTATCGAGTAACGTTGCGTTCGTAAAATTAGGTCACCGGTTAGGCGCCGAGCGTCTTATCGAGTATATTGATCGTTTTGGATTTGGTAATATTACTGATCGCTTAGGTCGGCGAACGGGAATTGATTTACCAGCCGAAAGTAAAGGCTATTTCTTTAATCGAAATTTATATCCTTCTGAGCTTGCCACCGTTTCCTTTGGTCAAGGAATCAGTGTGACGCCTATTCAGCAAGTGTCTGCTGTCTCTGCAATCGCAAATGGTGGTTACTGGGTCAAACCGCATTTTCTAAAAGAAGTGAAAGATAACGAAAAAAAGAAAGTTATCTCTACTACTAAGATTGAGAAAAGACAGATCATACGTCCAGAAACGGCGACTCAAGTTCGAGATATTTTGCGCGGAGTAGTGCAAAATGGAACTGGGATGGATGCCAATCTAACTGGTTATCAAGTCTCAGGGAAGACAGGAACAGCACAAAAACCAAAACCAGAAGGTGGATACTATGAAGATAAATATATTGTCTCCTTTATTGGTTTTGCTCCAACCGATAAGCCAAATGTTGTTGTCTATGTAGCACTTGATGAACCAATAATGGATGGAACCGAGGGCTCCATTTCAGCTGCAGTAGCACGAGATATTCTCAAACAAACATTAGAATATCGAAGAGTTCCTCCCGAAAATCAAACAGCCAATAATAAATGAAGAAAAGCTTTTGGTTCCGTGGTAGCGATCAAAGGCTTTTTTTTATGCACGATTCACTATTTATATAGTGGTTACTAGAGATTTTATTATTGTAATGACCGGGGTCAGATCTTAAAAGAATACCCAATAAGGATAGTATCCTGTGTTTGAATTTAAAAAAGCTATCTTTATTATAGTAAAAAGTATTTTATCATACTATTTAAAAAGAGTGAAAACACTTTGTCATTTTTGGCTGCTTTTCCCCATAGGCTTGTCTAGAACAAGTCTCTTAGAAAGGAAGAGCACCATGCGAACACCTGACACCAAAGTAAAGAAGCGGTTGTTCTTGATCCTGTTGGTTGCGTCGTTCGTTTTTCTCACCTTGATTGGGAGACTCTCCTTTGTACAGCTCGTACAAGGAAAGTGGTTGATGGAGAAAGCGGAGGACTTAGGGAGTAGAGATATTCCGTTTGAACCAAGACGAGGAAAGATCTTGGATCGTAATGGACAAGATCTAACCTACAATATTAGTACCCCTTCTGTTATGGCGATTCCCGCACAGGTGAAAGATCCAGCTAGAACAGCTAAGGAATTAGCTAATATTTTAGGAGCTCCTGAAAAGAAGATCTATGACCAAATTACGAAGCGTGCCTTGAACGTGTATCTAAAGCCAGAAGGAAAAAAGATTTCGGAAGAGAAGGCAAAGTTGATCCAAGGATTGCGTCTACCTGGAATTGCGGTCATAGAAGATAGCAAGCGCCATTATCCATATGAGACTCTAGCAGCTCACATCTTAGGTTTTACCGGAATTGATAACCAAGGATTGGCTGGATTGGAATTGGTTTATGATAAACGTCTCCAAGGGGTAAAAGGGAAAGTCTCCTTTAGTTCAAATGCTCGAGGTGAGAGACTACCAGGTGGTCAAGATTCCTTTACACCTCCAAAAGATGGTCTTAATTTACAACTGACGATTGACAGAACTATCCAACAAGTAATTGAGCGTGAGATGGATCAAGCGATGGCACAGTATAAACCGGAAAATGTGATTGCTATTGCTATGAGCCCCAAAACAGGAGAGATCTTGGGAATTAGCTCACGACCTAATTTTCGACCAGATCAATATCAAAAGACAGATCCAATCGTGTACAATCGAAATTTACCGATTTGGAAAACTTATGAGCCAGGTTCTACATTTAAGATCATCACCTTAGCTGCCGCCTTAGAAGAAAAAAAGGTGAGTTTAACCGAAGGATTTCATGATCCCGGTTTTGTCGAGGTGGGGGGAGCTAGACTACGCTGTTGGAAAGCAGGCGGTCATGGACACCAGACTTTTTTAGAAGTGGTGGAGAACTCTTGTAACCCTGGTTTTGTGAATCTGGGAAATCGATTAGGTAAAGAGAAGCTGATGGAGTATATCAAAAAGTTTGGTTTTGGGCAGAAAACCGGCATTGACCTTAATGGAGAGGCTAAAGGGATTTTATTTCGACCAGAGAGAATGGGACCAGTTGAATTAGCTACTACTGCATTCGGACAAGGAGTATCTGTCACTCCGATTCAACAAGTAGTAGCAGTGGCTGCAGCGGTGAATGGCGGGAAGCTCTTGGAACCTCACTTGGCAAAAGCGTGGATTGATCCCAAAACCAACAAGGTAGTAGAAGAGGTTCAACCAGAAGTAAAAGCGCAAGTAATCTCGGAGGAGACATCGAAGATTGTGCGAGAGTCGCTCGAAAGCGTGGTAGCTAGAGGAACGGGAAGACGAGCGTTTATCGATGGGTATCGTGTAGGTGGAAAGACAGGAACGGCACAGAAAGTAGGTCCAAATGGTACCTATCTTCAAGGGAACTATATCGTTTCCTTTATTGGATTTGCTCCTGCGGATGATCCAGAGATCGTCGTTTACGTAGCAGTCGACCACCCACAAGGGATTCAATTTGGGGGTGTAGTAGCAGCACCGATTGTACGGAAAATTCTAGACGACAGCCTCCGACATCTTCAGATTCCAAAAAGAGAAAATCAAATACCTCCCGAGGATGCTCCGGCCATCCCCAAACTGGTAGAGGTCCCTAATTTGATCGGTGAAGACTTACAAAAAGTGAGAACGAGTCTCTATGATTTCCCGCTAGAAGTAGTAGGAGAAGGAAAACAAATTTTAGATCAGATGCCAGTATCGGGAACGAGAGTAGAGGAAGGTTCTGCAATTCGAATCTATTTGGGTGACAAATAAAATAAAGGAGATTAAAATAGGTTTGTATAATTAATGCCAGGATAAACACCTGGCATTTTGCTTGTCCAAAGCGGATATATTCTCAAAGGAGGAAACCGCATGAAACTGAGCGAATGCATCGAATCTCTTCTTTTAAAAGAGGTTTATGGTGAACAAGAGATCGAAATAACAGGGATACAATACGATTCTCGAAAAGTTCGTGCAGGCGATCTATTCATCGCCTTACGTGGATTTACGGTAGATGGTCATCAGTATGTAGAGCGTGCAGTGGATCAAGGAGCTGTAGCAGTTTTGGTAGAAGAGGAAGTAGAAACCAGCGCTACCATAGTAAAAGTACCGGATACTCGTCGTGCGATGGCAGAAGTAGCCAACAAGTTTTACTCATATCCAACTTCGAAGTTACGTGTTATTGCAATCACTGGAACGAATGGCAAAACGACCACATCTCATTTGATTCAACATATCTTAGAAGATGCCAATAGACAGACAGGTCTACTTGGTACGATTGGGATGAAGATTAAAGGGGATGTCTATCCTGCCAAAAACACGACTCCAGATGTACTGGAGTTGCAACACTGCTTCTACCAGATGATCCAAGAAGGTTGCGAGTATGCTACGATTGAAGCTTCTTCGCATGCTCTGGACTTAGGTAGAACACGTGGAGCGCAGATACAGATCGCAGTCTTTACCAATTTGACGCAAGATCATTTGGACTACCATGCTACTATGGAAGAGTATCGCGCAGCAAAAGGTTTGCTCTTTAGCCAACTTGGGAATTCTCGAGCAGATCATCAACCGGTGGCAGTGTTAAATGCCGATGATGTTGCTTCTGCATATTTTGCTAAGATTACTCCAGCACAAGTGATTTCGTATGGGATTGATCAAAAAGCAGATGTCAGAGCGCACAATATTCAAATTACGCCAAACGGAACAACGTTTGAAGTGACTAGTAGCTTTGGTAATGCAACAATCCAAACTCAGTTAATTGGAAAATTCAATGTCTATAATCTACTTGCAGCGATCACAGTAGGGTTAGTAGAGGGACTCTCATTTGAACAGATGATCACATCTATTCACAAGATTACCGGTGTGGATGGGAGATTTGAAACAGTACCAGGCAGTAAGGATTTCACCGTAGTAGTGGATTATGCCCACACACCAGACAGTTTGGAAAATGTCCTCAAAACCGTGAAAGAATTTGCAAACAATCGGATTCTCTGTGTGGTAGGCTGTGGAGGAGATCGTGATCGCACGAAACGCCCCTTGATGGCGAAGATTGCGACAGGCATCAGCGATCTCACTATCTTGACCTCGGACAACCCACGTACAGAAGATCCCGAGGTAATATTGGATGATATGGAAGCAGGAATAACAGATGCTCCAAAAGATCGCTATCAGCGGGTGTTAGACCGTAAAGAGGCGATTGATCAAGCAGTAGAGCTAGCACAGCCAGGTGATGTACTCGTGATTGCCGGAAAAGGGCATGAAACATATCAGGAGATTCACGGAGTGCGTTACGATTTTGATGATCGGCTCGTAGCCAAATCCGCAATGGAAAGGAAGTCCCGATGAAGGCCAGACTTAGTTGGATTCAAGAAGTGACCAAAGCGGACTTACTCTCTATCGTGCCTTCGGATGAAGCTCTTATCGCTTGGGGAGTAAGTACCGATACGAGAACGTTGCAAGAAAATCAATTATTTGTGCCATTAGTGGGAGATCAGTTTAACGGACATCATTATTTAGATCGAGCGGTAGCTCAAGGAGCAGTCGCAGCTTTTTGGCAAAAAGATCACCCTGTTCCGGCTGATCTAAAGGTACCGCTGTTACTGGTAGAGGATACCTTAACAGCATTACAACAGCTAGCACATGCTTATCGAATGACCCTCGATATCCCAATCATTGGTATCACGGGTAGCAACGGAAAGACAACTACCAAAGATCTAGTGGCTTCCGTGCTTCAGACACGTTTTCGTGTTCATAAGACAAAAGGGAATCTCAACAATCATATTGGATTACCTCTTACTTTGTTATCGATTGAAGAGGAAACAGAGATAGCAGTGGTAGAAATGGGAATGAGTGGGAAAGGTGAGATTGCACTACTATCTCAGATCACAAGACCTACACATGCCATTATTACCAATATAGGGGAGTCTCATATTGAATTTTTGGGAAGCCGAGAAGCAATTGCAGAGGCAAAACTAGAGATCTTGGAAGGACTCTCCACAAAGGGTATGTTTGTCTACGATGGAGAAGAACCTCTCTTACAAGAGCGAGTAAAATCTATCACGCAACAAAAGATTCCAGTAGGCTGGAGCAAAGAGCAAGTAGATTCACCTGAAGATATCGAGATGGAAGGCGACACATACACCTTTATCTCTCGCAAGTCTCAGCATCGTTTTACCTTACCGATCTTAGGACGTCATAATATCTTGAACGCACTTTATGCTATTGAAATCGGTAGAGCTTTGGGGTTAACAGAAGACGAAATTGCCACAGGGCTTTCTCAAGTAACAGTTACTGGGATGCGTTTAGAAAAGGTAACTGGAAAAAATGGAATCACGATTATTAATGATGCATACAACGCAAGTCCTACTTCTATGAAAGCAGCTCTTCATCTGCTAGTAGAAATAGAACCTGATCGAGAAAAGTGGGCACTACTTGGGGAGATTCGAGAAATTGGAGGAACATGGGAAGAGGAGTATCACCGAGATCTTGGTCGTAACGCTGTAGAGCTGGGGATTGATTGTCTTCTAACCGTGGGTGAAAAAGGAAAATGGATTGCAGATGGAGCAAAAGAACGAAATCATGAAGGAAAGCTTCAAATTCATTCTTTTGTTGATCGGCAAGAAGCATCCAATTGGCTCCTCCAACATAGCAATGAAAACACTGTCTTACTCGTAAAAGCTTCTCGAGGTGCTCAACTAGATCAAGTCGTAAAAATCATTACTGAAGGAGCGTAGGAACGAGCCATGGGTAATATTGATATACGTATTATTTTGATTCCGCTTGCAGTCGCCTTTGGGATTGGAGTCGTGCTAGGGCCGATGATTATTCCCACCTTACGCAGATTAAAATTTGGTCAAAGTATTCGTGAGGAAGGACCGCAAGCGCATTTGAAAAAAGCAGGTACACCTACAATGGGTGGAACCTTAATTCTAATATCGATTGTCTTGACCGCTTTACCATTTAGTAGCGCAGTATTGATGACCAATACCAATCGTGACCAAGTGATTAACGCGGACTTGTTTTTCCTTTTATTTGCAACGTTAGGTTATGGAATTATCGGTTTCTTAGATGATTACATCAAAGTAGTGATGAAGAGAAGTCTAGGTTTGACCGCAGCTCAAAAGCTACTCGGTCAGTTGTTTATCGGACTTGTCCTGTTCTGGGTATTGCTCACCGTACGGACAGCTGAAGGTACAAAATTGGGAGCTATTTTCTCAGTAGATTTACCTTTTACCGATTATGAGTTGACCTTAACGTGGTTGTATCTGCCACTACTTCTTCTGATGATGATCGGGGCATCCAACGCAGTAAACTTAACCGACGGTCTAGATGGACTGCTTGCAGGTACAGCAGCGGTAGCATACGGTGCATATGCCATCATCGGAATGGTACAGAGCAACTATACCGTAGCTATTTTCTCGATCTCCGTGGTAGGTGCGTTGCTTGGTTTTCTCGTCTTTAATGCTCACCCTGCCAAGGTTTTTATGGGGGATACAGGTTCCCTTGCACTAGGTGGTGGGATTGCCGCCCTTGCGATTATTACAGAGACAGAGTTCCTCTTGCCGATTATTGGTGGTGTATTCGTAGTCGAAGCTTTGTCTGTTATGCTTCAGGTCGCCTCCTTCAAAACGAGAGGCAAACGTATTTTCCGAATGAGTCCCTTGCACCATCATTACGAATTAGTTGGCTGGTCTGAGTGGCGTGTTGTTACGACCTTCTGGTTTGCAGGTTTAGTGCTCGCAGTCATCGGTGTTGTGATCGAGATATGGGCATAAATGATCAGTGGCGCAATCAGCGTATCGTCGTAATCGGAATGGCTCGCAGTGGTGTAGCGGTAGCTAAGCTCCTTCATCACTTAGGAGCAAATGTTTTGGTCAATGATAGTAAGCCGCGTGAGAAATCTCCCGAGGCCACCCAATTAGAGGAGCTAGGAATCCGTGTAATCTGTGGCTACCATCCAGAAGATCTAATTACGCAAGAAATTGATATGGTGGTGAAAAATCCGGGAGTTCCATATCATATTGCTCCTATTCAAATGGCGATAGAACTTGGCATTCCAGTCGTTACGGAAGTAGAGATCGCAGGTAAACTTTCGCCAGCTCCAATCATTGGGATCACTGGTTCCAATGGTAAGACAACAACTACTACATTGGTAGGTCTGATGCTCGAACAAGGAGATGTACCATCGAAGGTGGCAGGAAATATTGGCCAAGCTTTGACTGAAGTGGTACAAGACCTGACACCAGATGAATGGCTAGTAGCAGAGTTATCTAGTTTTCAATTAAAGGGAGCGGGCGATTTTCATCCGCGAATTGCCGCATTCCTCAATTTGGTATCTGCTCATATGGATTATCATAAAACGATAGATGATTATGCTGATTCCAAAGCGAAAATATTTCAGAATCAAACAGCAGAGGATTTTGCGGTCCTCAATTGGGATCATGCCCATACCAGAGCATTGGGAGAGTCTGGAACGATCCATTCTCAGATGATCTGGTTCTCTGCAAAAGAGCGCTTAGATCAAGGCATATTTGTAGAAGATGATTGGATTTGTTATCACCTTCCGCGAGGAGAGTTGACTCGGCTCCTGCCAGTCAAAGAGGTGAAATTACCAGGTACCTTTAATTTAGAAAACTGTCTAGCAGCTACGGCAATCGCCCTTTGTGCTGGTGCGAAGCCAGAGGGAATATGTCAAGTGCTATCAACCTTTCAAGGTGTGGAGCATCGAATGGAGTTTGTACGAAAGTGGAACAAGATCAAGTTTTATAACAATTCCAAAGCAACGAATGCGGAAGCTACGAAAAATGCACTCAACTCTTTTACGGAGCCGATTGTGCTGATTGCAGGCGGTCTGGATCGAGGGATCGACTTTCAAGAGCTCATACCATTCATGAAAGATCATGTTCGTGCATTGGTGGCTTATGGACAGTCAGCTGCTATTCTGGAAGAACGTGCGAAAGAAGCAGGGATAGAAGAGCGAGTGATCGTAGCCGAGATTGAAGCTGCAACGGATACAGCTGCCAAGTTGGCAAAACCCGGCGATATCGTATTGCTCTCTCCTGCTTGTGCAAGTTGGGATTTATATAC
Source organism: Risungbinella massiliensis (assembly GCF_000942395.1). Classification (GTDB taxonomy): domain Bacteria; phylum Bacillota; class Bacilli; order Thermoactinomycetales; family Thermoactinomycetaceae; genus Risungbinella; species Risungbinella massiliensis. The sequence continues at coordinate 796,297 of NZ_LN812103.1, forward strand.
CTCTTTTGAAGAACGAGGAAGCATTTTTAAACAAGCTGTGCATAGGCTTGTATAAATAGCTTGTTCGAACGAAAAACGAGGTGAAAACGCTCATGCTAAAACCGAGAACGTCTCCTGATTTTGTCATTGTCATCGCTATATTGTGTTTGCTAACCATCGGAGTAGTGATGGTGTATAGCGCAAGTGCTGCGTTTGCTTATGACAAATACGACGATGCCTTCTACTTTGCGAAAAGGCAGCTTCTCTTTGCGGCATTGGGCGTTTTCTTTATGTTCATGGTCGCAAATTTACACCCAGATGTATTTCGTAAATGGGCAAAACCTGCACTTATTGCTTGTTTTATTCTACTAATCATCGTCCTTATTCCAGGAGTTGGTATTTTGCGGAATGGGGCGAGAAGTTGGTTAGGGATTGGAGCTTTTAGTATTCAGCCATCAGAATTTACGAAACTAGCAATGATCGCCTTTCTTGGTAATCTGTTTTCCAAACCAGGATATCCAATCGAAAAATTTGCTCGTGGTTTTTTACCTGGGCTAGGGATTTTGGGATTGGCTTTTGGACTGATTATGTTACAACCGGATTTAGGGACAGGAACGGTTCTCTTCGGTACAGGAATGATCATTATCTTTGCGGCTGGAGCGAGGATCAAACACTTGTTAGGGCTTGTCTTGTTAGGGATCGGCGGATTTGTCGGCTTGATCTTAGCCGCTCCGTACCGAATGGCTCGGATCACTGCCTTTCTCGATCCGTGGCAAGATCCACTAGGTGCTGGATATCAGATTATTCAATCCCTATTTGCGATTGGACCGGGTGGTCTCATGGGAATGGGTTTTGGGATGAGTCGACAGAAGCATCTCTATCTCCCTGAGCCACATACGGACTTCATCTTTTCTATTATCTCGGAGGAGCTAGGTTTCTTAGGATCGGCAACTGTTGTCATCTTATTTGCGGTCTTGATCTGGAGAGGATTTCGAACTGCGATCTTGTCACCCGACCTCTTCACTAGTTTAGTCGCCACGGGGGTTACTAGTATGTTGATGATCCAATCGGTGATCAACATCGGAGTAGTTTCTGGCGTCTTTCCTGTCACAGGTGTTACCTTACCATTTCTCAGTTATGGAGGATCGTCTCTTACCTTGACCTTGATTGCAGTGGGCATTTTGTTGAACTTGTCGAGGTTTTGTAAGCCTTCGGAGAAGTAGGGTATGAGTAGGGATTCAAAAAAGGTGAGTTCCTTTTATAATTGGTATGAGGTTCTTTTGTTTTTTAAATTTTTTGATTAATGGTTGCGATACTAAAATTGTCATTGTATAGTAATAGACATTCAATAACGGATCTTGTACATCTAGAGATTATCCATTCCAAGAATAGCAAGGAACACGGAGGAGAACGGATGGAACATCAGATTCTAGAGCTTTTACAAGAACTAAATAAGAATCAACAAGAGCTGAATCAGAAGGTAGATGGTCTTCAACAGGAATTACAAAGTACTAAAATGGAACTGAATCTAAAGGTAGATAGTCTTCAACAGGAAGTGCACAGTACAAAAGTTGAACTGAATCAAAAGGTAGATGGTCTTCATCAAGAGTTACAAGATACGAAATCTGAGCAAAACAGGAAATACAATCAGTAAGAGACAACATAAATAGCCTGCATGAAAATGTCGTGGATCTATTTGAAACAATGAACGGCAAAATTACTTTTATGCAAGAACCATTAGCAGTAGTATCGGAAATAGCAGTCACAAAAGAGGAATTAGAACGAGCAGAAAGAACAACAGATACACTTGCAGGTGATTTTTATCGATTAAAAGCGCAAGTGTCTGAATGGAAACGTCAGACTTCCTAATTAGGTGGTCTTTTTTTGTATATGGGAGTAAAAGTATGACCAATGAAGTGGCATCGCAGCAAAGAAAAAGACCGCATTCATTTGCGATCTTTTTCTTTGCCTTGTCGTTTTCATTGTATCTTTTTAGCCTCGCTAAGGAGGATCGCTTTCAAAAGTCATACCTGATCACCTCCTCGAATTAGTAAATGTATTTCTTCTAAACAGGCGATATATTTATCCTGCCGGTTTACCAACTTCCAACAATCAGACAGACTGACGAGGATGTCCTTTAAGGGGTTTGAAAAATGATTTTTACGGCGATTGCTCGGGCTTCTTCTAAGGAAATGATTGCTTCAAAATATTTGCTTTCTTTTATCAAGAAATCTGCAAATTTTGTTAAAGCAAAACAGTGTCGTTGAGCATCTTTTGTACTTGCTCCTTCTTTTAGAGCACGGTTGAAGTATTCTGATGCGTCTTCATTTTGTTTTAAATGGCTGTATAGGATACCTAGACTGGTGTATGAAGTAACTAGCAAATCACGTGCTTTTGTTTTGGGTTCTAATTCTAAGGATTGCAAATACAGTTCTTCTGCTTGCTTATAATCTTTTAAACTAAAACAGATATTCCCCCATGTTGTGAGTAACTCCTGTGATCTTCGATGACGTTGGTTAATGGAAGATAGAGCAAAGCCTTCTTTGACATAATCTAATGCTTTCTTGTACTCCCCCTTTTTGTTTAAGATAGATGCTTTGATCTCGTAAGCGTTTAAGCGTACTTCTAGATCCGGAACTTCCTGAAACGACTCCCAATACTCATTTAGAAGATGCATCGATTCATCGATCAGATTCAACTTATCAAGATAGGATGCTTTCCCGACAATCAGATAGAGACGTATATCTTGCCGCTCTCCATCTTTATCGTAATAATCTAATCCTTCATTTACATATTCCAATGCCTTTTGGATGTCATTTTGTTCAAAAAAGCAAACTCGGGCAAGTTCTTTGTAACAACAAGAAATGAAGTTAGTAGAGAATAACTTGTTCTTTTGACATATCTCGATACAAGTATTCAGGTAACTCTTTGTTTTATTCCAATTGGACTTTTTAAAGTAGTACTTTCCTTTTAGGTAGTAATATTCGCTTAGAAGTTCTTTGTTGGTTTCACATTGTGATTGGAGTGTCCGAAAAGTAGGAAGTACATTGTCCAGAAGTCCTGAATCTATTTTGGAAGCTAGCAAAAATAATTTTTGTTTTACCTCATTCACGTCATGTTGTTCATTCAAAGACAGTTCGGCAAGATTTTGAATGCCGAGCTTCTTTACATAATAATCTCGTTTAGGCTTGCGTACTTTAATTCCTCTCTCAATAGAACTAATGGTGGCAATTGATAATTGGTCGTCAGCAAGATCTTTTAATCTTAGCCCACGAGATTTTCGGTAATTTCGTAGTGCCTTTCCGATTTCTTCATCAACCACTGTAACACACCTCTCGAATAATTAGTATTTTTTTAAGAATCTTTGCACCATTCGTCACAGTAATTTTCTAAAATGGCTATTTTTTAGAGACTTTAGTCATAATTATGAGTAAAAAATGACATAACATTAATCGGAACTATAGATTTTTCGAGAAACTAGTCTTCACTTTCTGAGAAATATGCAAATTTGATGTTTTGTTTTCCTAATCTTAAAATTATTTTATCCGGTAGTCCACTACCTTCTACTACAAAATGTGTGATTATCTGTGATAACTTCCCAACTGGAACGGGGTATACCTGTCCTCTTACATCAAGATAGAAGTACGTATATCTCGCTCCCAATCTCTAATACGTACTTCTATCTTTATATTTATATAAAAACCAAATATATTGTTGATGCTTATCACCCCTAAGGTGGACATTCAATTATTTATGGTAGTTCTACAATCTACTTCAATTTGAAAAAGATTAAGGGTGAGAACTCGAAAAGTAAGACAAAAAGACCTTATTCCTTAAAAGGAAAAGGTCTTTTTCTAAGTGAGGATCTTCTGTACCTTACGAGTTAGTCTTCAGGTGGATCGTCAATTGCACTAGATTTAGAGCTTGTTCTTGATATTGCATGATATTCTGCTCCCCGTTGAGAGAGGCGACAGAGTTTTATATTTTCAGGTTGAACTGATTTTTTTATCTGTATACAAACGTAATTAACTCTTCAGTTGAGGGAAATGCAAGTTTATTCCATGGGATTTCATCAAAATAGAAAAAACAACCTTTCTTGCTTTCGATGTTCACAATAACTGTTTCATGATCCGCAATCGCTTCGTAGACTAATTGGACAAGTTATAATTTCATTAACCTCTACAGAAAGACCTGTTTCTTCTTTTACCTCATTTTTTATTACTTCAAAAAGATCATGTCCACGTTCTACATGTCCTCCTGGAAATGCCCATAAGTCTTTCCTAGGCTCTTCGTTTCTTTGAAGAAGTAATACTTTATTTTTTTCTCTATTTAGAACCACTGCCACTACTACTAACTTTGGATCTAAGTAGAAGACAAATTGACAATAATGACAAAGTAGTTGCGGTTGGTTGGGAATATGTAAGTTTTCTAGCGAAAATCGGTGTCCACAACGAGGACAAAATTTTAGATCCTCTTTTGTATATCTCCACTGATATTGAAAGTAAAGCTCTTTGTTCATAATTAAATCTCCTTAGTAATGGATTTATTATGAGACAACTCGTCGTTATTTTTAGATGTAAGACAAAAAGACCTTAATCCATAGAAAGGAAAAGGTCAAACCTCACTTTTCCGGTGAGTAATTGTTGCATCATGCCTTGCTTGATGGATTTGTATTTGTCTCGTTTTTGCTTTAGGGCTAGTCTAATGGCAGTGGGACAACGAGAGCGAGTTACGCAAGATCGAGTGGTAGAGTTGTTTCAAAGCAAGCTAGGTTATCGGTATTTTGGTTCTTGGCATGATCGAGCAAACAATCGCAATATCGAAGAGAGTCTGTTGCGAGATTATTTGTCCAAACAAGGATATAGCCAAGACCTGATCACCAAGGCAATCTATGAGTTAACGAGAACAGCTACCAATCAGAGTAGAGACCTCTATGAGAACAATAAAGCAGTGTATTCTCTGTTGCGTTATGGGGTGAAGGTAAAAGAAAATGTCGGCGAGAACATGCAGACGGTCTGGCTGATCGATTGGAACAATCCTCAAAACAATGATTTTGCCATCGCCGAAGAAGTCTCGATCAAAGTGGAACACAAAAAACGTCCGGATATTGTGCTCTATGTGAATGGGATCGCGCTGGGGATCTTGGAGCTAAAACGTAGTACGGTCTCTGTCTCGGAAGGAATTCGCCAAAATCTGGACAATCAGCAGAAAGATTTTATCCGTCCTTTTTTCTCGACTATCCAGATTGTCATGGCGGGTAATGATACCGAGGGCATTCGCTATGGAGTGATCGATACTCCCGAAAAGTACTATCTCACTTGGAAAGAAGCCTGTGAGATAGAGAATGTCCTAGATAGGCATATTGTACAGCTCTGCCAAAAAGAGAGACTACTAGAGCTGATCCATGACTTTATCGTCTATGATCGGGGGATCAAGAAGCTCTGTCGCCATAATCAATATTTTGGGGTGAAGGCAGCTCAAGAGAGCTTGCGTATTCGTGAAGGCGGCATTATCTGGCACACGCAAGGAAGCGGCAAGAGCTTGGTGATGGTCTGGCTGACTAAGTGGATCAGGGAGAATATCAAAGACGCTCGGGTGTTGATCATTACGGATCGCACGGAACTGGACGAGCAGATCGAAAAGGTGTTCAAAGGCGTGGATGAAGAGATTTACCGCACTCACAGCGGAAATGATCTGATCGAAAAACTAAATGCCACCACACCATGGCTGGTCTGTTCGCTCATCCATAAGTTCGGCAAGAAAGAAGAGGCAGATTACGATGCCTATATTGAAGAGCTGAACAATAGTCTGCCCAAAGACTTCAAGTCCAAGGGAGATCTCTATGTATTGGTGGATGAGTGTCATCGTACCCAATCAGGGAAGCTACATAAAGCGATGAAGCATATCTTGCCCAATACGTTGTTTGTTGGGTTTACTGATACCCCATTGTTAAAAAAGGATAAACAAAAAAGCATCGAGGTATTTGGTAAGTACATTCACACCTACAAGTTTGACGAAGCGGTTGCCGATCAAGTGGTGTTAGATTTGCGCTACGAAGCTCGCAACATTGACCAAAATATCACTTCACCAGCCAAGATCGACCAGTGGTTTACTGCCAAGACCAAAGGCTTGACCGATTATGCCCTTGCCCAACTGAAGAAGAAGTGGGGCACGATGCAACGTGTCCTAAGCTCCAGATCCAGATTGGAAAAGGTAGTAGCCGATATTTTACTGGATATGGAGATCAAAGACCGCTTACAAAATGGCAGAGGGAATGCCATCTTAGTCGCAGGTAGTATTTATGAGGCGTGCAAGTATTATGAGCTGTTTCAAAGCCATGGTTTTACCAAATGTGCGATTATTAGCTAGTATCAGCACTCGGTCATGACAAAGAAGATGTCGGTGGCTTGTTAAGCAATCGCTTGGAGAAGGAGAAAGAACGGCTGGAGGGTGCCCGTGAAAGTATTAAAGCTCTCTGTGAGCCTGTAGAGCCACCTAAAGACACGATGGCATACATTCGCTATTTCTGTGCGAAAAATACAGAAAATAGCGAGGAGTTAAAAGGGAACGAACCCAAGCGGTTGGCTTTGTATAAGTATACAGTTGCATTGATTCGGGCTTATGCCAATCTAGCAAATGAAATGGTGGAAGCAGGTTATTCCGCGCCAGAGATTGAGGAGATTAAGAGAGAAGTCAAGTACTATAGGGATGTTCGAGAAGAGATGAAGCGGGCTAGCGGTGATTATATTGATCTAAAAGCATATGAGCCTGCGATGCGCCATCTGATCGATACATATATCAGAGCGGAAGAGAGCGAAAAGATCTCGGCTTTTGATGATCTAAGCCTCATTGAGCTGATCGTAGAACGAGGCGAGGATGCGATCAAAGAATTGCCCAAAGGGATCAGAAAAGACCCGGAAGCAGTTGCCGAAACGATCGAGAACAATGTTCGCCGATTGATTATTGATGAGATGCCTACCAACCCCAAGTATTATGAAGATATGTCCGTTTTGCTCGACGAGATCATCAAAGCACGGAAAGAAGCCGCCAAACATTATGAGGAGTACTTGGCGAAAATCGTGGAACTCAGTAAAAAGGTGAAAAATCCTGGTAATTCTGCCAACTATCCCGAAAGCTTAAATTCCAATGCCAAACGAGCTTTATATGATAACTTAGGTCATGACGAAGAACTCGCCTTGGCTTTACATGCATCCATTCTGCGCAACAGGTATGATGGATGGCGGGGTAGTATGATCAAAGAACGAAAAGTAATGATAGTCATCAAAGAACACATCAAAGATAAGGACAAAGCAGAAGAAATCTTCGAGATCGTAAAAAACAAGGGGACTACTAATATGCACCAGATCACTGTCGGAAACATAGAAATTGACGTAGTAAAAAAAGATATCAAAAACCTCCATCTTGGTGTGTATCCACCTAACGGCAGAGTGCGTATTGCGGCACCTTTGAAAGTGAATGATGATGCTGTCCGGCTTTTTGCCATTACAAAATGAGCTGGATCAAAAAACAGCAAACCAAGTTTGAAAACCAAGAACGCCAATCTCAAAGAGAATTTGTATCAGGTGAAAGCCACTATGTAGCTGGTACACGCTATCTCTTAAATGTGATCTACGGGCAGACAACTCCAAAAGTGATCATACGCAATAAAACCTATATTGATCTATATGTACGAGAAGGCAGTACGAGAGAACAACGTGAGAAAGTAATGATGGAGTGGTAATCGCAAGCAATTAAAAGAACAGATACCATCCCTCATTGACAAGTGGCAAGAGGTGATGGGGGTGGAGGTAGACTCTTGGGGTGTCAAGCTGATGAAAACCAAGTGGGGCACTTGTAATATCTCCGCCAAACGGATCTGGCTCAATCTCGAATTAGCCAAAAAACCAAAGCATTGCCTGGAATATGTTGTTGTACACGAAATGGTTCATTTGTTGGAGCGAAATCACAACGACCGTTTTGTAGCTTATATGGATCGATTTATGCCACGATGGCGTGTGTATAAAGAGGAATTGAATCGGTTTGTTTTGGATGATATAAAAGGGAATTAAGTATGTAGTTACGTTTTATCCTATAAATATTCGGAGTAATACGCAACAAAAAAAGGAGTTGGCAGCAAGATTCCCTCTCCTTTTTGTTGTGTCTGCTCTACCAATTCCCCATAACATAGTTAAAGCTATTTTCTGAACCTCTTTCATCTTTTTCTTTGATATATACTCCGATTCCTTCGATGATCAATTTTTTCCGTCGATCCAGCATCGGACTGATTGCAATCCCGTCTACTCCTTGGATACCAAAGCCATCTTCCTCTTCATCATAATAAATTCTCTCATCTAACCGCATGGCATCATCGATTTTCATCCCGATTCCGATTTTTCCAAATAGCAAACCTTGGTAGTTCTCATAGGCGAAAATACTTTCTAACTTTCCGTTTAGTACATTAAATGTAAGTATTAGGGTATCTTTAAAATTGTATTTAATAAGATTCGGAAGGGGCATGGAATAATAATTATCTAACCCAGTATGCCCCTTCCTAGTACGCCCACTTTTAAAATGAGGGAAAGTGTCAATCGTATCGTAATATTCCTTGATATGTGTTTTTAGTGTAAATCCACCTAAAGATTGACCGGGGATAATCGGTGCTTCCAAATCTAAAATACCGTACTGGTTCATATGTAAACCTCCAAATGGAATTTTTAATAAAAATAGTACCCAAGTAAAACTTGGATACTATAGTAGGAAAAAAGTTTTAGCTTTCTCCCCACGTGAGTTGTAGTCGGTCTCTCTACCCCAAACTACTTTTATTGTACCATTATTTGTACTAATCACTAGGTAAGGTATACTGCCATGAGTTCCTTGTCCTGAGTTACTTCTTAATGCGAGGATTGGATATTTTGGCTTTCCAATACTAAACTTCCACCCTTTTCCATATTTGCTTTCTGTCAAAGGTGCTTCGATGCGAACTAGATTTTTGGCTGACATTTTTTTAAACGTCTTATAGGCTTTCTCTACTATTTCGTCAGGATGGCTTTGGGCAAAATTGTCTAAGTTTCGATCTACATATAATAGCATCTTTAGTACTTTTTTTAGTGCGGGATTTTTCTCTTCTTGTTGCACTATGTATTCCCCTCTTCTATCTCATGATGTAAAAAACAAATGTCAAATAATTTTCCTTATCCCCTCCTCCATATGCTTACTAAGCGAAATAAGCATATGGAGGGTGGTAAGGAAGAATTATTGCTTTGTTTTAGAGAAAAGGGGGATTACAAAGACAAACAAGAAAAAAGGAGTAAAGTACAACTCGTTTGTACTATATCATTTAAAAAATTATGTGAATAGAATCACTAATGTAAAAAGGGCATAAGATAAGGTCGCCTTCCCAAATTCATTCTTGAGAAAGCGACCTTATCTTATCGAACTATTCAAACACATAATTGTGTATCTCATCTAGAGAGGGATTTTGTCATTGAAACGGAGCGAGTCTGCTTAAGATTTTCAGGAGTGGATGTATCTGATAAACTACTGGTACAAATATATGTATAAACACTAAGTTCTGAAAGGAACAAACCAAATGACACTTTCCAACCTAGAATACCGCCACGAACCCCCATCTGTAGAAGACTACTGCAATCTCCGCGTCCAAGCAGGCATGAGCCCTCGTGGCAAAGAAGCTGCGAGAATTGGACTACCAAACAGTCTCTTTGCCGTTACCGTTTATGAGGGTGAGAGACTGATCGGCATGGCGAGAGTAGTAGGGGATGGAGGAGTCAATTTTTTGATCGTAGATGTAGCGGTCCATCCTGATTACCAAGGAAAAGGAATTGGTAAGAAAATGATGGGTGACATCATGCAATACATAGATAGCAAAGCTCTACCAGGTTCTCTGATACAACTTTCTGCAGATCCCCCAGCAGATAATCTATACAAACAGTTTGGCTTTGAATATATGACCGATTCTATTGGAATGTATAAATATATCTATGAAAAATAAAAGTATGCCGATTATGGTATGCTTTTTTTGTGATAAATTCGTATCTCTGTTATGATTGCATCTTTCTTCAAAACTCGCTATCCTATTTAGGGTATGTACGATCCATAGAATACATATTTTCCTATCAGTGATCAATTTTCGTATGTAGCGTGATGAGACATAGGCAGTACCAATCCTGAAACATACGAATAATGTAAAATACCAATAAAACAACTAGAGAAGGGGGGAAACTCCGGTGAAACCGACTAAAGAGGAGTTTCTTGTTACGGGAATAGAGGAGATTCGAGAGAATGAACCCTTATCTCGTCACACGACTTGGAAAGTAGGAGGACCGGCAGATCTTCTGATCCATCCCAAATCTCGTGAACAATTAGAACAGGCGATGAAGATTATTCATCAGAAACAATACCCTTGGCGGGTGATTGGACGTGGTTCCAATCTTCTCGTACGGGATAAAGGAATTCGCGGTGTGGTGATCAAATTAGATGAGGGCTTTGAATATCTCCAGATCGAAGGCACCGAGGTAACGGCAGGTGGCGCATTTTCTACCGTTGTACTTGCAACCAAGACGGCACGCAGTGGACTGACCGGACTTGAGTTTGCTGGTGGAATCCCAGGAAATGTCGGGGGGGCTGTCTACATGAACGCAGGGGCTCACGGATCTGATATTTCCAAAGTATTGGTGTCAGCAGAAGTGCTCTTGGAGACTGGAGAATGGAGACGGTTGACGAACGAAGAGTGTAAGTTCCGTTATCGTACTTCCGTTTTGCAAAATGAGCTAAAAGGAATTGTGACGGAAGCCACCTTCCGCCTAACCGAAGGGGAAGCAGAGAAGATTACCGCCCATCTTACCGAGTTTAAAGATCGTCGTCGGCAAACACAACCACTTCAATTTCCTTGTGCGGGAAGTGTTTTTCGTAATCCACCTGGTGATTATGCTGGCCGACTCATTCAAGAATCGGGTCTCAAAGGGTACCAGATTGGTGATGCACAGATTTCCGAGCTACATGCCAATTTCATCATCAATCGGGGGCAAGCCAAAGCTGAAGATATTCTTTCTTTGATCCAATATGCTCGTAAAACGATTTGGGATCGGTATGAAGTTGATTTGGAACCAGAGGTATTAGTAGTAGGAGAGGCATAAATGCGTTCCATCCCATGAGTACTTTTTCTCATGGGTTTTGTTACCCCTTCGATTAGGATTTTCCCCCTTTGGTTTTCACCGCGAATAAATCAGAAACTTTTTAAAGAAAGAAGCGTGGAAAGTATATTTCATGCAAAAGATGTTTTATCTGATCAGTTGTTAGCAAATGCGAATGACCCTAGTTGGTACATCCCCTTTTCAGACTCGGTTGAGAATTTGTCGGAGGAAGAAGCGTTTTGGAAGCCTACCGAATATAGTCATAGTATCGCTGAAATTGTACAGCATCTACTTTATTGGAATGAAGCTTGGCAAATCAGGTACCAAAAATCTCATGTCGATGCTGTCCCTTCGATAGGAAACAATGATAAAAGCTTTATCGTTTCGGAAAATCAAAAATTTCATGACTTAAAGGAACGTTTATTAGAGGTACTTTTACAATGGCAAGATCTACTTACGGAAGAAAAAGTCGAAAGTGATGTAAACGGCTTCCGAGTATCTGCTAAGTGGTGGCAGATACTCGGAAATGCATCCACTCATAACGCATATCACATTGGTCAAATCATTTATATTCGGAAGCTGCAAAAGAGCTGGAAAGTAGATGCTGCTAAAGAGGAGTAAATGAAAATCTGATCGATCAATAACAAAAGAAATATACTTTAGAAGGGTATTGAAAATGATCAATTCCTTTTAGGATCTACCGTAGAAAATGTAAATCATACGAGCCAAACAATACGAAAAAAGCCTCGGGGTTTATTCTCCAAGGTTTTTCTTTTGTGTCATTTTCTTGGTTTTACTTCCCGTCTTTACGTGCAGAAATCTCTTCTGTCTCAGGGTAGTCAGATTATTTCAGCATGCTGATTGTTGTGTTAAGATAGAAAAAAGATTGATAGCAAAGGAGAAGGTGCATGGAAGAACGAGTTCCGCCGTTTCGGACTCGGATGATGGGAAAATCGTCTACTTCTCCTTGGGCAAAAGTTCTAGTTTTTCTTTTTTTTGTTGGGTTGGTCTCGCTTCTTTTTTTACGATCTCCCTATAGTAAAATTTCGGAGATACAGGTAACAGGAACTCATTTATTAACTACTCAGGATGTCCTTACTCGAATGAAAACAAAAGTAGGTGATTCCTACTTTCGTGTAAGTGAGCGTGAGATTCAAAAAGGAGTTTTGACGTTACCAGAAGTGAAAGAGGTTCACGTTACCAAATCTTTTCCCGCCAAATTAGAAGTAAACGTAACAGAACATGCAATCATTGCCCATTATCGCACCTTAGATAACCGTTTGTATCCAATCCTAGCCAGCGGTGTAATCCTACTGCAACGTCCTATTGTAGAGACCACAGCTTCCTTAGTCACCTTAGAAGGATTTCCGCCAAACAGTCCACTGTTAAATCAAGCGGTACGTGAGTTTTCCCTTCTCCCAGCAGCGAAACGTGAGCTTTTTTGGAAAATGGAGCCTCAACCTGGACGATCGGATCAGTTGATTTTGCTAACCAAAAATCATCACAAAATCATCGCTCGAGTAGATGATTTTCACCAAAAGATACAGTATTATGAGCCTTTTCAAAAAGAACCACCAGGCACCATTTATCTATTGGAGAGTGTATGGTTTTCTCCGGATTCTTAACTTTATATTCAGATTCTCGGAGGAAAGACATCATGTGGTAGATTGTGAGAAGGAGTACGGATCTGAAAAGCAAGTAGGAACTTCCCTCGAAATTGAGAGAATATGTAAATTTTCCGAAGAAAAATGAATCTTACGAAAGGTGATCAATAAAATTGTGTGGAATTAAAGATTGATCACTCTTCTCCCTTTTCCTTCTCTTGCTTTGAAATAGCCTTCGTTCTCGGGCAAGGAGGTGCCCAGTTTGAAACATCAACCTTACATTGTGAGTCTCGATATCGGATCTACCCAAGTTCGCGCAGTAGTAGCAAAAATTGAAACAACTGGGAAACTACAGATTCTAGGATTTGGATCTGCTGTTTCCAAAGGGGTTCAAAAGGGAGCTATTGTTGATATAGACCAAGCGGCCGGATCCATTCGCCAAGCGATCGAAAACGTGGAGCGAATGCTAGGAATTGAGATAACCGAAGTTTACGTAGGGGTTTGTGGAAATCATTTTTGTCTTCAAGAAAGTCATGGAGTTGTCGCAGTACATAACGAAGATCGTGAGATAGGATTACACGACATAGAACGTGTAATTCAAGCTTCCAAAGTCATTTCGTTGCCAGAGGACAAATTGATGGTAGAGATCTTACCTAAGCAATTTGTTGTAGATGGCACTGCAAATATACCTGATCCAACCAACATGATTGGGGTTCGTTTGGAAGTCGATTCTCTCATTGTGACAGGCACCAAAACGATACTCCATAATGTAGTTCGGAGTGTGGAGCGAGCCTCTTACCATGTGGCAGGATTTATGTTTTTACCACTTACACTTGGAGAGACGATCCTCACAACTGATGAAAAAGCACTTGGTACGGTCCTAGTGAATATCGGCGGAGGTACCATGTCGATCACGATTTATCAAAATGGACATTTAGCCTCTCATGTGGTTCTTCCTCTTGGGGGCGAACACATTACCAAAGATATCATGCATGGGTTTCAGTGTAATAGACAAACAGCAGAAGAACTCAAATGCAAGTATGGAGTAGCAGACCCTCAGCTGATCCCACAGGAAGAGAGCTTCTCTATTGAATTGGTAAATGGCGATGCGAAAGAGATCGAGTATGCGACAACGGACCTCAGTTTGATCATGCACCCCCGTATTGCGGAGATGTTCTATCTCATACGCAAACAAGTTGATGCATTAGGTTTTTCTAGCCAACCTTCTGGGGGATATGTTTTAACTGGAGGTGTGATGGCAACCAAAGAAATTCTCTCTGTTGCACATAAGCATCTAAGTGACACGGTTCGTATCGCAGTACCGGATCAAATAGGGGCTAACGATCCATCCTTTGTTCCGGGAGTTTCGATGATTCATTATTTAGAAGCTCGAGGTGGTTATGAGATTCCACCAGAAGAAGAGGAACCAAAAGAGATGGAAGCTCCAAAACAGAAAAAGAAGGTTTCTCCCTTTGAACGAGTAAAAACTTGGCTAAGTGAATTCATTTGAATTTTTTTGTCACGATGGAGGGACAAGCATGTTTGAATTTGACTTGGAATTAGAACAGATTGCACAGATTAAGGTAATTGGCGTCGGTGGTGGCGGTAGCAATGCGGTCAATCGAATGATTGATGCTGGAGTACAAGGTGTAGAGTTTATTGCGGTAAACACAGATGCACAAGCACTTAATCGTTCCAAAGCTCCTATCAAGCTTCAGATCGGAGAGAAATTAACTCGTGGTCTTGGTGCAGGAGCTAAGCCGGATGTTGGAAAAAAAGCAGCTGAAGAAAGCCGCGAACAGTTGGAAAATGTTTTGCGTGGGGCAGATATGGTATTTGTCACAGCGGGAATGGGTGGAGGAACTGGTACTGGTGCTGCACCTGAGATTGCAGCGATCGCTCGGGAACTGGGCTCTCTCACTGTGGGAGTAGTTACACGCCCCTTTAATTTTGAAGGCCGCAAGCGCTCTATCCAAGCGGATTCTGGAGTCGCTGCCTTAAAAGAAAATGTCGATACCTTGATCGTGATTCCAAACGACAAATTACTAGAGATTGTGGAGAAAAACACCCCAATTATGGAAGCATTCCGGGAAGCAGATAATGTATTACGCCAAGGGGTTCAAGGGATCTCTGACCTCATTGCTGTCCCTGGTCTTATTAACCTCGACTTTGCCGATGTTAAAACGATTATGACCGAACGTGGTTCAGCTCTTATGGGAATTGGCTTGGCAACTGGGGAAAATCGTGCTGCGGAAGCGGCTCGCAAAGCCATCTGTAGCCCACTACTGGAGACGTCCATCAATGGTGCCCGTGGAGTGTTGATGAATATCACGGGTGGAAATAACTTAAGTCTTTATGAAGTGAACGAGGCCGCCGATATTGTGATGCAAGCTTCTCATCCAGAAGTAAATATGATCTTTGGAGCGGTAATCAACGAAAGTTTAAAAGATGAGATTCAAGTTACAGTAATCGCAACTGGTTTTGATGGACAAAAGAACAAAGAAGAGATGGAAGCAGGCCTTCTCAATTCCCAAACTAATGAAAAGAAAGGCAAACCACTCTTTGGGATTGATCCAACGACCAATCCCATCAAAGAGAAGAAAAGTGGAAGCAAAATCTTAGATGTAGATAACTACGATA
Source organism: Risungbinella massiliensis (assembly GCF_000942395.1). Lineage (GTDB taxonomy): Bacteria > Bacillota > Bacilli > Thermoactinomycetales > Thermoactinomycetaceae > Risungbinella > Risungbinella massiliensis. Next base: position 811,670 of record NZ_LN812103.1, read on the forward strand.
TTCCGACATTTCTCCGCAATCAGTATAAAAAATAAATCCAGTAATACAAAGAAAACTCCTAGTATGAATAGTTGGAGTTTTCTTTTGTTCGGTACTAACAGAGCTTCCCCTATTGTATACTTGATTTGTATGGAAGAGGAGAGGAGCTGTTACTTATGAAAGAAGCCAGTTTATACGAACAACTTGAGATGTATCGCTATTCTCTTGGCATTGCCATCAGTGATGTAACAGAAGAAGAAGCCAATATTATTCCGAAAGGATTTAACAATAACATCCGTTGGAATGTAGGTCATGTCTTAGTATCAACAGATGCTATGATTTTAACGATGGCTGGTTTTCCTTCCACGCTCCCTGAAGAGTGGGGACAATACTTTATGCGAGGAACAAGTCCGCAAAATTTTACAGATGAAACCCCAACACTTGCGGAGTTACAAGAAGCATCTCAAGAGCAGATGAGAAAATTGCGTGCTTTAGTAGAAGGAAAGCTAGACACTCCTCTAGCCAACCCTTTTGAATTACCCAAGACGACAATTTATACTTCTGGAGATGGATTGACTTTCTGTATGTTTCATGAAGGACTGCATATGGGTCAGATACAAGGAATTCGCAAATTAGTGAAGTAAGCTTGCGAAGAGCCCCATCTTGATCAAGATGGGGTTTTCTTGTACCAAAAAGTGTTTGATAGATTTGAACATCACAGACGAAACATAAAGGGAGAGACTAATCTTGCAACTAAGAGAAGAACAGAAAAACTTGTTTTCGATGCCCGAAGAGTACTACTTAGCACACTGCATTTCAGCGGATGCTAAAATGGGAGCAGGCATAGCCTTAGAATTTCGAAAAAAATTCCAATTAGATCCTCTACAGGTTCTAGCCAATATTAAATTGCTAGAAATAGGGAAGTGCTATCCGATGGGACGAACTTTTAATCTAGTAACCAAAATTCGTTATTGGCACAAACCAACCTATTCTAATCTAAAAGAAGCGATTCTCTCCATGAAGAACTATTGTTTGGAACGTGATTTAACATATTTAGCAATTCCCAAACTCGGTTGTGGTCTTGATCGATTGAAGTGGCAAAAGGTGAAAGGGATAATAGAAGAAGTTTTTCAAGATACCCAAATGGAAATTGTCGTCTGTGATTGGAATGGGAACTAGACGACCATCTAGAATGCGATCAAATGAGTTCGGAGTGATGGAAAGAAGTCAAGTGGAGGGATATTTGTTTTGGAAGTAGCTTCCCCACTTTTTTACTATAAAACCTGCTGCCACTTGGAAGCGGGTTTTTGACTGTGGAATAGATCTACCGTGTTTGACGAACCCTACATAATCGTGCCCAAAACATCGGATTGACTTCTTCCCTTCCTGCTATTCTTTTGATACGAGGGAGGTTATTCTTGTGGATTTACTCGACAAAATGAATGGAGCCTTAGCCTATATTGAAGAGAATCTTACTGAAGAATTGGACTATAAAGAAGTTGCAAGGCTGTCATGTTGTTCAGAGTATCACTTTAAAAGAATGTTTTCATTTCTTGCTGGGGTTACGCTGTCGGAGTACATCCGCCGAAGACGCCTTACTTTAGCAGCCTTTGAGCTTCAAAACCGCAACAAAAGGGTAATCGATGTTGCTGTGAAATATCAATATAGCTCTCCAGATTCATTTACACGTGCTTTTCACAGTCTTCATGGGGTAACACCGACAGAAGCCAGAAGTTATGGTTCATTTTTGAAAGCATACCCACGAATGACCTTCCAATTATCGATTAAAGGAGGAAGTGAAATGAACTATCGAATAGAAGAAAAAGAAGCATTTCACATCGTAGGGATCAAGAAAAGAGTTCCGATTATATTTCATGGAGTAAATCCAGAGATTGCCTCTATGTGGGAAAGTTTACATGTTGAAATGATCAATAAACTGAAGCAACTTTCTAATGTAGAGCCTCAAGGCCTGCTTAGTGCATCGACGAACTTTTCGGAGGGTCGAATGGAGGAAAAAGGGGAGCTAGATCATTATATAGGAGTGGCAACAACGAAGGAGTGTCCAGATAATCTGATGAAACTTGAAGTTGCTGCGTCCACATGGGCTGTGTTTGAAGCAGTTGGACCATTTCCTGATACGCTTCAAGATGTCTGGGGACGGATCTATTCCGAATGGTTCCCATCCTCCAACTATGAACAAACAGAAGGGCCAGAGATTTTGTGGAATGAACATAAAGATGTCACTTCCCCGACTTTTAAAAGTGAGATATGGATTCCGATTTTAAAAAAGTAATGATTTAAATGCGCCTAACTCAAACAATTGCAATGGTTTGTTTTGTAATAAACTGATGAGCTGTTTCGACAGCTCTTTTTTTATTTTAAATTCAAGAAATTCATCAGCAAAAAAGACAGATTCATATCGATTCTTTTTTAGAAATATTTTTATTAGAGATTATTCGACAAAACTTCTTACTAAATCCTTGGCAAGTTTCAACAAACTTTCTAATAGAGATTGAGATATACTAAGTCTCGCTTGGGAGTTGTTTCCTTTTGTTTAGGATCAAAACCATTGTCACCCGAGATCATGAAGATAGTGTTAGGAGGGTGCCTAAGTGACTGTCTATGCCGATGTTGTTTTCCTGCTCAATAGTTGCTTTGATTACCTTCTTTTATGGCTTACCTCGGGGATTCGTAAACAGCGAACTAAGGTTTGGCGATTACTGTTGGGAGCAACTGTCGGGGGGATCTATGCAACGTTACATTTGTGGCAAGAGTTTACTCCCGCTTACTTCTTACCTATGAAACTGATTGTTTCCATGTTCATGATCTATCTCTCATTTGGTTTTGGAAATCTGATTGCTTACCTTCGTACCCTAGGAGTTTTTTATGTAACTTGCTTTCTGACAGGTGGGGCAATGATTGCACTTCACTTTATCTGGACCGGAGATCATCAGGTAGCAGGTGGTATCTTGTATACGGAATCGCCTTCGGGATGGGGATCTCCTGTATCGTGGCTTTTTCTCTGGATCGGATTTCCGCTCGTATGGATTTATAGTCGTTTTTCACTCGGAACACTGCAAGAACGCCAGCAATTTGAGCAGTTTTTGACCCCACTGAAAATTACGACAGACGGTCAGGAGTTGGAATGTACTGGACTGGTCGATACGGGAAATCAGCTACGAGATCCGTTAACTAGGGCGCCTGTATTACTTTTGGAGTTAGATGAATTGCGACCGTTTTTACCTGATACGGTAGTGAAGATGGCTTATGCCAAAGACTGGGAAGAAGGTTGGGCGGAGTTACCACCAGAGTGGATGGTAAAAATTCGTTTAGTACCATATCGGGCAGCTGGAAGAGAGCAAGAAGTGATGATTGCATACAAACCAGATCAGGTAGAGATATGGCAAGAAAATCAGTGGAATAATGTGGGGAAAGTACTCATAGGAATAGATGTCGGACGATTTTCGACCGATGGCACCTACCAAGCAATTATCCATCCCTCTTGCCTATCTGCCGTCAGTTGAGAAAGGGGGCTATCAGCCATGTTGGCAAAATGGAAATTGAACGTGAATTTATTTTGGTATCGCATGTTGATTTACTTGGGTGTAAAAGGAGAAGAGATCTATTACATCGGAGGAAGTGAGGCACTGCCACCACCACTTACTCGCGAAGAAGAGGAACATCTTCTGTATCGACTCCCAAACGGCGATGCAGCTGTACGAGCGATGCTAATCGAACGAAACTTGAGGTTAGTGGTCTATATAGCTCGCAAGTTTGAGAATACGGGAATCAACATTGAAGATCTCGTTTCCATTGGGACAATTGGTCTGATTAAAGCAGTCAATACGTTTGATCCTTCCAAAAAGATCAAGCTAGCAACTTATGCCTCACGTTGTATCGAAAATGAAATCTTAATGTTCTTACGACGCAACAACAAGATTCGCTCCGAGGTTTCACTCGATGAACCACTCAATATCGATGTAGATGGCAATGAGCTTTTATTGTCCGATGTACTAGGAACGGAGAATGACACCATCTATCGTGACTTAGAAGATCAAGTGGACAAAAAGATTTTGATTACTGCTCTAGAGACATTAAATGACCGAGAGCGAAGAATCATGGTACTCCGTTTTGGATTAGAGGGCGGAGAAGAAAAAACACAAAAAGATGTCGCTGATTTACTGGGAATTTCGCAATCGTACATTTCGCGATTGGAAAAGCGAATTATAAAAAGACTACGCAAAGAATTCAATAAAATGGTTTAAATTACAGATAGTTCCTCTGTATTATAAATTTCCCTCTGTAGGAGATACTGAATGACGTTACTTCATCTGAGGAGGGACCACATCTATGGCGCGAAACAAAGTAGAGATCTGTGGAGTAGACACTTCCAAACTTCCTGTACTTAAGAACCAAGAGATGCGCATCTTGTTTCGCGAATTGCAGTCAGGGGAGCTTTCTGCTAGAGAAACGCTCGTCAACGGCAATTTACGTCTCGTTTTAAGTGTGATCCAACGTTTTAACAACCGTGGGGAATGCGTCGACGATCTATTTCAAGTCGGTTGCATCGGTTTGATGAAAGCAATTGACAACTTTGATCTCGGTCAAAACGTGAAATTTTCCACGTATGCTGTTCCCATGATTATTGGGGAGATTCGGAGATATTTACGTGATAACAATCCGATTCGTGTCTCTCGCTCATTACGAGATATTGCCTATAAGGCGTTGCAAATACGAGACCAATTGACCAATCGGTTTAACCGAGAACCAACCATCATGGAAATATCTCGAGAATTAAATGTTCCAAAAGAGGATGTCGTTTTTGCACTAGATGCGATTCAAGATCCTGTCTCCATGTTTGAACCCGTCTATCAAGATGGAGGAGATCCGATCTATGTAATGGATCAAATAAGTGATGATAAGACAAAAGATGCTCAATGGCTAGAAGAAATAGCTTTGAAAGAGGGTCTGGGGCGTTTAAATGATCGAGAAAAAATGATCTTGTCGATGCGCTTTTTTGAGGGGAAGACCCAAATGGAAGTGGCGGATGAGATTGGGATCTCACAAGCACAAGTTTCTCGTCTGGAAAAAGCAGCGATCCAACAGATGAACCGCTATATTACCTAGATTTCAACAGGATAAAGAACGTAGAGAAGGACTGTGGCATGAAGGTGCTACAGTCCTTCTTTGTTATGTTTGGGTTCACCTATAGCCAACAACCTGTATATAGTGATCATGAAAATAAGCTTATAACGAGGTGTGTTAGATGAAGAAAAAACAAGGAAGATACCCAACGATACAGGAATATCCTGATTTTGCCGAATCTTCTATTGGGCCATCCTATATAGAAGAACAAGATCAATTAGATACTGATCTCGAAACGCAACAATTTTTTAGACGCCGTCGTCGCTTTATCCACCCATTTTTCTTTTTTCCGCGTTTCTTTGTGATACCATTTCGTCGTTTTCGTCGCTTTCGCCGTTGGTAAATAGGGAAAATTAATTGGACACTGGTAACTATTATCAGTGTCTCTTTTATTCGATTAAGAAAATGTTGTACTGATTTTTCTTTTTTGTTTATCATAAGTCATTAGTAAATTAGAAAACTTAAATCATTTTGTTTACTATTATTTCTAATGCATTCTTTTTATATTATGTGAATGTGTTAGAGTTTGTTCTGAGTGTGTTGGAAGAGCATTAGAATGTATTCTATATAAGGTAAGTAGAGGAGTGAATAAATTATTAAAAAAAGTTGGTATGGGGTGAAGGTTTTATTTAAATCAGTTTACAGTGGTGAGCCAAATCCAGAAAAAATAGACTCTCATTATCAAAATAAAAGCTGTATGTATGAAGAGGTTACCTATCTGATACAAGCAGTATCAGATGAGGATGCTTCCAAGCAGGCTCTTATAATAGCTAGGGAAGCAGAGACGGAGTACTTTAATAGATATGATGAGAAAGTTCGCGTTGTGGATCAAGTAGATTACTGCTTTCAACTATTAGATGATCAGATAGGACATGGAACGGAAGTATTTACCCGATTTCTTGAATTTCCTAAAGATGTATCGGATCAAGAAGTGATCGAGCGTTTATATCCTGAGATTCCAGATGATGCGGTCGAATTAGATGGATAAACAAGGTTGGTATGCAGTAAAGGTATTGTTCAAGGCTCATATTTTGGATGAACCAAATCCCGAAAAATAGATGATGGTTACGAAGATGAGACACAATTACCGAAATCATTAAGTAATGATCAAGTGATGGAACGTTTATACCCGGAAATGTTTGAAGAGGAAGAAGATTAATTAATACATTATTAGGTGAGTGATATTTCATGTTATTTACCCTAACCTATGAAGGGCAAGATGCCACCGACTTAGGCTATCTCTTACATAAGAATCCGAGTCGAGTACAGGAATTTGAACTTCCATTTGGCAAGGTGCACCTGTTTTATCCTGAAGCGACGGAGACACGCTGCACGTTTGCCATGTTACTCGATATTGATCCAATCTCCTTATCTCGTGTGGAAGAGAAAGGAAATCGTCGTTCTCCCTTAGAACCATATGTAAATGATCGTCCTTATGTAGCTTCCTCTTATTTTACGACTATGCTAAGTAAAGTGTTAAGTACAGCACTAAATGGTACTTGTAATAAACGCCCTGAGCTGGTGGAGGCAGCACTGGATCTTACTGCTGAGTTATCGGTTCTTCCAAGTCGAGGAGGAGAAGGATTGTTACGCCGACTTTGGGAACCTCTTGGTTATCAACTAGAACTTACGAGACTAGCACTTGATCCTACTTTCCCACAATGGGGAGACAGTCCTTATTATCAATTGATCCTTCGCCAAAAGATACGTTTATCTGAATTACTCTCCCATCTTTATGTGTTAGTTCCGGTGCTAGATAATGACAAGCATTACTTTACTAGTGAAGATGAACTAGAGAAGCTACAACGTCATGGAGGAGAATGGTTAGCAAATCATCCGGAAAAGGAAATTATAGTAGGAAGATATTTGCGGCATCAAAAGAAGTTGGCAAAACAAGTACTAAAAGATTTATCACCAGTAGAGGGGCAACTAGAGAACTCAGAATCGATGTTGGATTCAGAGAAAACTGTTCGTTTACATGAGTTACGCCATCAGATAGTAGTAGATAAACTGGTAGAACTAGGTGTTCGATCCGTATTGGATTTAGGATGTGGGTCTGGACAACTGTTACAAAAACTAAGGCAAGTACGCACTTTTGAGCGAATTGCTGGAACGGATGTTTCCTTATCTGTACTTCAAAAGACACAGAATAAATTAGAGCGTTGGGAAGATCCTCGTATACAACTTTTTCAGAGTTCCCTCCTGTATGGAGATAAGCGCCATCAAGGCTATGAAGCTACCGTTTTAGTAGAGGTATTGGAGCATATCGAGTTGGACCGGCTCCCAATGGTAGAGCATCAACTTTTCCGTGAGATTCGTTCTCCATACATCTTGTTGACGACCCCTAATAGAGAATATAACCAACTGTATGAAGGGTTAAAGGATGGGGGTTTTCGCCATCCAGATCATCGTTTTGAATGGACACGAAATGATTTTCAGAGTTGGGGAGAGAGGATCGCGAAAGAATATGGTTATCAAGTGCGCTTTTTTCCATTAGGAGAAGAAGATGAGACTTTAGGGGCACCTTCCCAGATGGCTCTATTTCATATAGTAGAGAAGGAGATATTACGATGAGATGGAAGATCCCAAATTTAGCATTAGTTGTATTAATCGGACCATCTGGTTCTGGGAAATCGACCTTTGCCAAGCGGCATTTTCGTCCGACAGAAATTTTGTCTAGCGATACGTTTCGTGGTCTTGTCTCGGATGATGAGATGAATCAAAGCGTCTCCAAAGAAGCATTTGCTGCCCTTCATTTTATTTTAGAGAAACGATTACAGATAGGGCGGCTTACCGTTGTCGATGCGACCAATCTCCGAGCGGATGCAAGAGCTGAGCTACGACAATTAGCCAAACAATATCATGTTCCTGTGGTAGCGATTGTGTTGGACCTACCTGAGTCTATCTGCCAAGCATGGAACAAACAACGAGGAGAGAAAGCTCTTCCCACTCGTGTGATTCGCCGGCATTCCCAGATTCTAAAACAAGAGATGAGCAAGATTCGCAAAGAGTTTCGGGGACTTCTTCGTATTCGTAATGTAGAAGAATGGGAGGCAACAGAAATCGTGCGGGTACCACTTCACGTCGATCGTCGATATGAGGAAGGTCCATTTGACATCATCGGAGATGTTCATGGATGCGTAGACGAGCTTTTGGAGCTAATCGATCAGCTTGGATATTCATTAGAGCAACACAAAGATGGCTATCAATTGACTCATCCAGATGTGCGTAAGTTGATCTTTGTAGGCGATTTAGTGGATCGGGGTCCAGATAGCCCAGCAGTTTTACGATTAGTACGAGACTTGGTCATGAATGGACAGGCTCTGTGTGTGGTGGGCAACCATGATGATAAGCTTTTACGCAAACTAAAAGGTGGCAAGGTGAAAGTGCAACATGGGTTAGAGACCACCATGAAGCAACTAGCTGGAGCTTCTCAACAAGAACTAGAGCAACATCAGGAGTTTCTGGAGAACTTACCTCACCATCTAATGCTTGATCAAGGAAAACTAGTGGTAGCTCATGCTGGACTAAAGCAAGAATTCCACGGACGATCCTCAGGAGCTGTTCGTTCGTTTGCTTTATATGGGGAGACTACAGGTCAGTTAGATGAAGAAGGCTATCCTGTACGGCTAGACTGGGCATTAGATTATGCAGGAGAAGCTTTTGTTGTTTATGGACATACTCCCCAAGCGGAACCTTATTGGTTAGGCAATACGGTCAATATCGATACAGGTTGTGTGTTTGGTGGGCGTCTGACGGCTTTACGTTATCCAGAGAAGACCATGGTTTCGGTTTCAGCGAAGCAAGAATACGCTAAGTATCGACGCTCCCTCCAAGCGGAACATTCAAATGAACTTAAAATTGGTGATCTAAAAGATAAACCTATTCTAACGCGGTACCTGCCGCCGATTCGTCTGAAAGAAAATCAGATTGCACCCGCATTGGAGATTATGAGTCAGCATACCGTTCATCCAAATTGGCTAATCTATTTGCCACCGACGATGTCACCAACGGAGACATCTGATCTGCCGGATTATCTTGAGCACCCAAAAGAAGCTTTTCGATATTATCAAGAATTAGGGGTTCAAGAAGTAATCTGTGAAGAGAAACATATGGGATCACGAGCTCTTCTAGTTGTATGTCGTACTCCAGAGGTTGCTATTCGTCGTTTTCGAATGAAAGAACAAAGTTATGGAGTCATCTACACCCGAACTGGACGTCCATTTTTCTCAGATCGCAAACGAGAGCAAGAGATTTTACAGCGTACTTCCGAAGCGATCTCCAAGTCTGGCTTATGGGAAGAGTTACAGACAGACTGGGTATTACTTGATGCAGAAATTCTCCCATGGTCTGAAAAAGCGATGGAGCTTTTGCGAACACAGTATGCTGCGGTTGGGGCAGCGGCAAATGCCTCCATGACTCGTTCGGTAGAAGTGCTTCAAAAAGCTAAAGGGAACGGATTGCCAGTAGACGAGCTTTTGAACAAGTATCAATCAAGACAACATGCAAGCCAACAATTTGTCGCCTCCTATCAACCCTACTGCTGGGAAGTGGAATCAGTGGAAGATATTCGAATTGCCCCGTTTCATTTGTTAGCCAGCGAACGAAAAGTACACCACGATCGGGAGCACCTCTGGCACTTACATAAGATCGAGAGTTTTTGCAAACATGAATCTCTCCTCCAAGTTACCAATTACATCCAAGTAGATCTCCAAAATCAAGAGAGTATACAAGAAGCAATTGTAACTTGGAAAAAGTGGACTAGCTCGGATGGAGAAGGGATGGTTGTCAAGCCAAAGCAGTTTTTATGGAAACAAGATGCCGGTATCGTTCAACCAGCGATCAAAGTTAGGGGAAAAGAATACTTACGCATTATCTATGGTCCAGAGTATACGCTTCCTGAAAACTTAGAAAGACTACGTAAACGTAACGTTCGTCGTAAACGTTGGTTAGCGTTACAAGAGTTTTGTCTTGGATTAGAGGGATTAGAGCGTTTTGTTAACCAGGAACCACTTCGTAGAGTACATGAATGTGCCTTTGCGGTTTTAGCGTTCGAAACGGATCCAATTGATCCACGTTTGTAATGACGTTCCTCCTATTTACCGTTTTAGAAAAGACATCTTACACAAAATATCGGAGTGAGCGAAGCTACAAGGGAAAGAAAGGTTCTGATTTTTGGTTTTGAATAGCTTCTAGTACATTTCCATTACTTCCTACATATACATAGACAAAGCCCAGCTAGATGGGGGGAGTATGGATGAAAATAACGGATTTACAGACCAAAGATGTGATCAATATTGCAGATGGACGAAAACTAGGGCAGATCCATGACTTAGATATTGACATGAGTAAAGGTGTGATTCGAGCCATCGTCATTCCAAGTGAAACAAGATTGTTTGGTTGGGTTTCTGGAGGCGAAGAATTTACCATTCCTTGGCGTCAAATCGTGAAAATTGGGTCTGATGTGATTTTGGTTCGTCTGGATTCGAAAACAGCAATATCGTATTCTCGATCTACCAATATGTATGAGGAAGAAGATCGATAGACGTTTCTATAATAGACCGTTTTAATTCAAAAAAAGACGGTCTTTTTTTGTGCCTTTTTTGGGAGAGATCGATCTGTATGTTAAAATAAGAGAATAGTAAAGTTAAGATTACATAAGTGTGCAATCCACTATTTGTGAAGCAAAATGGTAGTAAGACCACCATGTTTGCTTACCATAAGTTTTCATAGCTCACTCGAAGGAGGACAGAAAAAATGGAGCCATTTCAGTATCAAATACTAGAAGGAATTCCTTTTTTTCGTTTAACCGCTTGGGAAAAGAAATATCCTCATCTAGTGGCAGGGTTTAGCGCCAGAGTGAAAGAAAGAGATAATTATCAACAAAATTATGCTTTGCATGTAGGAGAGAATCCAGAGCAGGTATTAGATAATCGACAAAAATTATCTGATGCCCTTGGAATGTCACTATCATCTTGGACTTGTGGAGAACAAGTTCATGGTGTCTCCATTCAAGAAGCAAAAGCTTCTGATAGAGGGAAAGGGAATCGCTCTCGTACTGATGCATTTGCTGATACGGATGGGCTTTTGACTGATCAGGAAAACCTTTTGTTGGCAGCCTACTATGCAGATTGTGTTCCATTATATTTTTATAGTCCAGATCTAGAAGTGGTGGCAGTGGCACATGCTGGTTGGAAGGGAACTGTTGGCAAGATTGGGCCCAATATGATCGAAGAATTGGTTCGACGTGGTGCAAATCGGGAACAGATAGAAGTGGCGATCGGTCCTTCGATCGGATCTTGCTGCTATGAGGTGGATGAGAATGTAATAAATCCACTGAGAGAAGCCCTTAGCAAAGATCCATCTGAAGAGATTGCTAAACCTACAGATAAGAGTCACTGGAGACTGGATCTTAAGCTAGCCAATCGTGAGCTGTTTCGACTAGCAGAGATCCCCGATCGTAATATTTTGGTTACATCATACTGTACAAGCTGTGAAGATTCCTTTTTTTACTCCCATCGGAGAGATCATGGAGATACAGGACGAATGGTTGCACTGATTGGAAAGAGGAATAAGTCATGAAAACTGTTAGACAAAACTATGAACAAGTCCAGACCAAAATCCGACAAGCCTGTGCTCGAGCAGGTCGAAATCCTCAAGAAGTACAAGTAGTGGCGGTTACCAAATACGTCGATTTGGAAACTACCAAAGAAACCTTAGATGCTGGGATCCTTCATATTGGGGAGAGCAAAGTTCAAGATGGGATCCCAAAATGGAAGGAACTAGGTGATCGTGGCACGTGGCATTTTATTGGTCACTTACAACGAAAAAAAAGTAAAGACGTAGTAGGACGATTTCGTTATCTCCATTCTCTAGATCGCCTCTCGCTTGCAGATGAGTTAGAGCGACGTCTAGAAGTGATAGGAGACGAACTAAATGTATTTATCCAAGTAAATATCTCAGGGGAAGAGACAAAATACGGAATTTCTCCAAAAGAATTAGAAGATTTTGTGCAAGCGATGTCGAAGTATAAATTTATAAAGCCGATCGGTTTAATGACGATGGCTCCTCATACCGAAAATCAGTCCCTGATTAGGGAGATTTTCCAAGAATTAAAATATCGTCAAGTCCAAATACAAAATACGGTTCTACCAACACTCTCGGAACTCTCCATGGGAATGTCTCAAGATTATGAGATTGCTGTGGAAGAGGGCGCGACCTTTGTCCGACTTGGTTCCACCTTGACGGGAGGGAGACCGTGAGTAGGTGGGAAAAGAGGAGGAACGAGAAGTGACTATCAAAGATCGCTTCTTACATTTTTTAGGAATGAATGATGATGAAGAATATTACGAAGAGATCGTTGAACAACAGCCAGAGGCAGCAACCGCTTCACCACAATCTACAAAAGGGAAGAGTAATATCGTGTCTATCCACACTCAAAAAAATATTCGACTCGTCTTAATAGAGCCCCGTACTTTTGAGGAAGTGAATGAGATCAGTGATCATCTAAAAAGTCATCGACCTATTGTAGTCAATCTACATCGTTTGCGTCGTGATCATGCACAACGAATCATTGATTTTCTGAGCGGAACCGTATATGCTCTTGGGGGACATGTTCAAAAGCTCGGTCCGCATATATTTATCTTTACTCCTGCAAATGTAGACGTTCAAGGAAGTATTACGGAGATTCTACAAGACGACTCTTTTCAATAAGCAATAGAATTCGGGGTGACTCGTAGCACATGACAGTCGTTACCATATCGAATGCGATCGTATGGATTTTTGAAATCTATCGATATGCATTGATCTTTTACTTTATCTTGTCTTTTTTCCCACAAGCCGGACAGGTTCCGCTTACACGATATCTTGCGATGGTTACAGAACCATACCTTGCTATATTTCGTCGCTTTATTCCGCCGATTGGTATTTTGGATCTCTCTGCGCTTGTTGGATATATTGCAACATATTTCGTTCAGAGTGGTGTCATTTCGGTTGTAGTATGGATTTATGAATTAATAGGGAAGGTTTCGTGATGAAGAACCGTTCCCTTTTTGTGCATTTTGCTAAGGAAGAGCATGCTTTTGTAGAAAGAGCGTTTGATTGGGTGCGCAAAGCTCTGGCTCATGATATTGTAACAACTCCGTTTCTTGACCCCCGGGAGCGAGACATCTTAGAATCATTAGTGAACCGCGAACAAGATCTGCTTGTTCAGTCTCAGGGAGGAGCACCACATGCAGAAAGGCAACGCGTAGTCCTTGCTCCAGATTATGTCGTGGATATTCCGTTGGAAAAGTTTGGTTTGACTTTCTTTCGGGTTTTGACAGAGAGGGAAACGGAGCTCAAACATCCTGATGTACTTGGAGCATTGCTTGGACTAGGGATCCGTCGTGATAAATTGGGAGATATTTATTCAACCAAAGAGGGTGCGGATCTGGTCGTAGCTAGTGAATTAAAAGGGTTCTTTCTCACCGAACTTCAACAGATCGGAAGAGAACGGATTCGCATCGAAGAAATAGAGATGGATGAGTTATCCAAGCAACTAGAAGAGACCGAGGAAAAGTCCGTGACCGTTTCTTCGCTGCGGATCGATGTCGTCTTAAGTGCTGCTCATCGTTTGTCTCGTACTCTTTCGACAAGTATGGTCAAAAGTGGCAAGGCTAAGCTCAACTGGCGTATAGTAGAAGATCCCAGTACATTAGTAAATGAGGGAGACATGCTATCTTTACGACAATATGGCAGGATCAGAATAAGTGCCATAGAAGGTACTACTAAAAAAGGTCGAGTGATTCTCAAAATATCCTCCTTTAACTAAAAATTTCCATCTAATTTTGGAGATTCGTGTAGAAAGAGCAAAGGATATCTGTTAATATTGTCGAATAGAAGAGGCATGTAATTTTTATGGAGGTGCGTTCATGTTATCGCCTTACGATATACACAATAAGGAATTTAAGCGTTCATTCCGCGGATACGACGTTGACGAAGTGAACGATTTTTTAGACCAGATTATTAAAGATTTTGAGTTATTGACTCGTGAAAAATTAGAATTGGAAGCAGAAAATGAGCAGCTGCAAGCTGAATTAGAACGGGTAATGGAAAATGATTCGATGTTTGCAACTGGTCCACAAGCTGCTCCAGAGCATTCTGCTCCACACGGACATTATCAAGAATCACCACAGCTACAACCACAAATGCCGCCACAAATGCCACAACAAATGCAACAAACGATGCAACAACAAACGATGCAACAATCTACCGCAGCACTTGCTTCGATGGAACAAAGCATTCACAAATCGATTCGTGTGGCACAAGAAGTGGCAGAAGAAGTACGTCTGAACGCTAAGAAAGAAGCTGAATTGATCGTTCAAGAAGCCGAGAAAAATGCAGACCGAATTATTAACGAGGCTCTACAAAAAGCTCGTGCAATCCATAGTGAGCTTCTCGACCTCAAACAAAAAGCAACCATCTATCGTGCACGTTTCCGTAACTTGGTTCAATCTCATTTGGATATCTTGGAAAACTCCGACTGGGAGTCTTTGGAAGAGATTGAAGGAGATTTAGAAGAGCATGGTAAGCAGTTAGAGCATCATGCAGAGCCAATCGATACAACAAACCCAGATCTGATGATGGATCATCTTCATCATACTCTTCCGATGGACGAGCCTAGTTTTGGTGTTTCAGAGGACACCGACTTTGGCTTCAACATCAACACGATGGAAGAAGTGGCACCAACATTCCTCGACGAATCACATGAAGAGGAGCGACCTCGTGAACTGCGTCGTACGAGTCGCAAGCTGAAGAAAAAAGCAATGTTCTAATTTAGATAAATAAGCAAAACGTTCTTTTGGACAAAATCTAAAAGAACGTTCTTTTTTTGATCATGATGTTAACATTCCTCAAAAAAACGTATATAATATTACTACTTGAAAAATACATCAAATAAGAGCATGGAAAGGGAAGAGTAAGAGACGTACTTCTTGCATAGCGAGTTAGGGAGAGTGGGAGCCTAACCAAGAAACGTTTTTGAAAATCGCCCTGGAGCTGTTACCTGAAATGGTGAGTAAGGTTAACCGTGTTATTCACGTTACGAATGAAAACAAGTGGTAAGGAATTTTATCATTCCTTACTATTAGGGTGGTACCACGAGAGTCCCTCGTCCCTAGCGGATGAGCGGGCTCTTTTTTGTTTCATTCAAGCGAGTCTCCTATAAAGCTCGATGAATTCAAAAACTTAGGTTTGGATCCATTATCCGTGAGAACCCGATTGGTTAACTAACATGAAGTGGTGGATGAAAGAAAATATCCACTAAAATGAAGTTCACTTTATTGTTTGGATACAAAAGGAGGAGAAAGAGATGGCGGATTACAGTAAAACACTCCATCTACCAAAAACAGATTTCCCTATGCGAGGAAATCTCCCGAATCGAGAACCAGAGATGCAGAACTGGTGGAAGGAAATTAATTTGTATCAACAATTGCGGGAAAATCGTTCTGGAAAACCAAAATTTATTCTGCATGATGGACCACCTTATGCCAATGGTGACATTCATATTGGACATGCGCTCAACAAAACATTAAAAGATTTCATCACTCGTTACAAATCAGCAAAAGGTTATGACGCGCCTTATGTGCCAGGTTGGGATACTCATGGTCTTCCGATTGAGCATGCGATTGTGACCAAGAAAAAGATCGATCGTAATTCGGTAAGCCCTGTTGAATTCCGTGAGCTTTGTAGTGAGTATGCTTGGTCTTTTGTGAACAAGCAGTCAGAACAATTCCAACGGATCGGGATTTTGGGAGATTGGGAAAATCCTTACGTGACCCTAAGACCTGAATATGAGGCGAGACAAGTTCGCGTATTTGGCGAAATGGTGGCAAAAGGTCATATTTATCGGGGGATGAAGACGATCTATTGGTCCCCTACTTCGGAAACTGCTTTAGCAGAAGCAGAGATCGAATATCAAGATAAACGTTCTGCTTCTATTTATGTAGCTTTCCCAGTAAAAGATGGCAAGGGAGTATTGCCGGTAGAGAACACCCATGTAGTGATC
This sequence comes from Risungbinella massiliensis, assembly GCF_000942395.1. Classification (GTDB taxonomy): domain Bacteria; phylum Bacillota; class Bacilli; order Thermoactinomycetales; family Thermoactinomycetaceae; genus Risungbinella; species Risungbinella massiliensis. Next base: position 827,841 of record NZ_LN812103.1, read on the forward strand.
TGGACTACCACTCCATGGACTATTCCAGCTAACTTAGGGATCGCACTTAATGCAGAATTTGAATATAGTCTTGTCCGTGCAGGAGACAAACAGTATCTTCTTGCTAAAGAACTCGTTGCACAAGTGATGCAAAAAGCAGAGATCGAAGAGTACGAAGAAGTAGCAGTCTTCCGTGGACAAGATCTAGAAGGAGTAATTTGTCAACACCCTCTATATGATCGAGAAAGCCCACTTCTTTTAGGTGAGCATGTCACCCTAGATGCTGGTACAGGCTGTGTTCATACGGCTCCTGGTCATGGGGAAGATGATTTTTGGTTAGGTCAAAAATATGGTTTAGACGTACTCTGCCCAGTCGATGAAAAAGGAGTTTTAACCAAACAAGCTCCTGGTTTTGAAGGTCTGTTCTATGACAAAGCGAACAAGCCGATCACTGAAAAATTAGCCGAAAAAGGCTTACTTCTCAAAATGGAATTTATCACTCACCAATATCCACATGATTGGCGTACCAAAAAACCAGTTATCTTCCGTGCTACCGAGCAATGGTTTGCTTCGATCGATGGATTCCGCCAAGACATGCTCAAAGCAATTGAAGGAGTGAAATGGACTCCAACATGGGGCGAAGTTCGTCTGTCTAATATGATTCGTGATCGTGGAGACTGGTGTATTTCTCGACAACGTATCTGGGGTGTTCCGTTACCAATTTTCTATTGTCGTGATTGTGGAGAACCTCATATCAATGAGGAGACAGTAGATTTTATTGCCAATCTCTTTGCAGCAGAAGGGTCAAATGCTTGGTATGCCAAAGAGACCAAAGAATTGATGCCAGTTAACCAATCTTGTGGTCAATGTGGAGGAACTGATTTCCGTAAAGAGACTGATACGATGGATGTTTGGTTTGACTCTGGTAGTAGCCAAGCAGCAGTATTACAACAACGTCCAGAACTACAATGGCCAGCTGATATTTATTTAGAGGGTTCAGACCAGTATCGCGGCTGGTTTAACTCATCGCTATCCACCTCAGTTGCGACCACAGGTCAAGCACCATACAAACAAGTATTGAGTCATGGCTTTACCTTAGATGGCGAAGGACGTAAAATGTCCAAGTCACTTGGTAATGTAGTGGTACCAGAGAAAGTGATGAAACAATATGGTGCAGATATCTTGCGTCTGTGGGTATCTTCTGTCGATTATCAAGCGGATATGCGTCTATCTGATAATATTCTTAAGCAGATTGCAGAGGCGTACCGCAAAATGCGTAATACGTTCCGTTTCTTGTTAGGGAACTTGGAAGGATTTGACCCAGAAACACATCGTGTGGAGACAAACCAATTGACTGATCTAGATCGTTTTGCTGCGATTCAGCTACAACGTCTGGTTCAAAAAGTGACCAAAGCATATGATCACTATGAGTTCAACCAAGTCTATCATTTGCTCCATACTTATTGTACGGTTTTCTTAAGCCAGTTCTATCTGGATGTATTAAAAGACCGTCTATATGTAGAGGCAAGTCATTCACATGTTCGCCGATCCGCCCAAACAGTGCTCTATGATACCTTGGTTGCCCTTGTCAAAATGGTAGGTCCGATCATGCCACATACGGCAGAAGAAGTTTGGAAGCATACTCCAGGAGTTGCAGAGATGAGCGTCCATATGGCATTGTTCCCAGAGGTAGAGGAAAGTGTTCTCGATGATAAACTGGAACAAACTTGGAATGAGCTGTTAGAAGTACGCGATGTCGTGCTAAAATCGCTAGAAGAGGCTCGTGCTAGCAAACTGATTGGGAACTCACTCGGTGCGAAGCTCATGTTAACTCCAAATGAGAAGACAGCAGCATTACTTCAGCAAGTGGATTCATTGGAACAATTCTTTATCGTTTCGCAAGTGGAGGTCCAAGCTGCTTCCAGCGATGTTTCCGCAGAGCAAAAATTACTGGTAGAAGTCTCACCAGCTGAAGGGGAAAAATGCGAACGTTGCTGGAATATCCTTCCGACAGTTGGGGAAAGCGACAAGCATCCAACCCTTTGCAACCGTTGCGTAGAGGTAGTGGAGAAAGATTATCCAGAGTTTGAAGTAGTTGAACAAGATTAAATAATGAGAGGCAGCCTGATGAGATGGCTGCCTCTTTTTTATGTTACTTACAAATCTGTTATATAATAATCCCCTTATGATCGGGGAAATGGGAGCGATAAGATGGATAAAGTTCCGATAATGTTTTGGTATGAGTTGTAGGAAAGATTATTTTTTGCGTTTGCCAGATATCAAGTTTTTTGGATTGGTATATCGAGATAAGGATACCCAGAAAAGGTACATTTCCCAGTATGCTTCTGAAGAATGATCATGCTCGATAAAGTCAAACGATATCTTCTTATACATGTTTTGTAGATCGAGTGGTATTTCTTCTTCTTGTGGATTACGAAGAAAAATTCGAATTGATTCGTAAACGGAGCTATCTGAATTATAACGCTCGCTAATATACTAAGTAGTTAATAGCCAAACATGTGAAAAGATCCGGATAAGTTTTCAAGAGACTTTGCGGATCTTTTCACGAATTTATCTTGTAGTGTTTTTTACCATCCGTCTTACATTAAGTCAGCGTCTGGTGTAGTGATAGAATTCGGTTTAAACGTATTGCAGTCTGTTTCATGAGAATCTCTAGCTCTACTTCCGCGATGGCTTACCACAAAGATTTCATCAGCTTGGCAAAGGTTTCCTTTACCCCAATAAGTGCAGTTGTTGACTTCACAAAGTACTCGTCTTGGCATGCAAAATTCCCCCTTTCGTTTTGCTTATGGTGCTCAAGAAATAAGTTCTACAGTCAATTGTTTGCATAACTTTTTCTTCCAATAGAAAACTCAATAAGCAGAAGCGAAACAGGAAAAGATAACAAGAGCATGAAAACGGGAGGAAAAATAATGGAACCAACGCAACTAGGCAAGCTACGTGAAAAACTGATTCAAGAAAAAGAAAATGTATTGAACCATGAAACTCAAAATGAAAATTATGGTCTTGATAATTCGATGAGAGACTCCATTGGAGAGCTGTCTACTAATGACAATCATCCAGCTGATATCGGTTCGGAGCTTTTTGAACGAGGAAAGGATTTGGCGCTTCAAGATGCGGAAGAACATCATTTACATGATGTGGTAAACGCGTTGGAGAGAATGAATGAGGGAACTTATGGTGTGTGTGTCGTATGTAAGAATGAGATTCCATACGAACGCCTAGAAGCAGTCCCCTGGACACGCTATTGTAAAGAGCACACACCAGAGCAACATTCCTCCGAACGTCGTCCAGTTGAAGAAGCAGCATTGCGTAGCTATACTCATAGCTTTCGAAACGATAATGATTATATCGGTTATGATGGGGAAGATGCATGGCAAGAGGTAGAACGTTATGGAACCTCCAATCCTCCAGATTTTTTCCGTGAGGGGGAAGACTACAACGAGCTTTGGATCAACAGTGATGAGCAGGATAGCTATGTTGATCTGACTGAAGGATTTGCCATTGTCGATATTTCTGGAAGACCAGAAGTGTATCCAGAGATAGCCCATAACGAGGCTTATCGTAAAAAGGCATTAGAGGAATACGAAGGGTCCACTGGTGATGATTTAGAGGGATAAAATAAAGGAGATACCGTCCGATTGGATGGTATCTCTTTGCTGGTGGTTACTGTTGTGTTTGGTTTTGAGATTTGATATTGATTTTTTGGCATTTAATACAATATGTGTTGGCTAAAACGAAGAGGAATAACAATATTGTGAATGTGCCCACTTGTGCTGGAATATTTGTTGCTTCGATCGGTAGAAAAACCAATACAAGATTTGTAAAGACATATGATGCAAATAAAATTACTAAAAGTAGGCTATGTAACAAGAGGGATAATCCTTTTATTACTCGTTTTGCTGTAACTTGTGTGATGATAGTTGATCCCATAGTGAGAAGAAGTATGACCCAAAAGCAATGTTCGTAAAATGAGACATCTTCTGGATTTAATCCCGGAAGGAATATGTCCCTTTTTTGCTTAAGATACTCCTCTGCTATGACTGCTCCTGCTAATACTACTCCTAAAATTCCTACTACTTTTGACTTCATTTTAACTACCTCCTAAGATTTAATAAATAATCATAGGAGGTAAGCCAACAATTGCTAGATATTTACCAGCAAATCTGTTTAGATGGCCTACCTCCTATGAGATCAACACACTAGTTCTTAGTAAGCTGATCTCATAGGAGGTAAAACCAACAAACAAATACATCATACCATGAATTGCAACTGACTTCGTAATCAATTATGACATTTATTAAAATTGGAAATAAGATCTCCGCTTTTAGTCCTTTCCTTGCCCCAACGCAACCCCAATGCTAAAATCAGTAAAGACTAATAGCGCGGGAGGAAGACCGAGTGTATTATATTTTATTGGTTCTAGCGATTATTGGGATAGACCAGTATTCCAAGCATTTAGTAGTGACAAAAATGTCCCTTTATGAATCAATCCCTGTGATACAGGACTTTTTTTATCTCACTTCTCATCGTAATCGAGGAGCAGCATTTGGAATTTTACCAAATCAACAGTGGCTATTTATTACCGTTACGATCGGAGTAGTATTATTTTTGATTTACTATATGAGAGCAAATTACCGTCAGGAGCCGGGAGCGGTTTGGGCTTTTTCTCTAATCTTGGGTGGGGCGATTGGGAATTTAATAGATCGTATTCGAACAGGAGAAGTAGTAGATTTCTTCCATTTTATTTTTGGTGACTTTTCCTTTGCCATTTTCAATGTGGCAGATGCAGCTATCTCTGTAGGAGTAGCATTCTTGATTTTGCTTACATTATTTAGTAAAGAAAGAAACGAGAGTGTAAACCCAGCAATACAATCGGAGGAATCTTGATGGAATCGGTAGAACAACTTACATTTGGAATAGAAGAAAATCAAGCAGGTGAGCGTCTTGACAAGGCGGTCACTTCTTTTGATGAAGAATGGTCTCGAGTGCGAGTGCAAGAGTGGATAGCGGAGGGACGAGTCACGGTAGACGGCATAGTCAAAAAGGCTAACTATCGACTGCGTGGTGGAGAGCAAATTATTGTTCAGATTCCACCAATTGAAGAATTGAACATGACGCCTGAACCGATGAATCTTGATATTGCCTATGAAGATGAAGAAGTGATCGTGGTGAACAAACCACGGGGGATGGTGGTTCATCCTGGTCCAGGCAATACAGAGAATACACTAGTTCATGGTTTGTTGCATCACTGTAGAGGACAGTTGTCTGGTATTGGCGGCGTAGCCCGACCTGGTATCGTGCATCGAATTGATAAAGATACATCCGGGCTTTTGATGGTGGCCAAGACGGATCGGGCACACCAGTCGCTAGTTCAGCAGTTAAAAGATCATTCCGTCACCAGACGTTATATTGCTGTAGTCAATGGGATTATCCCACATGAGAAGGGGACAATTGATGCTCCAATTGGTCGTGATCCGAAAAATAGACAGCGGATGGCTGTAGTGGAACGAAACGGGAAAGAGGCAATTACTCACTTTTTAATTCAGGAACGTTTTCAACAGCACACATTGATCGAATGTCAATTGGAGACAGGAAGAACACACCAGATTCGAGTGCACATGAAATATATTGGACATCCATTGTTAGGGGATCCGGTTTATTCTTCTTCGCACAAGAAAAGCGGTTTCTCAATCAAAGGACAAGCTCTACACGCAGCAATAATTGGGTTTGACCATCCTGTGTCAGGTAAGAGAATAATGTTGGAAGCACCCATTCCGGAGGATATGGAGAAAGTGATACGTGGGATCCGAGCTAGCCAATAATTTGGCTAGCTTTTATTTATCTATTATAGCGGAGAATACTCCCACTTCTAAGCATAGCGAAAGTGGGAGATGAATCTGCGTCGGACGAGGAAGGGTTTCTATCCTCCCGCAAGTCCGACCTATTTTGGTGTTTTTCCCTTCATGAATTTCTTGACCTCCCGTCATTGACATTATTCTGAAGAGTTGTAAAATATTTTCTACTGCTTATAGGGAGGTGAATTCCAATGCATAAGGCCTTTCAGTTTCGGATCTACCCTACTAAGGAACAAGTACGATTGATAAATCAATCGATCGGTTGTAGTCGCTTTGTTTTTAACTATTTCTTAGCCAAATGGCAAGAAGCCTATCGGGAAACGAAGAAAGGACTCACCTATCCTACTTGTTCTCGTTTGTTAACACAACTCAAAAAAGAAAGGGAATGGTTACGAGAAGTAGATTCCACTTCTCTCCAAAACTCCTTAAAGAATTTAGCAGATGCTTTTCGTCGTTTTTTCCAAAAACAAAATGACCGACCACGATGGAAAAGCAAACGGAATCCAGTACAGTCTTATACCAGTCAATGTAATTATCCCAAGAAGAGCAATCCAAGTATTGAAGTGTTGGGGAACAAAGTCAAACTTCCAAGCTAGGCTGGGTAACGTTTGCCAAATCTCGAGAAGTAGAAGGGAAGATCCTTTCTGCTACCATTCGTAGAAACCCTACTGGCAAATACTTTGTTTCCATTCTTTGTGAGTTACACCAATGCCCTTACCATCCAGTAGATCCTGACCAAGCGATGGGGATTGATTTGGGACTGAAAGATTTTGCAGTTTGTTCCAACGGAACAAAAGATCCAGCTCCTCGGTATTTTCGACAATATGAACAGAAGCTAGCGAAAGCCCAAAGAACCATGTCGAGACGTACTAAAGGGGGTTCTAACTGGAACAGAGCACGAATCCGAGTCGCCAAAATCCATGAAAAGATCGTGAATGCGAGACATGATTTTCTCCATCCACTTTCTACTAAGCTCATCCGTGAAAACCAAACGATTTGCTTGGAAGATCTACCAATTAAAAACATGGTGAAAAATCATTCCTTAGCCAAATCCATTACCGATGCTTCTTGGTCGGAGTTTGTTACCATGCTAACCTATAAGGCAAAGTGGTTCGGAAGAACCATCGTGAAAGTAGGTCAAACGTTTCCCTCTAGTCAGCTTTGTTCCTGCTGTGGCTATCAAAATAAAGAGGTGAAAAACCTAAATCTTCGAAGTTGGACATGCCCTGAGTGTCGGGTAGAACATGATCGAGACCTTCATGCTGCTCAGAATATAGTAAAAGAAGGTCTAAGACTTCTTGCCGTAGGAACTACGGTTTGAGCTTGGTGCATTTCCTATCGGTAGATGGGATTACCCAAGAATCCCTCACTTCTTAGCGTTAGCGTAGGTGGGAGAGCGTTCAATGGATAAACGAATAACAATGTGAAAAGAAGGAAATTCAGAGAAGTCACCACTAAACCGGCAGTTTTTCAAATCAGGTAAATTAGGATCAAAAGAGATTACTTCTCCCAACTTGGTATGCCTTTATCACTATATTTTTTCCACTTAAAAATTTTGTTGAGGTATTCAAATACTCGTTTGGATTCTTTGGTTAATAGGGGTCCTAGTATAGCTAGTATCAATACATATAAAGCAGCAAAAGGTTTTAAACTAGCCGACAAACCACCAGATATCCCTAAGTTCGCCATGATGATAGAAAATTCTCCTCTAGACACAATGGTTAGTCCAATATTAGAAGAGGCCTTATGGGATAACGCTGCTCTTCTTCCTGCGATCATGCCTGCCACAAAATTTCCAATAATGGTTAACACGACAGCTCCAAGCGCAAGCCAGACTGATTGACCCAATGAAAAGGGATCGATACTCAATCCAAAACTAAAGAAGAAAATTGCACCAAAGAAATCACGGAACGGAATAACAAGATGTTCAATTCGTTTACCCTGCTCTGTCTCGGAAAAAACCAATCCTAATAGCAAGGCTCCAATTGCTTCTGCTACATGGATTGTTTCGGAGAATCCTGCCACAAAGAACAGGGTAGCAAATACAACAAGGATAAAGATTTCGTCTGATGAGATATTGAGTAATCTATTGAAAAGCGGAGTAGCTTTTCGAGCTAGAACAAAGAACAATAGCATATAAATCAAAGCTATTCCCACAGATAGTAATGTTCCGCTTAGGGATGCCGTGCCGCCAAGTATTAACCCTGAAATTACGGATAGGTAAACAGCTAAAAATATATCTTCAAACATGATAATCCCTAGTATTAATTCTGTTTCAGGATTGGCTGTTCTTCGTAAATCGACTAATACTTTTGCTACGATAGCACTAGAGGAAATGGTAATCACTCCAGCGATAATCAGGATTTCAAGAATAGAAAAACCTGCTATGTATCCATATATTAAGCCAAGGCTAAAGTTAATCAGAATATAAATAGATCCTCCAATGGCAATGGAACGCCCGGATTTGATTAACTTACCGATGGAGAATTCTAAACCAAGATAAAATAGTAAAAACAATACTCCAATCCGCCCGAAGAATTCAATAATCTCAGAGCTCTCGACGAAGGTAAGATCAATAATGCCAAATTGAGGAGCATGAGGACCTACTGCCATTCCCAACAAAATTAAAAAGGGGATGATAGAAAATTTTAGTTTTCCTGCCAGTAGGGCAGCTATTGCAACTAGAATCAAAGCTGTACCGACTTCTAGAACCAAATGATTCATCATAAACCCATTAAGACCGCCTTCCAGTTAGCAATTCTTTGACCATATTTTTTACTTGTGTACGCACGCCGGACATAATAAGTGTGTCTCCTTCTTCTAGGCGGTTTTCGGGACCAGGGGTATGAATTTTTTGATGGTTTCGTTTTACAATGGCGATAATATTTACATCAAAAGATTGCCGAATATTTAGCTGTCCAATAGATTGATTGGCTGCTTTAGCACCTGACTCCACTTTGAACCATTCGATAACTAACTCATCAAAAGCTAGATCAAGGGTCTCTAAAGCTTTGGGCTTATAGGTCAAACCACCAATGATCGCGGCAATTTGTCTAGCTTCAGAATCGTCAAAGGATACATTGGCAGTACACTCTTCGAAATCTCCTTGATTGAAATAATAAATTTCTCTCCGCCCACTATCATGAATGACAATAACAACTTTATCGTTATTTCTTGTTATGATTTCAAACTTTTTTCCTACTCCAGGAAGTTCGCACTCTCGAATATTCATTATAATTCCTCCTCTAAATTCTTTTATTTTCGTGATGGATTAAGCGTAATTTTCAAAGGACAACATCTATTTCCGCTCTAATTTTTATCTTTGGAAATCCCAAGATATTGAAGAGTTTCAGATGAAGTGGAATGATAAAAGTGTTTTCAAGTAATGAAATAGCAACTCCTTATTTGTACATATAGGATTAGTTACAATTCTTTTTCTTTTAACTACTCTCTTTATATTGAATGGAAAAATGAAATAAGCTAACTTTGCTTATGTTTTTATAGCTTCTACATATTGCATATGTAACATTCCATTCGGGAGTTGTTTATCAAAAGATTTCATTTGGATTTGTTATAATGGTATCCAAAAAAATATTTCAAAACATCGGCTGACATTTTAAGGAATAGACCCCCTGCTTTTAAGCGGAAACTCTAAATCAAATAAAAAAATAAAATTACTATTTTCTTAGTGTTCCGAATGAACAGCTGATTTATGTTGGAATCTATTTATTTTACTAATTTTAGATTTTTGTTTTGGGTATTAAAACAACAATAATTTTAGTTAAATTTTCAGATCTATTAACGTAATTGTCAAAATTAACAGAATAATATAAAATGTGATTAGAATATCAAAAGGGGGGATGAAATACACTTACTTTGTTTTTCATTGCTCTACTAATCTACGAAACTAACATACTTTTCGTTTCAGAAATATTTCTTCGGATTTGCCTTTTTATAATCAAAACTAAGGGGGAATTTGATGAAACGTTTTCTGTCCATGTTTATGGTGTTGATGTTAGTTGCGTTATTAGTCGTACCTGCCTCTGTTTCTGCTGATTCACAAGTAGACTCAGCAGCTTCTAAGTATGTTCCAGGTGAGTTAATTGTGAAGTTCAAAGATGGAGTTATGTCTGCTCAATCTGACTCTTTGCATAAGAAAAACAAAACAAAAGTGAAAGAAAAAAGTACCAAGTTAGGTGTAGAAGTAGTTGAGTTTGATAAAAAGACTTCTGTTGAAGCGATGATGAAAAAATATAAGCACGACCCAAATGTGGAATATGTAGAGCCTAACTACTATTTCCACGCTAGTTGGATTCCCAATGACCCTTATTTTAGTACTCAACAATGGGGTCCACAAAAAATTCAAGCACCAGCAGCTTGGGATATTACGAGAAGTAGCAGTAGTGTCAAAATCGCTATTGTAGATACTGGTGTGCAATCTAATCACCCAGATCTAAGTGGGAAAGTGATAAATGGATATGACTTTGTAGATAATGACACGATCGCACAAGACGGAAACGGACATGGTACACACTGTGCGGGAATTGCTGCCGCGCTCACCAATAATGGGGTAGGAATCTCTGGTGTTGCACCGAATGCACAAATTTTAGCAGTTCGTGTTCTAGATAATAATGGTAGTGGTACATTGTTAGATGTGGCGGATGGAATTATTTTCTCCGCAGATAGCAATGCACAAGTTATTAGCTTAAGCCTAGGTGGAAGTTCTGGAACCCAAACGTTAAAGAATGCTGTTGACTATGCTTGGAATAACGGATCTGTTGTAGTTGCAGCTGCTGGAAACAGTGGTTCGACAAGCCCAAGTTATCCTGCTTATTACACCAACTCCATTGCTGTCGCTTCCACCGATTCCAATGATGTAAAATCCTACTTCTCCAATTATGGTAGCAGCTGGGTAGATGTTACTGCACCAGGTTCTGGGATCTATTCTACCTACACAGGTAGCAGCTATCGTTCCTTGAGTGGTACGTCTATGGCAACTCCGCATGTTGCAGGGATCGCTGCCCTACTCGCAGCCCAAGGGAAAAATAACCAACAAATTCGAGCTGCCATTGAGAACTCAGCTGATAAAATTTCGGGAACAGGTACCTACTGGAAATACGGTCGTGTCAATGCATACAAGGCTGTCACCTACTAAAAACAGTTTGATATACCAACAGTTGAGTATATAGGGGATGTTAAATGAACAGGTCACTATTCAAAGCGGATAGTGACTTTTCTTTTGCAGTGTGTCTTCAGTGTGAGGAATAATGTTCAGGTTCTAGGCCAAAGCGCGAAGTGTACTATTAGACTAAGATAAGGTCCTCTGTGAGATGTGGAGGAGGGCAAGAACATGACTTTAATATAGATATGGAGACTTGAATAATACGAGATGGCTCAGGTTAAATGATCGTTAGTTTCAAGTAATATTTTATTAAAAAATGAAATAGTTATAATTATATTTTAATTCTGAAAATATAATTGTTATAATTAACAGAATCATATAAAATACAGTTAGAAAAACATAAGGGGGTGCAATGAATCAGTCTTTCTTCTAACCATCATACAAATAAATGCACCTTTCATTGTGGGACTATTTCTTCCGAGTTGCCTTTCTACGATCAAATCAAAGGGGGCATTTGATGAAACGTTTTCTATCCATGTTTATGGTGTTGATGTTAGTCGCATTGTTAGTGGTTCCTGTTTCTGTTTCAGCTGATTCACATGCAGATACGACAGTATCTCAATATGCTCCAGGTGAGTTAATTGTGAAGTTTAAAGATGGAATTATGTCTGCCCAATCTGACTCTTTGCATAAGAAAAACAAAACAAAAGTGAAAGAAAAAAGTACTAAGTTAGGTGTGGAAGTAGTTGAGTTTGATAAAAAGACTTCTGTTGAAGAGATGATGAAAAAATATAAGCAAGATCCAAATGTAGAATATGTAGAACCTAACTACTATTTCCATGCAACTTGGATTCCAAATGACCCTTATTTTGGTACTCAACAATGGGGTCCACAAAAAATTCAAGCACCAGCAGCTTGGGATATTACAAGAAGTAGCAGTAGCGTAAAAATTGCTATTGTAGATACTGGTGTGCAATCTAACCACCCAGATCTGAGTGGGAAAGTGATTAATGGATATGACTTTGTAGATAATGACACGATCGCTCAGGATGGAAATGGACATGGTACCCATTGTGCGGGAATTGCTGCCGTACTCACCAATAATGGGGTAGGAATCTCTGGTGTGGCTCCTGATGCACAAATTTTAGCAGTTCGTGTTCTAGACAATAACGGTAGCGGAACGTTGCTAGATGTTGCAGATGGAATTATCTTCTCTGCAGACAGCAATGCCCAAGTCATCAGTTTAAGTCTGGGTGGAAGTACTGGAAGCAAAACATTAAAGAATGCAGTTGACTATGCTTGGAATAAAGGTTCCGTCATTGTTGCAGCAGCAGGAAACAGCGGTAATAAACAACGACACTATCCAGCTTATTATGCTAATTCTATCGCCGTTGCTTCCACCGATTCCAATGATGAAAAATCGTATTTCTCTACCTACGGTAATTGGGTAGATGTTACTGCTCCAGGTTCTGGTATCTACTCTACCTATATTGGTAGCAGCTATCGTTCCTTGAGTGGTACATCTATGGCAACTCCGCATGTTGCAGGTATAGCTGCCTTACTCGCAGCTCAAGGGAAAAATAACCAACAAATTCGAGCTGCCATCGAGAAAACTGCTGATCAAATTCCAGGAACTGGTACCTATTGGAGATTCGGTCGTGTCAATGCATACAAGGCTGTCACCTACTAAAAACAGTTTGATATACAAATAGTTAAGTAGATAGGGAATGAATAAGAACCTAAAAAGTCGCTATTCAAAGTGGATAGTGACTTTTTTGTGTGATCAAAATTTTATCTTAAAAAAATGAAAAAGAGGCTCGCAGAGTACCAGTTGATTTGCAACGTGCTAGGGAAATCGTGCTACTGGTTAAGGGCCAATAGGAAAAATGAAATAAGTTAGTATATATACTAACTCTACAAAGAGAAAAAGGACCCTGCTGTATCCCAGATGCAGAAAGTCCTTTTTATGAATATTAGTATCTCTATTGAAAAAAATCAGATGCCCAAACTTCTTCTAGACCTCTTAGTTGGCATTCGTTTAGATATTGGTTTAATCGTTGGAAATTGTTTGATTTTGTTTGATTGGAGTACGTGAATAATATATCGCCACTAGTTGCTACATAATAATCGTAGGTTTCATTTTGAGCTCTCCAATAATCATAGTAATAAGAAACGATTTGTTCTTCCATTTCTTTAGAGCATCGAATATGCACTTGGGTCCAGTTATAGTCTGAATCTAGGTCCCATGATCGAATCATCGAAAGAAGATATTGAGGATTGGTTGGATGAAATGCTAGTGTATGTTCCACAGAGAATTCTTCAGCGAATGAAAGGTCCTTTTCTAAAAGTCCATGTTCATTGAAAGAAAAATGTTTTACTTGGTCTTGATCTAAATAATAACTTGTTTGGTAAATCGATGAGAAGCCGAATTTTTTGGCAAATGCGATAAAATCTTTTAATCGAAAACGGAAAAAGACCCAATTATTGATATCATCTATATGATAAATATTTAGCAAATTGTTTTGCAGATCAAAGATAGATTGCTTGCCTTCCTCTGAACTCAATGGTTTCTCAATTTTGGGTAAATCTTGATTCTGTTCAGCGAAATAGGTGTCAAACATTTGACAAATTGAGGTTCGTAATTTCATTACAGCATACTGATATGGTGTTAATCCCAATTGATCTTCGACAGTGGGATCGGCACCATTATGTAAAAGAATCTCTAATAAAGCTTTATTATTATTTATTACCGCAATATGTAAAGGGGTAAGTCCATCTGAGTTTTTTTGATTGACGTCTGCTCCTAATTGGATTAACAAATCTACTATTGGCTGATTTCGAATGTCGATTGCTTTGTGAAGAGGTGACTCATTATGATGAATATAATGAAGGAGTTCGGGCTTTTTTTGAACTAACATTTCTACGATTCTCAGGTGGTTTTGATTGGTCTGATCAGGTCGTCTGATTGCATCATGAAGAAGATATTTTTTATCAAGTGGAGCACCATAGTCAATATATTCTTGGACTAAGGTACTATCACCCACGTTCACAATCGCTTCCCACAATGCCGTATCTAAATTTTCTGGAGTTGCTTTTGTATCGTAAGAGTGTAATAAACGTGCAGTTCCTACATTGTAAACTTCTCTATATAGATTGGGATGAAGATTTGGGTTGGCGCCGTGTTCTAGCAACAAGCGAGCGATCTCTACATAGCCGATATATACGGCATGACGAAGCGGAGTTTTATAATGGTCATCTAGCATGTAATCCTCATGGTTTAGTAGATTGGGATCAACACCTGCTTGGAGTAGATAGCGAATTACTTCTGTCTTTCCTTTTTCGGCTGCTACATAGATTGATAAGTTATGCAGAGAAGGATCGAAGTCTAAGGGTTGTGGATCAGTGTCTAAAAGGTATGCAATCTCAGGAGTGATGGCGAGTTGCAAAGGTGTCTGCTCCCAACGGTTTTTTGTTTGGCGATCAGCACCAAGTGATAGGAGCTCTGTTACTACCTCTTTATGTCCAGCCAATGCGGCAAAATGCAGAGGTGTATTATTTTGGTCGTCCATCACATGAAGGTCTAGCCCTAGCTCAACGAGCAGACATGCTTTATCAGCAGAACCAACTAGGTGTAATAAACTAACTTGGTACAACTCCTCTTTTACTCCAACTGTTTTCTGATGTAAATGTTGTGGATGTTCCAGCAATCTCTCTCTCAGTTCTTCTACAGAACCACTGATCACGAGCCGACAAGTATCCCAAAATACAGGATCATCTTTTTTGATTTTATTTACGATGTTCATATAATCCTCCAGTAATGTGGTGAAAATATTGAAACTGCAAGTATTTGATCAATAAGAACATTTGTTCTATTCTAGTCTAGCACAAAACAAAGTTATTAGGGAATAGACTTATCCTAATGGATTTTTTCCAAAGCGTCCCCATAATATTGGGAATAATTTATCCAATCATCTTCTTCCCAATCAAATTCGATCTCGTCCGCTGGCTTTAGTCCTTTTTTGTCGAGTTCTTCCAACATCTCCTCGTATATGTCATCATCCCAGTCAGTATCACCTGTCTTTTTCAGCGAATAGGCCTCTAATCCTACTGAAAGTAAGTCTTCATTTTGCGGAAATCCTTCCTCATCTAAATAGGAATTCAAAGTCCAAAATTTCCCCCATTGCTTTTTGGGTTAGTACCTCTGTCAACCACTCTGTCTAATTCTCGAATTTTCGATATCTTCAATTAAACTCCAGAATTCTCTTTTATCCAATGTGTTCTCTCCCTTTCTCTGATATAATAGAAATATCGAAAGGGAACGTTTGTTCTATATTAGTCTAACAGAAAGACAAACTTATTTGGAGGTTTTGAATGATGTCTATATCCATAACAGAGAGTAGAGTCATACTACTTCATTCTTTCACATTGATCGGGACTTCTAAGACCACAAGCAATACAGCAGAAATGAGTGGCAATGGGATCATTGCAAAACAATGGGAAAATTTTTATCAAAACAATATACATGCCCAAATACTAAATAAAAAAGATACTTCCATTCTTGCGTTATATACAGACTATGAATCAGATGAGACGGGAAGCTATACTTATGCTCTTGGTGCACAAGTAGAGGATACTGTTGATGTACCAGAAGGTATGGAGAAAATTATCATTCCACCAGCCAAGTATGTGGTTTTCACTACTAGCAAAGGACCGCTTCAAGAAGTGAGTGTCGAGGCGTGGAAATATATTTGGGAATGGTCGAAACAAAATGAGCGAGCTTTTTTAGCTGACTTTGAGGTCTATGACGAGCGAGCAAGTGATCCGCAAAATGCGCAGGTAGACATATACATATCGATTAAATAAGCTACGCCATCCAACTAAATATCAGATTAAGTTCCCGCTTCAATTTTCGCAATCCATCTTCTTTTCCTTTTATTCGAGAACCCTTTGACAAAATCCGACTCCTCCTGCATAATAGCTATAGTTAATGCAGAACCTTTAAAACCAGTCCAGAGAGGCTGGCAAGGGCACGGATATATGAAAAAGATCAGTCTGTTAGTAGACTTGGTCTATTTCCACGCGCTCCTTGTCAGTATGTTGACAAGGAGCGTTTTTTGTTGCCCAGATTTCATAACAGAAAGAAGGCAGATAGGATGAGCAAAACGATACTGGATGAGTCAGCAATTCGTCGAGCTTTAACCCGGATCGCTCATGAGATTCTAGAGCGGAACAAGGGTGTAAAAGATTGTATCCTGGTAGGGGTGAAGACACGAGGTGTGTTCTTGGCAGAACGGCTCGCCGAACGGATTTATCAGATTGAAGGAGAGCGAGTCCTAATCGGAGAGTTAGATATTACGCTATATCGCGATGATCTTACTGAAAAAGGTGAACAACCAGAGCTTCGTGAGACGAATGTCCCCGATATTCAAGGAAAACGAGTCGTGTTAGTAGATGATGTACTCTACACTGGACGTACTATTCGTGCGGCGATGGATGCGCTTATTGATCTAGGACGACCAGAGTCAATCCAGCTTGCAGTACTGGTCGATCGAGGACATCGAGAACTACCTATCAGACCAGATTTTGTCGGGAAAAACGTCCCAACTGCCAAGAATGAATTGGTATCAGTGACGCTTTCCGAAGTAGATGAGCAAGCAGATGCCGTCGTATTACGAACAAGATAATAGTGGAACCCTTTTAATAGACAGTCCCGTGAGACTGGCAAAGGGAGATACACACTTAGCAGGAAATTAGTGTGCGATCTGTCTCTTTGCCATGCGGTAAAGAGCTTTTTTTATGCCGCAAAGCAAACAAAAGGAGATGGAATAGATGAAAAAGATGCAGATGCGGATGGATGTACACGAGAAGCCAAAATGGCATCAATGGATTTTACTTAGCTTTCAGCACTTATTCGCCATGTTTGGAGCAACGATATTGGTCCCGATTTTGACAGGGCTAGAACCAGCAATTGCCCTTCTGGCAAGTGGGATTGGGACACTTGCTTACCTGATCGTCACAAAAGGGCAAATACCAGCCTATCTTGGATCTTCCTTTGCCTTCATCGTCCCGTTGATTACGGTAGGACAGAATGGAACACACATCGGAGAAGCGATGTTTGGGTGTTTGCTAGTCGGGATCACTTTTGGAATTGTCTCCTTGGTTATCTATAAAGCAGGGGTAGGCTGGCTCAATAAGATTCTCCCACCAGTCGTAATTGGCTCTGTTGTCATCGTAATCGGTTTGGCACTTGCAGGTACGGCAGTAGATATGGCTTCCAAAGAGACTGTAACCCAAGCAATGCCAAAATCAGCGCAGGAGTGGCAAGCGCTGGGTGGCGCAATTCAAGGTGTTGACCCATCAGCAGGAACAGTAACGGTAAAACAATACTCCTTGACGGCATTTTTAGTAGCACTTGCTACCTTGATCCTATCGATCGTAGCATCCATCTTCTTTCGTGGATTTTTCAATGTCATCCCAGTTTTGATCGGAATTGTCGGTGGTACGGTGATTGCTTACTTCGCTGGAATGGTAGATTTCACGCCAGTGATGGAAGCAAAATGGTTCGCTATGCCTGAGTTTACGAGTCCGGTTGTCTCATGGAAAGCTGCATGGATTATCGTACCAGTTACTTTGGTTGTGATAGCAGAGCATATTGGACACATAGTGGTAACGAGTAACGTCATGGGACGTGATCTCACGAAGAAGCCTGGTCTTCATCGCTCACTCTTGGGTGATGGAATCTCGACTACCATCTCCTCGCTACTAGGTGGGCCTCCTTCTACCACTTACGGAGAAAACATCGGTGTGATGGCAATCACTCGAATCTTTAGTGTCTGGGTGATCGGGGGAGCAGCGGTAATGGCAATTGCTTTCTCCTTCATCGGAAAATTATCGGCTCTAATCCAGACCATCCCTACACCAGTCATGGGAGGCGTCTCCATCCTGCTCTTTGGGATAATCGCTTCATCCGGTCTACGAATGTTGATCGAAAATCGTGTCGACTTAAATGAAAAACGTAATCTTGTGATCGCTTCGGTGATCTTGGTAATCGGAATCGGTGGAGCAATACTGAAATTAACCGCTATCCATTTGGAGCTAGAAGGTATGGCTCTGGCAACAATCGTCGGGATTCTACTCAACTTAATCTTGCCAAAGTCTGCTGAGGAAAAAGCAGAAGAGAACAAACAAGATGGTGCAGTAAATTCTCCTGCTACAGATTTAGCCTAAGGGGGACAAGCGGATGATTACAGTATTAGATAGACAACAAAAAAGACACTTACTAGATACGAAATATCTGAGTTATAACGAAATGAATGAGATTTTAGAACGTGCGAGCTTCTGGGAGAAGAGCCAACAAACTGGCTCCTCTCCACTTACACACCGTTTTGTAGCGAATTTATTCTATGAACCAAGTACGAGAACTCGTTTCTCCTTTGAAGTAGCAGAGAAAAGACTAGGGCTACAAGTGCTAAACTTTTCCGCAGATACGTCGAGTGCTACCAAAGGTGAAACGATCTACGATACGGTGAAAACCCTCTCGTCCATTGGAGTAGATGCAATTGTTATGCGCCACGAGAGTGAGACTGCGATCATGGAACTGGCAGAGCAAAATACGGGGTGTGTCCTAATCAATGCAGGAGCAGGAAAAGCAGCTCATCCAACTCAAGCTTTACTCGATCTATACACCATAACCAAACAGTTTGGAACGAATTTAAAAGGCTTAAAAGTAGGAATCATAGGAGATATCAAACACAGTCGGGTAGTGCGCTCTAACTTATGGACGCTGAAATCATTTGGAGCAGAAGTATTTGTCAGTGGACCAGAAGAGATGAGAGACCCAGAAGTAGAGCAGATTGCGCCTTATGTTTTGTTTGATAGATTGGTTTGTGAAGCAGACGTAGTAATGATGCTTCGTGTACAACTTGAAAGACATGAAGCAGAAGTTTTTGGCGGAGTGGAAGCATACCACCAAGCATATGGACTGACATTAGGACGACAACAACAGATGAAAACGAATGCGATTATCATGCATCCTGCTCCAGTAAACCGTGGAGTAGAGATCGCAGATGAGCTAGTAGAACATCCACAGTCCAAGATCTTTGAGCAGATGGCAAATGGGGTTGCGATTCGGATAGCAGTTTTAGAGAGAGCACTAATGGGAGGGAACGCATAGATGAAACGGATTTTAAAAAATGGAAGCATGTTTGTCGAAAGAGAACTAGTGCAACGAGATATTTTAATTGACGGAGACCAGATTGTGGAGATCTCAGAAGAGATTGTGGCAGAAGATGCACAAGTAATTGATCTCACAGGAAAATTTGTTTCTGCTGGCTTTATCGATATGCATGTTCATCTTCGCGAACCTGGGTTTGAGAAAAAGGAAACGATTGAAACAGGATCTCGCTCTGCTGCCAAAGGTGGTTTTACGACCATCGCTTGTATGCCCAATACTCGACCAGTAACGGATAGTCCAGAGGTGGTAGAACGGATCTATCAGGCAGCAGACAAAGCTGGCTATGCTCGGGTCCTTCCATTAGGAGCCATTACCGTTCGGGAACTTGGCAGAGAGTTGACCGATTTTGCAGCCCTTCAAAATTCTGGAATTGTGGCATTGTCTGATGATGGTGTAGGAGTCCAAAGTAGTTACATGATGAAACAAGCAATGCGAAAAGCACATGAACTAGGTTTGGCAGTAGTGGCTCACTGCGAAGATGATACCTTAGTGCAAAAGGGGTGTGTCCATGACGGTGAATTTGCCAAAAAACATAACTTGCCTGGCATACCGAGTGAATGTGAAGCAATTCATGTAGGCCGCGACATCTTACTCGCTGAGGATATCGGGGTACATTACCATGTCTGCCACATCAGTGCAGAACAGTCGGTACGCCTAGTACGCGAAGCGAAATCACGTGGGCAAAAGGTGACAGCAGAAGTAACCCCTCATCACTTGCTCTTGAGCGATGCAGATATCCCAGCTCCAGAGGGGAATTGGAAAATGAATCCGCCTCTGCGCTCACCTAAAGACCGCCAAGCACTGATCGAAGGATTAAAAGATGGCACGATTGATATCATCGCCACCGACCATGCCCCTCATACAGCGGAGGAAAAGGCGATGTCCATGGAAGAGGCACCGTTTGGAATTGTAGGTCTGGAAACTGCTTTTCCACTCCTTTACACCCATTTGGTAGAGACGGGCGAACTGACATTATATGAGCTTGTCGACAAAATGACTCGCAAACCGGCAGAACTGTTCGGACTTTCTTATGGCACTTTGGAGGAAGGGCAAGTAGCAGATATCGTAGTCCTCGATCTAGACAAAGAGCAAGAGATTGATCCAGACACATTTGTCTCTAAAGGAAAGAACACACCGTTTGGTGGATGGAAAGTAAAAGGATGGCCAATCATGACTTTCTATCGTGGTCTCATAACCTGGAATGACTTGGTGTAGAGAACATTAATAAAAAGTCAGTGTGTCGGTTTCAAGATTAGGAGCAGATTTTTAGTCTGAAATGCTTTTGTAACACTTCAAAGCGGAACCTCGCCTGGAACGGGCTGGTGGAGCGGCCTTTCTCCCTTCTTCGTAAGGTAAAACCTGCATGGAAGGCCAAAATCATGCTCTAGGCTCAGCTGTAAAAATTAGATGATGAACACTCATAATAAAAATCTTTTTGCTAATGGGGGAAGGAAGATGAAGAAAGCAAGATTACTGCTCCAAGACGGAACAATATTTGAAGGTACTTCCTTTGGAACAGAAGGAGAGAGTATTGGAGAGGTCGTTTTTAATACCAGTATGACTGGTTACCAAGAGATTTTGACTGATCCATCCTACTGCGGACAGATGATTACCATGACCTACCCGTTAATTGGAAATTATGGTTTTAGTCGAGATGATGATGAATCTCGCCAATCCTTTGCACATGGTCTCATCGTTCGAGAGCATGCCGAATATATGAGCAATTGGCGTCAAGAAATATCTGTAGATGAATGGTGCCGAGAGCAAGGTGTAATCGGAATCAGTGGAATTGATACTCGGATGCTGACCAAAAAAATCCGTGTACACGGTACGATGCGTTGTCTGCTAACAACAGGCAGCGAAGATATCACCAACCTAAAAGAAAAGTTGGCAAACGCTCCCCAAATGCGAGATCAAGTAGCAAGGACGAGTACCAAAAGCACCTATATTGCCCCGAACAATGGAAAACGAGTGGTGTTGGTCGATTTTGGTGCCAAGTATAACATTCAGCGAGAACTGGTAGAACGCGGCTGTGAAGTGATCACCGTACCATATAATACTACCGCAGCAGAGATTCGCCGCTATCGTCCTGATGGGGTACTTCTCAGTAATGGACCTGGAGATCCAAAAGATGTTCCAGAAGCTCAGCAGATGATTCGCGAATTGCTAGGAGAAATCCCGATCTTTGGAATTTGCCTCGGACACCAGCTTTTTGCTCTCGCTTGTGGAGCTGATACCGAAAAACTGAAATTTGGACACCGTGGTGGAAATCATCCGGTCAAAGAACTAGCTACGGATCGTACGGTAATGACTTCTCAGAATCACAGCTATGCAGTGAAAGAAGACTCCATTCAAGGATTGCCTCTCAAAGTAAGTCATATTGCGCTTAATGATGGTACGGTAGAAGGTTTGGAGCACACCGAATACCCGGTCTTTTCGGTGCAATATCATCCGGAATCTGCTCCAGGACCACAAGACTCTGGGTACTTGTTTGACCGCTTTTTAGAAAAGATCGAGACATCTATCCGGAAGGGAGAAACAGTTCATGCCTAAAGATCCAACACTCAAAAAAATTCTCGTAATCGGTTCGGGTCCCATTATCATCGGGCAAGCTGCAGAGTTTGATTATGCTGGTACTCAAGCATGCCAAGCATTAAAAGAAGAAGGTATGGAAGTAGTTCTCATCAATAGTAACCCAGCTACGATTATGACCGATACGAATATGGCGGACCGTGTCTACATCGAGCCACTGACTCCCGAATTTGTGACCCAGATCATTCGCAAAGAACGCCCTGATGGACTTCTTCCAACTCTAGGTGGTCAGACGGGGCTAAATTTGGCAGTAGAGCTAGCCAAACAAGGTGTCCTCGAACGGGAGGGAGTCCGGCTTTTAGGTACGGATCTCCGTGCAATCACATGTGCTGAAGACCGTGACGAGTTTCGTAACTTAATGTTTAAACTAAATGAGCCAGTACCGTCTAGCGAAATTGTCAACACAATAGAAGAAGCAGTCTCCTTTGCCAACGAGATTGGCTACCCAGTTATTGTACGTCCTGCTTATACACTGGGAGGAACAGGGGGCGGGATTGCTCACAACGAAGCCGAGCTTCGCGAAACAGTGGATAATGGACTTCGTTATAGCCCAATCTCTCAATGTTTGATTGAGCAAAGTATTGCTGGTTTCAAAGAGATCGAGTATGAAGTAATGCGTGATAGCAAAGACAATAGCATCATTGTCTGTAACATGGAGAACTTTGACCCGGTTGGAGTACACACGGGTGATAGCATCGTCTTTGCCCCTAGCCAAACGTTGTCTGACAAGGAATACCATATGCTCCGCAGTTCCGCACTCAAGATCATACGGGCACTCAATATTCAAGGTGGCTGTAATGTCCAGTATGCACTCGACCCACACAGCTTCCAATACCATGTGATCGAGGTAAACCCACGGGTTAGTCGCTCTAGTGCCTTGGCATCGAAAGCGACCGGTTATCCGATTGCCCGGATCGCTGCCAAAATCGCCATCGGTTATACCTTGGATGAGTTAGAAAACCCCGTAACTGGCGAGACTTACGCTAGTTTTGAACCAGCACTAGATTATGTAGTAAGTAAAATTCCACGCTGGCCGTTTGACAAATTTACTTCTGCAAACCGTCGCCTCGGTACTCAAATGAAAGCGACTGGAGAAGTGATGGCAATCGGACGGACACTGGAAGAATCTCTACTGAAAGCAGTTCGTTCGTTGGAGATTGGATTACATCATTTGGAGCTACCAGAAGCAAAAGATCTAAGTCAAGCAGAGTTAGAAAAACGCTTAGCGGCTCCAGATGATGAGCGAGTCTATCTAGTTGCGGAGTGGTTTCGCCGAGGATTGGAATTAGAAGAATTACACCAACTGACCAAAATTGACCGCTTCTTCTTGTACAAAATCGATCGGATTATCCAGTTGGAGAAGAAATTGAAACAAGAGGAACTTACTACGGACTCTCTAAAGCTAGCCAAACAGTTTGGTTTTACAGATCGTAAGGTTGGGGAACTGGCCGCGAAATCGGAGCAAGAAGTGAGAGCACTTCGCCAAGAGACGAACATCCTACCTGTCTACAAAATAGTGGATACATGTGCAGCAGAGTTTGAAGCCGAAACGCCTTATTACTACTCTACCTATGAACAAGAAGACGAAGTAAAACAAACAACGAAAAAATCAGTGCTTGTCTTGGGGTCAGGTCCGATCAGGATTGGTCAAGGGGTCGAGTTTGACTACGCAACCGTTCATGCTATCTGGGCAATTCGTGAGGCTGGTTATGAAGCAGTAATTATCAATAACAATCCGGAGACCGTCTCAACGGACTTTAATACTTCAGACCGTCTCTACTTTGAACCGCTGTACAAAGAAGATGTGATGAACATCATTGAAAAAGAACAGCCTGTCGGAGTGATTGTACAATTTGGTGGTCAGACAGCACTCAACTTGGCACGAGATCTAAAAGAAGAGGGAATTCAGATCTTAGGTACTTCTCTTACGGAGATAGATCGTGCTGAGGATCGGGAAAAATTCGAGAAGTTGCTTAAGAGTATTGGGGTTGCTCAACCACCAGGTGAAGCAGTTACTTCCCTAGAAGCAGCAGTACAAACTGCAACCAAGCTTGGTTATCCAGTTCTGGTGCGTCCTTCCTATGTAATCGGAGGTCGGGCAATGGAAATCGTCTACGGTGAAAATGATTTACGAAATTACATGGAGCAAGCGGTAAAAGTAAACCCAGACCATCCTGTTCTCATCGATCGTTATCTTCAAGGGAAAGAGTTAGAAGTAGATGCAATCTGTGATGGAGAGCGTGTCCTGATTCCAGGAATTATGGAACATATTGAGCGAGCGGGTGTTCACTCTGGGGACTCGATCGCAGTTTATCCACCACAATCACTGACAAAAGAACAAAAAGATCGTCTAGTGGAGATGACGACTCAGATTGCTACGGCACTTAATACTCGTGGACTGATTAACATCCAGTTTGTTCTACATCAAGAAGAAGTCTATGTCTTGGAAGTAAATCCACGAGCTTCCCGTACGGTACCTTTCTTGAGTAAAGTGACGGGAATTCCGATGGCACAAGTAGCGACTCGCATCATGTTAGGGGAGAATTTAAAACAACAAGGTTACGAGAGTGGACTCGCACCTGAGAGTGTGGAAGTAGCAGTAAAAGCACCAGTCTTCTCCTTTGCAAAATTGCGTCGGGTCGACGTCCTGCTTGGACCTGAGATGAAGTCTACTGGCGAAGTGATGGGGCGAGATCGAGACTATGCTCGTGCGGTATACAAAGGGCTGATTGCGTCGGGCATTTCTTTACCACGCTTCGGTACCATTGTAGCGACAATTGGAAACAAAGAAAAATCAGAAGCATTACCTCTTCTACGTCGATTCTATCAACTTGGTTATCAGATCGTCGCAACTCAAGGTACAGCAGATTACTTGGAGAGCAAAGGACTTTTAGTACGTCGTGTAAACAAACTAACCGATGGGTCTCCTAACATCTTGGATCTCATCCGTAAAGGAGAAGCGGACCTCGTCGTCAACACATGGACAAGAGGTAAAACTCCAGAACGCGATGGCTTCCGAATTCGTCGTGAAGCAGTAGAGCATGGAATTGCTTGTCTCACTTCTTTAGATACGGTAAATGCACTTCTTACTACGCTGGAATCAATCCATCTGTCTGCAGAACCGATTGGTGCTGGTAGATAAATAGAAGTGGTGAAAAGGGAAGAGCTTTTTTACAAGGATGCTCTTCCCTCCATAGTGACTTAAGTGATTAGTTGAGAAATTTATTAGACAAATGAATAAAAAGGGAGTGTAGGAAAAATGGAGAAGAGTCCTGTCATCATTGCCCTTGATTTACCTAGTCAACAAGAGGCAGAGAACTTTTTGGATCGCTTTCAAGGAGCAGAAAAGCCATTTATTAAAATAGGGTATCAGCTTTTTTATCGGGTAGGTCCTACTTGGGTGAGAGAGAAAAAAGAACAGGGTTACTCCATCTTCCTCGACCTCAAATTACATGACATCCCAAATACTGTTCAAAAGGGAGTTTCTTCCCTCTTGGAGCTTGGTATCGATTTTCTTACGATTCATGCAGCGGGTGGAAGCGAGATGATTCGTGCAGCGCGAGAAGTGATCGATCAAGCACAGAGTAATCTACAGTTACTAGCTGTTACACAACTGACTAGCACAGACCAGACCATGTTGAACAATGAGCTGGGAATACCTGGTACCATAGCGGAAAGTGTAGTCAACTATGCACTGCTGGCTGAGAAAGCTGGCGCACATGGAGTAATCTGCTCTGCTCAAGAGGCGAAGTCCATCAAAAAGAGCACTTCCGGTTCTTTCTTAGCAGTTACCCCAGGAATTCGCCTAGCAGGTACCGATGTACAAGACCAGAAACGTGTTATGACTCCTGCTTTAGCAATAGAAAATGGAGCAGATTATTTAGTAGTAGGTAGACCAATTACACAAGCGGCTGATCCGGTAGCGGTGTACCAAGGGATTTTGGAACAAATTTAAATCGAATGAAACGTACTCAATATGGAGAGGAAGCATGGAACATGACATGGAGTGTAACAGAAGCAATGGAACGTACTGGCGTTTTGCATAACGGACACTTTTTACTAACTTCTGGAAAACACAGTAAACAATATATGCAATGCGCTCAACTCCTACAGTACCCTACGGAAGCAGAAGAAGCTGGCAAAGCGATCGCTGAACTCTTTACAGATTATGAGATTGATGTAGTAGTAGGTCCTGCTCTCGGTGGGGTTATCATAGCACATGAAGTTGCGAGAGCTTTGGGTGTACGCTGTTTGTTTGCAGAGCGGAAAGAAGGAATCATGGAGATGCGTCGAGGTTTTTCGGTAGAGCCTGGAGAGCGTGTGTTGGTTGTAGAAGATGTTGTTACCACGGGAGGGTCAGTCAAAGAAGTGATTACCCTACTGGAAGAACAAAATGCCAACGTCGTAGCAGTAGGCTCGATCGTGGATCGAACAGGTGGTAACAAACCGTTTACTGTTCCGTTTCGTGCGGTTCAACCAGTTGAGATTGAAACGTTTGAAGCAGAGGACTGTCCTCTGTGTGCCGCAGGTAGTGTTCCAGTTAAGCCTGGTAGTAGAACAAACAAATAGAGATATATAGAATGTCGTGAAAAGTCTTCTCTTCCATAGAGAGGACTTTTTTTATGTTCTGCGCCTTTTTCTAGGGTTTTGATGAACCGCTATCTTCCCAATTTCATAATTTACTAGAGTACAAGATGAAAGGGAGGAAGATCAGATGGCGCTCGGAATGGAAAAAACGGATCAGCCATTTGCATTGAACCAGATGCTAATAAAGATGAAAAAAGAGGTCGCGGTAAATGAGAAAAATCAGTTTTACCACAATTTAAAAGGAACAGTGTTAAAACGAAATAAAGAGCTGGATTTTGAAGTAATGGAATTGGAAGTGGGAGAGGACATAGAAAGAAAAGTAAAGATGCTCCAACTGGATGAGAAGGTAGAGTATGTGGAACCTAATTATACCTATACAACACAAGCGATCCCAAATGATCCCTTCCAAGGGTTTCAATATGGACTTACTTATGCGAAAGCCCATGATGCTTGGAATTATTCAACAGGTTTTAACCTTAAGATTGCTATTTTAGATACAGGAGTTCAAACAGATCATCCTGATTTAATGGGGAAATTGGTAACTGGATATAACGTAGTGAATGGTACTACCGATGTTACAGACATCAGCGGTCATGGTACTCATGTAGCTGGGATCTGTGGTGCTGTTACCAATAACAACTTGGGAGTTGCTGGGATGGCACCTAGTGCATCCATCATGCCCATTAAAGTGCTAAGTGATAATGGTATGGGATTTGTAAATCACATTGCCGAAGGGATCATATATGCAATTGAACAAGGATGTAAAGTGATCAATTTGAGCCTAGGTGGTCCATATAACAGTATTACGTTGCAAAATGCGATCAATTACGCTTGGAGTCGTGGTGCAGTTGTCGTAGCTGCTGCTGGGAATAGCGGTAGTTTTGCAGCAACGTATCCTGCTACTTATCCTAATGTTATTTCAGTAGCAGCCACGAATCAGTTTGATCAACGTGCTTATTTTTCTAACTTTGGACCCTGGGTAGATGTAGCAGCACCAGGGGTAGATATTTTGTCTACCTATTTGGCTAGTAACTATGCTTTTCTGAGTGGTACCTCTATGGCAACTCCGTTTGTCTCAGGGTTAGCTGCCATCCTTCTGGCACAAGGACGAGATAACACTAACGTACGAGCAGTAATTCAATTATTCGCTGATCGGATTGCGGGGACAGGTATTTATTGGCAATATGGACGAATTAACGCTTTAAGATCAGTAATGGATGGATTGTAAATTGGTAAGAGAAAACACACAGATGAATCACTCCATGCTCGTTTTGGCGAATAGATTCTGATAACATATTAGAAAGAATTTTTGTAATAATATATATATTTATAAATTAATAATCTTTTATTTTTTCAATAATTAGTTATAATAAATCTGGTTGTACTAGTTTTGAAATGAATATCAAAGGGGTATGGAATTTGAATTATTCTATTTGGTTCTTGCGTATATCTGTTTTGTGGTTCTTATTTGGAATTGGTTTTGGAGAATATGCTTCATTTACTCATGTTTTCGATTTTACATCAGTTCATGTTCATATGAACTTAATCGGCTGGGTCTCTATGGCGCTTATGGGGGTTATCTACTACCTTTTCCCACAGGCAGCTAATAGCGCACTAGGAAAAGTCCATTTCTGGTTGATAACTGTGTGCTTACCGATCATGATGGGTGCACTTTATTTAACAATAAAAGGAAATCAGTTTGTAGCCAAGTATCTAGCCTTTACAGGTACAGGAGTAGCATTAGCTGTACTTCTTTTTGCGATTAATGTATGGATGAATGTGAAAGCACCACAAGAAGTGAAAAAAGAAGAGAAAGAAGCCGCATAATAATAGAATAATTAATGGAATTATAGCCCCTTATGAAGGGGTTTTTATTATGAAAATAAATAATCCCCATCAGTGGGGGATGATTCGGAACATTGGGCATCTTGTAAGGGGATTTTAGACGACTTTGATGTGAAAGCTACTCCCCTTTAGATATTAGTATATTATATAACGAATAATCTGAAAAATAAAAATGGTCAATTAAGAGAGGAGGCATTTTAGGTTTAATGGATCTTTATATTAATTTGTTGTAAATACTGTAGTGAGTATTGAACTATCTGTAAATAGAACTTACAATAAAACAGATGGTAGTAAGTACTCACTACCATCCATATAATTGGAAAGGACCTATACATGAAGGATACACAAACTCGCTTATTGGATGCTGCATTGGACCTAATAGAAAGAGAAGGGATTCGGGGTACGACTACACAAAAAATTGCAGAAAAAGCAGGTGTCAGTGAAAATACTTTATTCCGTCATTTTGGAAGTAAAAAGAAACTTTTAACGGAAGCATTGCGAAGAGAAACAGAGATTTTGGGGAAAAATGTGTTCTCTTATACAGATAATATAGAAGAAGATTTAGAGTCATTTATCTCAAAGTACCTTCTATTTATCCAGAAATTTAGTCGGGTTCTACCAGTCATTTATGCAGAACTACCACGTTATCCAGAGTATGCTACACTTCTGGACGCACCTAAAAAGGAGCTTGAGAATATCGCCGCTTTCCTAGAACACTATCAACAAAAAGGTTATTTACATAATGAATCACCAGTAAAAGCGTTGGCAGCTTTGATCGGTCCTCTTGTTTTTGGCGCAATGTTGCAAAGACTTTCACCTGATTTAGACGCATTACCCAATGCAACAGATCATGTCCATGCTTTTCTTTATGGGCGACAACATAAGGAGTGACAAGAATGTTTTCGATCTCTTTCCTTCAACTTCAATGGTTGTTTCCTGTTATCGTAACTCTGCATAACCTCGAAGAAGCTATTTGGTTACCTGGATGGTCTAAAAAAGCGGGAAAGTGGCATGTAAAAGTGGGGAAGCGTGAGTTTCAATTTGCTGTAGTGGTATTAACTGTGCTGGCGTATGGTCTAACGTATTTAAGTTGGTCAACAGGACCGGAAAGTATCTGGACCTATCTGAATTGTGGCTATATGCTGGCTATGCTATTAAATGTGTTTTTCCCTCACCTTTTAGCTACTATGGTGTTACGTCAATATGCACCAGGGGTAGTAACAGGTATTTTGATAAATCTACCCATTAATTTTCTTTTGCTCTCCTTAGCTTTTCAAGAGAAATGGTTCATAAAGGAGAAATTCCTTTTAATAGCTCCAATCACCGTATTAGCTATTTTACTCTCCATACCAGTCCTGTTTTTTCTAGGTAGAAAAATATTTGGTACTGAGTAAGAGAGTAAGTATTATAGATCTAATATTTAGACAGCTACCTGTATACAGACTTAAGTTGGATTGGTAGTCCATGATGTGGTTATAAATGATCAATATCTATTTGTTTGGTCGGCCGGGTGAACCCTAGTAAATTATTTTTATATAAAATAAACGCACCTCCTAAAGATTGAAGAACCTAGGAGGTGCATTTTTCACTTTATTTCACTTTATTTCACTTTAGTAGTACGTTGCTCAAGATGCTCGATCGCTTCTTCAGATGGGGTGACGTATAGTGTTTGTTGATGCGTGTAGATGACAAACCCCGGTTTGGCCCCGCTTGGTTTTTTCACGTGTTTAATGTAGGTGTAATCAACAGGAACTTGGCTTGAAAGACGAGCTTTACTGAAGTAGGCTGCCAAGGTCGCTGCTTCCCGTAGAGTCTCTTCAGAGCCGTTATATTGTCTGATGACTACATGAGAACCGGGAATCTCTTTGGTATGTAGCCACATATCTTGTGAATGAGCCATACGGTGGGTGAGATAATCGTTTTGTTTGTTATTTTTTCCTACTAAGATCGTTGTCCCATCTGTTGCAGTATAGCTGGATGGAAGAGGTAATGTCTGTTTTCGCTTCGGACCTTTCTTGGCCATCGGCTTGAGCAATCCTTCTTCTACTAACTCATCTTGAATCTGTTCTAGCTCAGCTAACGAGGCTTGTCCTAGCTGTACTAGTAACGTTTCTAGATATTGATTCTCCTCTAAGGCAATTGTGATCTGTTCTTTGTTCCACTTTCTCGCTGCTTTTGCCTTCTTATACCGTAGGAAATAGCTTTGAGCATTTTCTAGTACAGACTTTTTTGGATCAAGGGGGATTGTCAGTTCGGTACCTTCAGCATCGTAGTAGTTTATGACGGTTGTTTCGGTACTACCAGCAGGAATTTGATAGGAATAGGCGGTAAGTAACTCCCCATACTGCTGGAATCGATCTGCTGTTTTCCCTTCTTCAAGCTCTTCCTGTAAGACCAGCACTTTCTTCTTATTTTTCTCGATCTCATTTTGCAGACGCTTGGTTAACTCTTTGGTAAATTGTCGATTCCGTTCACGTTCTGCCTTGCCTAGATAGATTTTGTCTAGAAGTTGGGAGACAAAGTCAAAAGAAGAGACTTCCCCTTTTACCGATGTCAGAGTAGTAATCGCAAATACGAGCTTTTCTCCTGTATCGACTAGAGTTGGCTGGTACTGATTTTCCTGTAACTGTTGCTGAAATGGAGCGAAAGCTGCCCATAACTTAGCTCGATCTCCGACACCTGCTCGAGCAATGATTTCCCGGGCAATGACAGGACCGATACCTGTATAACGATTCATCAATTGGCGATCTAATTTACCTTGATTGTAATCAAAACCAGCGATAAATTGTTCCTCCGTTACATCCAGAGGTGATCGTTTCTCTTGAGAGGGTGGAAATTGATAGTTAAGACCAGGTAAGACTTGTCGAACTTGGCTGATTGCATAGGGAATTCGATGGATTGAGTCTAGGATTTTCTGACTCTCTGTATCAATTAAGATGATGTTACTATGACGGCCCATTGTTTCTACAATGAGTTGTCTCGTAACGTCATCCCCCAGTTCATTGCGCGTTTGGATTTGAAAGAGGGTGATTCGTTCCATTTCTATTTGACGAATCTCTCGAATGATTCCACCTTCCAAATGTTTGCGCAAATACATACAAAACATAGGTGGTTCTTTGGGGTGTTCTGGATTCCATTTAGTTAATTGAAGTCTCGCATTTGCTGGATGTGCCGATAGAAGGAGCTTCTGATTTTGTCCCTTTGCTCGTATGGTAAGTAACAGTTCGTAGTTGGTTGGTTGATAGATTTTGGAGATTCTCCCGCCGGTCAGCTTCTCCTTTAGTTCGTGTACGACTGCTCGTACCATTGTTCCGTCAAATGACATCGGCATCCGCCCCTCTCTCTTTTCTCGATTCTCTCATCATACCATAGGGCTCGTCTGAATAGAATAAAGGAGCAAATCATCACGGCTTGCCTGATCAGGTAGTCGGAGGTGATCTCGGAGAGGGAGGAGACAGGTGGTAGATTATGTAAGGATGAAAGCAACGGAACTAGCAGATTCTCTAGGTGTTTCTATAGAGAAAGGGCTTCACGAAAAAGAAGTTCAAAAGCGTCGTCGCAATGTAGGTTCCAATCAGTTGCAAGAAGGCAAGAAAAGTTCTGTTTTCTCAATATTTATCAAACAATTCCAAGACTTTATGGTAATCATACTACTAGTTGCAATGGCATTCTCTGCTTGGCTAGGCGAGACTTTGGATGCGGTCGCGATCCTGGCGATCATTCTTCTGAATGCAGTATTAGGAACGGTACAAGAAGTGAGAGCGGAGAATTCGCTAAACGCTTTGATGAAATTGTCGGCTCCATTGGCGTTTGTACTACGAGAGGGGGAGTGGAAACGTCTTGAAGCAGTTGATTTGGTGCCGGGAGATATTGTTCAACTAGAAAGTGGTAATCGAATACCAGCCGATGTGCGTTTTATTAAGGCAGAGAGCTTGTCGATAGAGGAGTCAGCACTGACGGGGGAATCGATTGCAGTCGATAAAACGGACGAGCCACTCCAAGGTACTAACATTCCTCTTGCTGACCAGCGAAATATGGGATTTATGGGTACGATGGTAGTGAGAGGAAAAGCGTTAGCAATCGTTGTAGCTACAGGAATGAAGACCGAGATGGGCAAGATTGCAAATTTGATTCAAACAGCAGAGACGATGGAAACACCATTACAACGACGTTTGGAACAGCTTGGTAAAATACTTGTAGTGGTAGCTCTGCTCCTTACGGTGCTCGTCGTTCTAACAGGGATCTGGCAAGGACAAGATGTATATCAGATGTTTCTAGCAGGAGTAAGTCTTGCAGTTGCAGCCATTCCAGAAGGTCTTCCGGCAATAGTGACAATTGCTTTGGCACTTGGAGTACAACGGATGATTAAGCGAAATGCGATCGTACGGAAACTGCCCTCTGTAGAGACTTTGGGTTGTGCAACGATTATCTGCTCTGATAAGACTGGCACATTAACTCAAAATCAGATGACGGTTCAAAAGATGTGGGTGCCAACTGAAACGATGGATGTAAGTGGAGTAGGATATCAGCCAGTTGGGAAATTTGTGCGCAGTGGGAAGGAAGTTATCCCTACCGAGCATAGCTCTTTTTGCCGGTTATTAGAGATTGCAGTTCTATGTAATAACGCCGTTTTTAAACAATCCGAAGAATGGCAAGTAGACGGAGACCCTACCGAAGGTGCCTTGCTCGTAGTTGGGAAAAAGGCAGGTCTAGAGAAAAGTGAATTGTTAAAGTCTTATTCCAAAGAAAAAGAATATCCTTTTGACTCTGCGAGGAAAATGATGACAGTTCTTTGTCGTTCTTCAAAGGGACAACAGCTTGCTATGGTAAAAGGTGCACCCGATATTTTACTAGACAAATGTACTCACTATTTGCAAAACGGAAAGGTAAGTCGTTTAACAGATACAGTTCGTAAACAAATTCAATCCCAGAACGATCTTATGGCGAAAAAGGCGCTGAGGGTGCTTGCTTTTGCCTTTCGAGAAGGACGATTCTCTCTTTCGCAAGGGGTCCGAACGGTAGAGGAACAGCTTATTTTCGTTGGGTTGATGGGAATGGTCGATCCACCTCGTGAAGAGGTAAAAGAGGCGATCGAGCGTTGCCGTATTGCAGGAATTCGTACCGTCATGATTACAGGAGATCATCAAGCGACAGCAGAGGCAATCGCAGAGCAGTTGGGAATGCGTAGATCGTTTGGACTCACGCTTACTGGTCAGGATATGGCAACGATGAAAGAACGGGAATTCGAAGAGCTAGTGGAAAAGGTAGATGTTTTTGCCAGAGTTACTCCTGAACATAAACTTCTCATCGTCAAAGCTTTACAAGCAAAAGGTCATGTTGTAGCAATGACCGGAGATGGAGTCAATGATGCACCAGCGATTAAATCGGCAGATATCGGGATCGCGATGGGAAAAACGGGTACAGATGTCTCCAAAGAAGCTTCTTCCCTTATTCTGGCCGACGATAACTTTTCTACGATTGTTTCGGCGATTGAAGAGGGACGAAACATCTATGATAACATTCGCAAGTTTATTAGCTATTTACTAGCCAGTAACGTTGGAGAGATCTTAATCATGTTCTTTGCTATGCTTGGTGGTCTACCTATTCCTCTTGTCCCGATCCAGATCTTGTGGGTCAATCTTGTCACAGATGGGTTACCTGCGATGGCATTAGGGGTAGATCCAGCGGAAGAAGATGCAATGAAACGTTCCCCACGCAATGCCAAAGAAGGTATTTTCGCAAGGGGAATCGGCTGGAAGATTGTAACGAGAGGTCTACTGATCGGTCTTGCCTCCTGGCTTGCATTCTGGGTAGCTTATACGGAGCCTGGTAGCGACTTGACCAGAGCGCAAACGATCGCATTTGCTACGTTAGTCTTTGCTCAGCTCGTTTATGTATTTGATTGTCGATCCGAGACTACCATATTTGGACGTAACCCGTTATCTAATCGTCCTTTGTTGCTAGCCGTCGCATCGAGTGTTGTCCTTTTATTGGTCGTAGTCTATCTTCCAAGTTTGCAGCCTATTTTCCATACTACCGCGTTAGGACTACGTGATTGGGTGTTGATCACTGTTACTTCTTGTCTACCTGTTATCGTAGCAGGTTTGTTGGATCAAGTTTTCCGTCGCAAACAGATGATGGCAACAGCGAGTGCAGCGAGAAATGTAGGTTAAGTATAGAAAAAGGAAACGCCACTTTACTACCATTAGGAGATAAGTTGGCGTTTCTTTCTCAGTTTTTTGAACATTTTATAATATTTTTATTAACGGGAGGAGGTTCTCCTATCATCTTGTTTCTACATAGAAAGATTTCATTCCTATTCTTTCTACATAACAAAAAACGAAGGAGTAAAACTCCCTCGTTTCTTCTTTTAAATTATCCCTAGAACATCTAAGAACACAATAATGATCGCGATCGGAGCAAGGTAACGGAGTAATAATAGCCAGACGATAAATAAGGTATATCCTTTCTGTTTACTTACTCCTAGTTCTCTCATCAATACATCTTTTTTTATCTTAAGTGGTACAAAGATAGAAACCAATAATACTCCGAGTGGCATTAAGACATTACTCACGGTGAAATCTGCTAGGTCAAAAACGGTTTTTCCGAACAATTGAACGTCACTTAATACACCGAATGATAATGCAGATGGAACGCCTACGACAAAGATAAGTAGACCAATGATTAGGGAGATCGTCCCTCGTTTTTTCGTCTCTTTGGTAACAAGTGATGCCACGCTAATTTCTAACATCGAAATAGCGGATGTAATGGTTGCAAAGAAAAATAGCAACAAGAAAACAACGAAAAAGATTTTTCCAAATGCCATCTTACTGAAGATCGCTGGTAAGACGATAAATAATAGACCTGGTCCTTGTGTTGGTTCCATTCCAAATGCGAATACGACTGGGAAAATTGCGAGGCCTGAAAATAGTGTAATCAAGAGAGTTAAACTAACAATAGAGAATGCAGATCTCGGCAAGCTCTCTTCTTTTGATAGGTAGGAGCTGTATGTTACCATTACTGCGACACCAACGGATAACGAGAAGAAGGATTGTCCCATTGCATATAAGATAATCTCCGAGGTAACGTTTGAAAAATTTGGTTGTAAAAAGAATCGAATCCCTTCAGCCGCTCCTTCCAAAGTAAGGGAACGTCCAATTAAAATAATAAATAGAACAAATAAGGCCGGCATGAAATATTTGTTTACTTTCTCAACACCTTGTTGAACTCCTTTACTAACAATGAGAACAGTAATCAGCATGAACAATAATTGTGAACCTACGGCTAAGTAAGGATTGGCAATGATTTCGTTAAATACAGCTTCATATGCACCATTTCCTTCCCATAGCTTTCCTGTTAGAGCATTCCACAAATATAGTAAAATCCAGCCTCCGACCACACTGTAGAAGGACAGTAAAATAAAACATGTCACTATCCCCAATTTACCGATCCATGGCCATAATGATTTTGGAGCAATTTGACGATACGCTTCGACTGCTTCTTTTTGCGTGCTTCGACCAATGACAAACTCGGCTAAAAGTAGAGGTAACCCGATGAGCAAGGTGAATCCGATAAAAATGAGAAAGAACGCACCTCCCCCTCCAATGCCAGCCATATAAGGAAATTTCCAAATCGCTCCGAGACCGATGGCTGATCCAGCCGCTGCTAAAATAAAGCCAATTTTTGAAGTCCATTGCTGTGAATTCATTTCATTTTCCCCTTTCGCATCCCTTATAAAATAAAAAATCGTCCCTACGGATCATGTAGGGACGATTGAAAATCGCGGTACCACCCTAGTTGTGAAGAAACAACTAAGAAGCCTATGCCTACAATAAAAAATCGCCCCTACGAAAATGTAGGGGCGATAAAATATCGCGGTACCACCCTAGTTGTGAAAACATTCTTCACCACTTTATTTGATATCGGTATGGGACTACCGTCTCTCGCTTCCTCATGATGAGATTCACGAAAGATGCTCCAGGACGAATTTCATGAAAAATCTATATGCTGATTTGCACCAACCATCAGCTCTCTGAGATAGGGAGATTTTCACTACTGTACCCCTTCATCGCGTTATATGTAATTTTCTAATTTTATTAGTATCCATTTTTAACACATATAAAAATAACTGTCAATGATTTCGAATGATATTATCTATAATTCTAATAAAATTATACTATGCTAATGTGATTATGATGAAAAGAGAATTACCAGCTAGTCTGGTAGAGAGAAATCTTAGATAGAAAATATCGTTTTCAATATTACCATTTGGTTAAGACTCATTGGCTATGGGAATGCACCTAAGATAAGATTTGGATCTTTCATCGTAGATAGGTGTCTAAGCAGGAGATGTGTAGATTTTGTAATCGAGTAGGAGGTAATCACCCCTTATTTATAGATATAGAAACCATGAAGTATCGTTTATAATATAGTTGGTTTTATTATGGAATCGTTGTGGTTGGATTAAGGAGAGAGAACCATGCAATTTACTAAAATGCACGGATTAGGTAATGATTTTGTTATTGTACAAAGTAGGCAAGTTCCAGAACATGTTGCCGATCTAGCAAAAAAAATCTGTCATCGTCGAACAGGTGTGGGTGCAGATGGATTAGTATATATCTTGCCATCTTCTAAAGCTTGTTTCCAGATGAGGATTTTTAATTCTGATGGAACGGAATCGCAACAATGTGGTAATGCTCTTCGGTGTGTTGCCAAATATTATTATGAACGAATGGATTCTTCTTCATCAGAGATTACGGTGGAAACTCAGATTGGAGTACAATCAGTATGGTTGGAAGTAATGGATCGAGTAGTGAACTCGATTAAAGTCGATATGGGAGCTCCTATATTAGTTGCAGAGCAAGTGCCGATGATTGCCAAGCAAGAAAAAGCGATTGAAGAGGAGATCGAAGTAGAAGGACAATCTTTTAGTCTTACAGCTGTCTCGATGGGCAATCCACATGCTGTGATCGAAGTGCCAGATCCAGGTGAATTCGATGTAACAAGGTGGGGACCTAAACTGGAAACTCATCCTGCTTTCCCAGAAAAAGTGAATGTGGAGTTTGTCACTTTTTCTTCTTCATCAGAGATTCAGATGCGTGTATGGGAGCGGGGAGCAGGTGAGACACAAGCATGTGGTTCTGGAGCATGTGCCGTTTTGGTAGCGGGTGTGCTCCAAAATAAGGTAGCTCGCAAGGCGACTGTCCATTTGCTTGGGGGAGATTTACTGATTGAGTGGGATGAACAAAATAATCATGTTTATATGACAGGTCCAGCAGCAAACGTATACAAAGGGCAATGGTTAGAATAGATGCAAGTCTATAAGGGAAAGTTCGTCCACAGGTGGGCGAACTTTTTTGATGGAAACTCTTTTGCATACAGAGCACCATTTCCGCAAAAAGTAACAAAGATACAAGTTTCATACGACCTCTTTTTTCAACGCTTTTAAACAGCTCAGGAGGTTTCCTAGCAAATGAATCCCTACATTACCGCATTTTTGCAGATACTTTTAGTGTTTGTACTGGTTTTTTTAAACGGATTTTTTGTGGCAGCAGAGTTTGCCATTGTCCAAGTGAGATCTACTCGCCTTGCACAGAACCAAACAGCCCGTGGTCGTGTGGCTCAGCGAATCGTTGCCAATTTAGATCCCTATCTATCGGCTACGCAGTTGGGGATTACACTTGCTTCTCTAGGATTAGGATGGGTGGGAGAACCAGCGATTGCAAGATTACTGGAACCGCTATTACATCTCTTTCACTTACCAGAGATTGCGATTCATACAATCTCCTTTATCATTGCTTTCTCGATTATTACTTTTTTACATATCGTAATTGGAGAAATGGCACCAAAGTCCTTGGCAATTCGTGAAGCAGAAAAGGTAACTCTCTGGACTGCGTATTGGTTAAATGCTTTTTATCGATTATTTCGTCCGTTTATTTATGTATTAAATAGCTCTGCCAACTATTTTCTACGTATTGCTGGTTATGAATTTCATGAGGAACATCAGACAGCTCATACGGAAGAAGAGATTCGGATGCTAATTCAACAGAGTCACAAGAGTGGGATGATTGACCAAACGGAATTAGCTTTGTTTGACAATGTCTTTGATTTTACCGAACGTGTGGCAAGGGAAGTAATGGTGCCTCGTACAGAGATGGTCTGCCTCTATTTAGAAGATACATTTGAAGAAAATTTAAATGTGATGCAACAAGCGAACTATACTCGATTTCCGCTATGTGGGGAAGATAAGGACGATATAAGAGGATTCATACACATTCGGAATGCGTATGAGATGTTTTTTTCTCAGCAACAGAACAAATTAGAAGAGATCGCCAGACCAGTCGTGATGGTTCCCGAGACGATGGAAGTAAAAGACGTACTACGCAAACTACAGAAAAGTCATGCTGGGATGGCAATAGTGGTCGACGAGTATGGTGGGACATCGGGTCTGATTACAACAGAAGATATTATCGAGGAGATCTTTGGAGAGATTCAAGACGAATTTGATAATGAAATACCCTTCTTCCAAGCTACGGGAGAAGATACCTCTATTGACGGAAAGCTCTTGATCCAGGAAGTGAACGCCTATTTTCAACTTCAATTAGAAGATGAAGATAACGATACCATTGGAGGTTGGCTCTTTTCTCGACTCAATAAAATACCAGAAATCGGGGATGTGTATGAGTATAATGGGTATCGTTTTGAAGTACTAGAAGTGAAAAATAGAAGTATACACCGAATGCTGGTGAAATCCTTAGAACAAAAAAAGATAGACATCGAAAACGATCTCGATCCTAGTTGACTAAGTCCAAAACATCAAAACGAGTCAGATCAAGTTTTCGAAGTATATTTAGCAAAAAGGGTAAAACGCAGTTCTTTTTTTCGGTACAATAGGGACGGACGGAAAAGACAGCTCTATAAAAGCATCCAGTTGTTTACATAATGGGAGGATACAGCATGTCACAATTACGTTTTGATTATCAAACAGCACTTTCTTTTTTTGGAGAACATGAACTAGGACAGATGGAGCCTGCTGTAAAAGTAGCTCACGAATTACTACATAACGGTACCGGAGCAGGATCTGATTATCTTGGGTGGATTGATCTTCCTACTCAACATGATCGTGACGAGTTTGAGCGGATTCAAGCAGCTGCCAAACGGATTCAAGAAAACTCCGATGTTTTAATCGTGATTGGAATCGGGGGTTCCTACCTTGGTGCTCGCGCTACAATTGAAGCATTGTCGCACTCTTTTTATAATCAGTTATCAGCGTCAAAACGGAAAACACCTGAAATTTACTATGTCGGGAATCATATTAGTGCTGACTATGTCGCACATCTATTAGACTTAATCGAAGGGAAAGAAGTAAGTGTCAATGTTATCTCCAAATCTGGCACTACTACGGAACCTGCAATTGCTTTCCGGATCTTCCGAGATTATCTCGAAAAACGATATGGAAAAGAAGAAGCGAAAAATCGTATCTTTGCTACTACTGACCGTACGAAAGGTGCATTGAAGCAGGTTGCAGATGATAATGGCTATGCGACGTTTGTCATTCCAGATGATGTTGGCGGTCGCTATTCGGTACTTACCGCAGTAGGACTTCTCCCAATTGCAGTAGCAGGGATCGATATTACCGAATTAATGAAAGGGGCTCAATTTGGTGCAGAGCGTTTTTCCAACCCAAATCTTGCGGAGAACCCAGCTTATCAATATGCAGCTGTACGAAATATATTGCATCGAAAAGGAAAGACAGTAGAGTTGTTGGTAAACTATGTACCACAGCTGCAATACTTCTCAGAGTGGTGGAAACAACTCTTTGGGGAAAGTGAAGGAAAAGATCAAAAAGCACTTTTCCCAGCATCGGTCAACTTTACTACGGATCTACATTCGATGGGTCAATATATCCAAGAAGGGTTGCGCAATCTGATCGAGACAGTGGTTGTGGTGGACAAGTCTCATCACCGAGTTTTGATCGAGAAGGCAGAGGATAATCTGGATGGTCTAGATTATCTAGTTGGCAAAGATATGGATTTCGTCAATCGTAAAGCGTTTGAAGGAACTTTGCTTGCGCATACAGATGGGGGAGTACCTAATTTACTCGTGAGTGTTCCATCTTTGACACCTGCTTATTTTGGCGAGCTTCTGTACTTCTTTGAAAAAGCTTGTGGAATCTCTGGGTATTTGCTGGGAGTAAATCCATTTGACCAACCGGGTGTAGAAGCATATAAAAAGAATATGTTTGCACTTTTAGGCAAACCAGGATTCGAAGAAGAGAAGGCGAAATTGGAACAACGTCTTTCGAAGTAAATATATAGGATAAAACCCGCTACATCATATAAATGTAGCGGGTTTTTGTATAGATTGAGCACGATATCAAAAGGAAGGTAATAACTAGCCGTTGAAAGGGTAAGTTTTTTGGAAAAATAGTTGGGAAGTATTTCTTTACAAAAACAATTGACTTTAATTATAAATTTACTATAATTACTTCATATATTTATATAAATTAGTAAAAAATACAATTTTAAATTGTTGAATAAATGAAAAAATGATGGAGGAAACCATGGATCTTTTTCGACGAAAAAGTGTACACAACTTAATTTCAGAAGCAAATACAGCAAGTGGTTTAAAGAGGGTTATGACTTCTTTTGACCTAGCCTTACTCGGTGTCGGAGCAATTATTGGAGCGGGCATTTTTGTGATTACAGGGACGGCAGCAGTACAGACCGGACCTGCATTGGTTCTCTCTTTTGTATTGGCTGGACTAGCATGTTTTTTTGCAGCACTTTGTTATGCAGAGTTTGCTTCTACCGTACCGGCTTCTGGTTCTGTCTATACCTACAGTTATGCTACCTTAGGTGAATTTGTAGCTTGGGTAATCGGTTGGGACCTTGTATTAGAGTATCTCCTAGCAGTAAGTTCAATTGCAGCCGGATGGTCCGGTTATTTTCAAAACTTCCTAAAGAACTTTGGTGTCACTCTACCTGAGGTGTTCACTGCAGCACCTGGTACCAAAGCAGGCATTAGCACTGTGATGGATGTCCCAGCTTTTGTTATTATCATACTAATCACGTTCTTGTTATCACGTGGAGTAAGTACGTCTAAAATAGTAAATAACATTATGGTTTTTATGAAAGTAGCAGTCATTTTGCTCTTCCTTGCAGTCGGGGTCTTCCATATTGAACCGACAAATTATCAGCCATTTATGCCGTTTGGTGTGCACGGGGTATTACTCGGAGCTGCCTCGGTGTTTTTTGCTTATATTGGTTTTGATGCAGTCGCATCTGCTGCTGAAGAGACGAAAAATCCTCAAAGAGACCTGCCTCGTGGCTTACTGTGGTCACTTGGTATCAGTACGATCCTCTATGTAGTTGTTTCTGCAGTGATGACTGGTGTTGTTCCGTTTATGGACTATGAAGGAGTGAATCACCCCGTTACCTTGGCACTAGATCGTACAGGAGAAATGTGGGCTTCACGTATCGTTGATATTGGTGCTATTTTTGGACTGATGACGGGTTTGATTGTGATGCTATATGGTCAGACACGGATCTTTTTCTCCATGTCTCGAGATGGGTTGTTACCTAAATTTTTCTCTCAAGTTCACTCCAAATTTCAGACACCTTTTCGTTCGACCTGGTTGTTAGGAGCTTTAGCAGCATTCATCGCAGCATTTGTCCCTCTTGGCAACTTGGCAGAATTGGTAAATATCGGGACTCTCTTTGCCTTTACATTAGTGGCAGTTGGCGTCCTAGTATTACGCAAAACACAACCTGATTTACCTCGTGGCTTCCGGACTCCATTTGTTCCACTTGTTCCATTAATCGCCATCGGTCTCTGCCTATTCTTGATGACACAGCTGGCAGTGATTACGTGGTTGGCATTTGGGATCTGGCTTGTGATCGGGCTTGCTATATACTTCCTGTATTCACGAAAGCATTCTAGATTGAATGAGTAATTGGTTCAAAAAAGCGAATTAGGGAAAAGCTACAGTTATTTAAGACTGTGGCTTTTTCTTTTTGGGAAAAAACAATAAAATGATTATTTCTAAATTTTATTACTTACTTTTCCTCACTGACTTATTATAGTATAGTAAGCGAAAAGAAATAACTTACACTTGAGGTGACGAAGATGTCCGTTTTAACAAACAATCAATGGGAAATTTTAAAAGATATACTGAAGTCACGTGGAAGCGTGAAGCGATATGATACAAACTACGAGTTACCAACAGGAGAATTAGAAGAGATACTGGAAGCAGCTAGTTTGGCACCTTCTTCTTGGAATCTTCAACACTGGCGTTTTATGGTGTTTCAAGGAAAAGACGAACAAGAAGAACTAGCAAAACTGGCTTATAACCAACCACAGGTTAGTGAATCCTCTGCAGTGGTGGCTATTTTGGGTGACTTGCGTGCAGACTTGGTAGCAGAACATGTTTTTTCTCCAGTGAAAGAAGCTGGTTTTTTGACAGAAGAAGCATACCAAAATCTGATCAATAATATTTCGGTGACATATCAAGACGACAGACGTGCACGTGATGAAGCTTTCCTCAATGCTTCTCTGGCTGCGATGCAATTGATGCTTACTGCTAAAGCAAAGGGACTGGATACTTGTCCGATAGGTGGATTTGACCGTTCAGGATTTATAGAAAAATATCAAGTAGATGAACGATATGCACCAGTTATGCTGATCTCCATTGGGAAACCAGCAGAGCCAGCTCGTCCAAGCAGTCGTATGAAAT
This sequence comes from Risungbinella massiliensis, assembly GCF_000942395.1. GTDB lineage: Bacteria > Bacillota > Bacilli > Thermoactinomycetales > Thermoactinomycetaceae > Risungbinella > Risungbinella massiliensis. Next base: position 870,812 of record NZ_LN812103.1, read on the forward strand.
TGGATCAATTGATTTTGCCTAAAGGAAAAAATTAACTAATCGATACTCCATTTTATTGAAAGTGTAGGGCTTTTAGGTAGTTAGCGCACTTGATCCATTTCTGCTTCGTGGAACTGACAAGATCAATGTTGCCTAATCAACCCATTCCGATTAAGGAAAGATGATACCAAAGTATATCTTCTCTCCTTATTGGGATGGGTTTTTATTATTAAACCCACCCCTGTTCATAAGCATATCGTGTGAGTTGAACTCTGTTGCTCAGATGTAACTTTTGCATAATATTTTTCAAATGATTCTTTACGGTATGTTCCGATATGATCAAATGTGTGGCAATTTCTTTATTACTCCATCCTTTCGCCACTAATGCTAAAATTTCTTGTTCCCGTGGAGTGAGCGTATTGTTTTTTGCTGAACCAGAAATCTGGTTAAATTCATTTAAAATACGATGAGCTATCTCACGAGGCATAGGAACTTCATCTGTTATTAGTGAGTGTAAATATTCCAGCCAAACCTGAGGATTTAAGTTTTTGAGAAGGTATCCTTGTGCTCCTTTTTTTAAAGCTTCAAATAAATCGGCAGCATCATCCGAGACAGTCACAATCACGATTTTGACATGTGGAAAACGCTCTTTAATAATCCTTGTTGCTTGAAGACCATTCAGTATTGGCATGTTAATATCCATTAAAATGAAATCAGGCGAGAAACGTTCGGTTAGTTGGATCGCTTCTTGGCCATTTGTTGCTTCTCCTATGATTTTAAAAGCAGGATCACTCTCTATGATCATTCGCATCGCTTTACGCGCATGTTCGTGATCATCTCCGATCACCACTCGATAGGGAATACCCATTTTCGTTATCTCCTTTGTAAATTACTAACTTCGTCTTCCCTTGATCTCGTGAAAAAGTTACAGTCGCTTGTATTTCACTCACCCGTTCTTGTATAATTCTCATCCCAAATCGATTAGGTTGTTGAAATGGATTTCCTATATATCCTTGACCATTATCTTCCACTACCAAACTCCATCCTTGTTTGGTAGAGCCTAGTAGGATAGTAACTTTTGTAGCCTGAGCATGCTTTTGAATATTGGTTAACGCTTCATGAATGCAGGCAAACAGTTCAATTTTTTCTTTAGCGGTAAGATGGGTTTCTTCCAATTCCAATTGTAAATCCACTAATACTCCAGTATTTAAACGAAACTGCTCTACCAATTCTTCGAGATGAACCTTCCATGCAGTAGCTGGAGTGGGAGCAGGAGTACTTTTTAGATTGGATATCGAGTAACGAACGTAGTCATGAATTTGGCGTAAACTTTTATCTAACTCTTCCCATTCCTGATCACTTGGCTGCTTCCGTTTCATTTGGTTGACTTGAACCGAACATAAGAACAAAGACTGGGCAATTCCATCATGTAGCTCACGGGCAATTCGTTCTCGCTCTTGCAATACTGCTTTCTCAGCTCGCTCTTTTTTTAGCTGCTCTTGTAGTTTTTCATATCTCCTAAATAGTGGAACGAGAAAGGTCATAGTAACAAAAAAAACAATCACAGGTGATAGCCAGTTTCCAAGCTCCATGGAGATGTAAGAAAGGAGAAATTCGTGACGAACATATTCCCATAGTCCTATGACAATAGTAGGGATGATGAGAATTAACCATTTTATGTGTTTATCAGACATGTCTATTACTCCTTGTATATTAGATGTCTATCTGTGAAGTGAGAAAGCCGATTCTAACCTATAATGGCTAGAATCGGCTACTTTATGATGTTGGAACCGACTGGATCTCTTGAAGCATGTGATGATAATCTGGCTCGGTTCCATCGAATTCCTTCACAACTTTTCCCGACGTATCAATAATGTAAAAGCTTCTTCCATGTTTTACACCTGAATCCATTTGGATTAGTTCTTGTCCAAAACTACTCTTAGCAAACTTTTGGATTTGCTCGAAAGAATATCCCGTTAAATAATGAGATTTATGAAGGTCATCTGAGTACTTTTTGGCAAAATCCTTCAAGACAACTGGAGAATCATGATCAGGTTCAACGGTAAAGGAAACAAATGGAACATCTAGTCCCTTCTTCCTTAGCTCCTGATCTAATTTTACCTTGATCGGCATGGTTAGAGGGCATATATGCGTACAACGAGTGAAGATAAAATCAGCTACCCAAACTTTTCCCTTTAGATCTTGAAGACCAAACTCTTTGCCTTCTTGATCTGTGAAGCGAAAATCTTTTACTTGACTTCCTAGAGTTGCAGTAGGTTGAAAAGACTGATGTGTCATCGATGCAGACTCATGGCTAGTTACTTGCATTTCTTTCTCTCCAGAGGAATGGTCGTGGGCTGTCTGGTTACATCCAACTAGAACAATGAAAAAACAGGACAGCAAGGCAACGAATCCTTTTTTCCACTTTTTCATTTTTCATCTCTCCAAGCTAGTTTTTATTTTTCATCATCCAGTGTAACAAGATTTGTATTTTTCCACATGACACGATCGGGCTATAAAACGGGTTGATTAGCATTGTACTTGACAAAAAGAGGCTCTCAAATAGATCGACTATCATAATATCAATTAAAGAATTATGTGATTGATTTCGTCAGTGTGATTAGAAAAGGTTTGGAAACAAAAAACCAGCTTCCAAGTGAGGAGCTGGTTTTTTGCTATGTGCGTTTATTAGGAACAAAGCGTAGTAGACGTGTACCCATCGGTAAAGAGCGTATATCGTCTTCTTTTAGCGTTCTTGTCCATATGAGAGTAAAGAAATAAAGAATAGCTGCTATCATTCCTGCTACTGCTACGACCACAAAATAAAGGATACGAGACGGTTCTTGCAAGAATAGATCAGCAAGTAAATGGTAGGTTCCGTAAATTACAAAACCAAACAAGACGGCAGATAACACAGGTTTAAAAACATTGTCCTTCCATGCAAATTTGATCTCAGATTTGCGAATAACGGTCCACATATTTAGTATGCAAACTGTAGCAAAGCAGACAACCATGGCAAAGGCTGAACCCTCTAGTCCATACTTTGGAATCAAGAGGAAGTTTCCTGCCACTTTGATCGTAGCACCGATTAGCAGGTGTCTTACTGGGATGTTGTTATGCCCCATTCCTTGTAAGATACCAGAGCTGGTTACAGCTAATGTGCTAAATACAGCAGAGAAAGCTAAAATAGACATAGTGGATGATCCAAGTGCATTCTTATTGAATGCGATGTTGATTGGTTCTGCTAATAAAGAAAGAGCCAAACTACATGGCAAACTAATAACCAATGTCATCAACCACGATTGTTGAATGCGATTTTCTACTTCTTGGAATTCTTTTTTGGCAATATGAGCAGAAATTGCTGGGATCAATACCAAGGTAAGTGAGCTAGAAAAGACTGATATAACATTGATCAATGGATCTGTTCGATAGTAAATTCCATATTGTCGAGTTGCTTCTGTAGTTGTCATTCCAAGATCTTGTAAAATTCTCGGAACAGTGGCTGCATCAGCTACACCTAAAAGAGGTAGAACTAAAGTAGCCAGCGAAATTGGGATGGCATAAGTAATAATTTTTTTGGAAAGCCCCCAATAACTTTCTTTTACTTCGGAGCGTAGTGGAGTCCCTCCATTTATCAAAGGAGAAGAGTGAAGTGGACCCTTTTGCTTTTTGTCGCGTCGGTTATACCAAAGAACTACTAACAGTCCTCCGATTGCTCCAAAAAAAGCTCCTGAAGTAGCACCTGCGGCAATATCCGCATCGGTAAAACGGGCTTCTCCTTGATTAACCAGTTTATGAATCTCCGCATCTGTAATTTTGGGATTGTCTGCCTTTAATTGATCAATAAATGGTTGATTAGCATTGACCATATAAAGTGTAATACAAATCAAGACACCTACCCGAATCACTTGCTCTACAAACTGGGAGAGACCAGTGGGCATCATTTCTTGATGACCCTGAAAATAGCCTCGAAGAACTCCCATTACTGGGACGATGAGAATAGAAAGAGCCAGAACTTTGAGGGAAGGAACGGTCACCAAAGCTTTGTCGTCTAAGACCATTCTAGCGATAAATTCCGATCCAAAATACAAAAAAGCAGATGAGATCAATCCTGTTAAGCTTAACAGGATTGAACCAGTACGAAGCACTTTTCTTGCACCAAGTGTATCGTTCTTGGCTAGTCGCTCTGCAACAAACTTAGAAATAGTTATTGGTATACCTGCAGAAGCGATCATTAACAAGATATTGTAAAAGGGAAAGGATTGACGATAGACCCCAATTACATCATCTCCGGCGATATTTTGAAAGGGAATCCAAAAAAAGAACCCTATCACTTTGGTAAGGAGAACCATCCCACTTAGGACCAGCGTTCCTTTTACTACTTTGTTTGACATGACGTTATACTACCTTCTTATTCGTTCTTTTTTTGACCCTTCTATTTTAGCAGTTTCTTCTAAAAAATCATATGAACACGTGAAGAAGATTCGTTTCTTCTTGGCTTGCATTAAGATAGAAGAATAGGATTAAATGAGATTATGAAAACTTATGCGAACATACATAGTATGACAGGTTTTGGACGAGCCCAAAAAGAAAGAGAAGGATGCATTGCTACTGTAGAGATCCGAAGTGTCAATTCGCGATTCTTGGAGACGATTATCCGTATGCCATCGGGTAGATTACAACTAGAGGAGCAATTGAAAGTGGAGGTCAAAGCTCATGTAGAGCGTGGTAGGGTTGAGGTATTTGTCACCTACTCCGAAGAGACGAAAAAAGATCAGTGTCAAGTGGTATTGGATGAGGGATTGGCAAGCTCCTACCTTCAGGCTGCGAAGATATTCCAAGAACAACATCTTGTACCAGGAGAGTTGACGATTCAAGATCTGCTTTCCGTGCGAGATTTATGGCAAGTCGAAGAAAGACAGAGTGAAGGAGAAGTAGCTTCTTCTATTATATTAGAAGCTTTTCAAGAAGCGTTGGAGCAGATGATTGAGATGAGAGCTGTGGAAGGAAAAGCACTTTCAGATGATCTGTTGGGACGTTTACAAGAGCTAGAAAAGACTTTGGGTAAAATTGCAGGGTATACAAGCGAAGTAAGCGAAAAATATCGAGAGCGTTTACAGGCAAGGCTCTCGGAGTGGTTAGCAAATGAGACCATTTCAGAAGAACGAGTTGCAGCAGAGGTGGCGATCTTGGCCGAAAAAGCTGATATCTCAGAAGAGTTAACTCGTTTGGAAAGTCATTGTCAACAGATGAAAATTCAACTTCAGCAAGCTGGCGTAACTGGACGCAAGCTCGATTTTCTTATTCAAGAGATGAACCGGGAAGCCAATACCATCGGTTCCAAAGCAAATCATCAACGAATTGCTTCTCTAGTGGTAGAGAGTAAGAGTATTTTGGAGAAAATGAAAGAACAGGTCCAGAATGTAGAATGACGATTTTGCTTTGTGCTTGCTTACTAGCTTTGGAAACACTAAAATAGCTAAGTAGAATATAGACTATTTCAAAATGCATAACGTACGAGAATCTTGATCTAGAGATCAGCTAAGTCGGATCCCCATTCTTGTAATAAGTTAGCTCCAAAAAGGAAAGAACAAACATCCTATTGTGGTTTTGAAATGGCGTCTAATTATCATCAATGGCAGAACTGCCTTCCAAAATATTAAACATGGGCGAGGAGGCAACTTGTATGGCAACCAGATTTGTAAATGTGGGCTTTGGAAATATTGTTTCCTCTAATCGAATCGTCTCCATCGTCCACTTTGAAAGCGCCCCGATCCGGCGAATGGTACAAGATGCACGGGAACGTGGAACTTGTATCGATGCTACATATGGACGGAGAACGAGAGCCGTCATCATCACAGATACGGATTATGTTATTTTATCTGCTGTACAACCAGAGACAGTTGCCCATCGCTTGAGCAACAAAGACCAAACGGTCGATCTCGCTGAGTAGAAAGGGTTTGTCCATGAAAGCATCTTATGAGCAAAGTGGTCTACTAATCGTAGTATCTGGACCTTCGGGTGTTGGCAAAGGTACCGTTTGTAACTATTTACGAGGGGTAATGCCAGATTTAGCCTATTCGATCTCTGCTACGACACGAACACCCAGAGTGGGTGAGGAGCATGGAGTCAATTATTTTTTCCAAACCAAAGATGAGTTCCAAGAGATGATCCAGAAGGACGAGTTGATCGAGTGGGCGGAGTATGTAGGAAATTACTATGGCACCCCTCGCCGTTATGTAGAAGAGACATTAGCAGCAGGTAAAGATGTATTATTGGAGATTGAAGTGCAAGGTGCGATGCAGGTCAAGAAGCACTTTCCGCAGGGGTTATTTATTTTTCTAGCTCCTCCGAGTTTAGAAGATCTACGTGAACGGATTGTTGGAAGAGGGACGGAAACGCAGGAGTCACTGACTAACCGATTAGCTGCTGCTAGTGAGGAACTCGCTCAGTTGTCGGAATATGACTATGTAGTGGTGAATGATCAAGTAGAAAAAGCTTCTGAACGGATCCGAGCCATTTTGACTGCAGAACACTGCAAGACTCATCGCTTTTGGATGAGCGAAGAATAGGAGGGAAATACATGTTATATCCATCAATTGATAAGTTAATGGAAAAAGCAGATAGCAAATATTCACTTGTTATCATGGCTTCTAAGCGTGCTCGTTCGTTACTTGAAGGGACAACAGATATCTTGGTAAGAGCTAAATCTCATAAAAACGTAGGTATTGCGTTAGAAGAGATCCATTCGGGTGTTGTAGTAGGAAAACGACCGGCTAATTACCAACAAGAAAAAGAGTAATTCTTCTTTTGCCTGAAACAATGGTTTTAAGAAGATCCGAGCCATCCTTTTATTCCGATCGGCTTGGATCTATAAAATCAATTAAACATGTATGGATAACAACCTACCACTATTAGGTTGTTCTTTTTTCGTATGGGAGGGGGAAGTGAGTATTGAATAGGAAAAAACGGATTGTATTGGGTGTCTCAGGTGGTATTGCTGCGTTTAAGGCAGCCTCGATTGCTAGTCAGCTAACGCAGCGTCATTATGAAGTTCGGGTCATTATGACTAAATCGGCAACGGAGTTTATTACTCCGCTTACCTTACAGACTCTCTCACGGAACCCTGTTTCCATCGACACCTTTGATGAGCGGAATCCAGAAGTGGTCAATCATATTGATCTGGCCGATTCTGCTGATCTATTCCTCATTGCTCCTGCCACTGCAAATCTAATGGGAAAATTAGCGCATGGACTAGCTGATGATATGCTCACAACAACATTGCTGGCAACTCAGGCTCCAGTTGTATTAGCACCTGCGATGAATGTACATATGTATCAGAATCCAATCGTGGAGGAGAACATGACACGATTGAGAGAGTTAGGTTATTCCTACATCGAACCTGGTTCTGGGCAATTGGCATGTGGATATGTGGGTAAAGGAAGAATGGCAGAGCCGGAAGAGATTGTAGAATGGGTGGAGAACTTTTTTTTACGTAGGCAACCGTTGCGTGGGAAGAAGGTACTCATCACAGCTGGACCTACAGTAGAAGCAGTCGATCCTGTGAGGTATTTTACCAATCATTCTTCTGGAAAAATGGGATATGCGTTGGCACAAGCAGCGCAGGAAGCAGGGGCAAAAGTAACACTCATCAGTGGTCCTGTTGCTTTATCTGTACCTTCAGGGGTAACTCGCTACAGTGTTCAAACAGCTCACCAGATGCTAGAAAAGGTATTGGAACATCTCCCTGAAATGGACCTTATCATCAAAGCGGCAGCAGTAGCAGATTATCGGCCTAAGGTAGTATACGATCAGAAGTTGAAAAAAAACGCCGAAGAGATGACCATAACCCTCACCAAAAATCCTGATATTGCATCAGAAGTAGGAAAGCGCAAACGGAGTGATCAAGTGCTGGTTGGTTTTGCTGCGGAGACTCAAAATGTTCGAGAGCATGCGCTATCCAAGCTAGAGCGAAAAGAGATGGATTTTATTGTAGCGAATGATGTAAGTCTTGAAGGAGCAGGATTTGGAGTCGATACCAATATTGTTACGATCTATGACCGAGCTGGGACAGAACTATCTCTGCCACTACAGTCCAAGCAAGACTTAGCAAAGCAAATCATTGAGCATGTTGGGGCTTCTTTGATATGAGTACCAAGACAATCGCCAAAGTATTGGTCGATGTGCCTGCTAAACAGACAGATCGCGCCTTTGATTATCGCGTTCCAGAGATGTTACAAGACGAGGTAGAGATCGGAAGCCGAGTTCAGGTCTCTTTTGGTAATCGAAAATTGATAGGGTATGTTATCGGATTTGCTGAGAAAAGTAGTGCCAAACGACTCAAATCGATCGAGGAAGTGTTGGATCATACTGCTCCTTTAACATCGGAGTTGGTGGAGATCGGACTTAGAATGGCTCAGACTTATTTTTGCCCAGCTATTACGGCACTACAAGCGATGGTGCCTACTGCGTTCAAAGGAAAATACGAAAAAATTCTTCGCCTTCATCCAGCTGCTACTCAGGATCTTACAAGCATTGACCCGAGTTGGGCTGCGTTACGTTCCCGTTTAGAAGAAAAAGAAAACATTAACTGGGAGGAAGCAGTAGAATTAGTCGGTAATCGTACTATTCTCCGCAAATTAATCGCGCAGAATCTTCTTATATTAGAGGAATTGGTAGGAGATCGTTCGACACAGCAAAAGGAAACATGGGTGATTCCGAAAGATCGTGATACGTTGTGGCAAGGATGGGAACGAATTTCTCCTCGTGCTGCGAAGCAAAAGGTGATTCTCCAACAGTTTCTAGAGTTCCCACAAGAAATGAGGCTTTCCGACCTATTGCGGATTACGCAAAGTAATCGTACCAGTGTGAAACGGTTAGAAGAGCTAGGGTTTCTAACTCTTCAAGAACGAGAAAAGAGCCGTGACCCCTATGCGAATCGGGAATTTGCTCAGACTGAGCCACTCGTCCTCACCCCTTCTCAACAAATAGCATTTACTAGCATACAACAGAGTATTTTGACTGCTCGTGGTGAAACAGTCTTGTTACATGGCGTAACAGGGAGTGGCAAAACGGAAATTTATCTACAGTTGATCGCTACGATCCTCGAAAAAGATCAAGAAGCCATTGTCTTGGTTCCAGAGATTTCGTTAACACCTCAGATGGTCGATCGTTTTAAAGGGCGCTTTGGGAATCAAGTAGCGGTATTGCATAGTCGTTTATCTAGCGGGGAACGATACGACGAATGGCGAAAGATTCGGAATCAGCAATGTCGGGTGGTAGTAGGGGCTCGTTCTGCTATTTTTGCCCCATTTTCTAACTTAGGATTGATCATCATTGACGAGGAGCATGAGAGTAGCTACCAACAAGAAGATAGCCCTCGCTATCATGCAAGAGAGATCGCCACTTGGCGTGCAGAACAGACAGGAGCTACGTTGCTTCTAGGATCAGCTACTCCTTCACTCGAAAGTTATGTACGTGCCAAAAAGGGTGAGATTCATTATATTCCATTGCTAGAAAGAGTGGAGGGAAGACCACTCCCCTCTATAAAACTGATCGATATGCGGGAAGAACTGAGATCAGGAAATCGTTCTATGTTTAGTAAGTCTTTGCGGGAAGCGCTCCAGTCACGTTTAGAAAAAGGAGAACAAAGCATCCTTTTTCTAAATCGTCGTGGTTATGCCTCTTTTGTACTTTGCCGAGACTGTGGAGAAAGGCTAACGTGCCCCCACTGTGAAGTCTCGCTCACCTTCCATCAGACAAATCGGACTTGTCGATGCCATTACTGTGGATACACGATCCCCATCCCTTCCACTTGTCCTTCGTGTGAAAGCGAACAGATCCGTCAGTTTGGTACAGGGACACAACGTGTAGAAGAAGAGCTCGTTAAGAGATTTCCTGGGATACGGATTGTACGGATGGATATTGATACAACAAGCCGAAAAGGGTCGCATGAGAGGTTGTTAACAGAGTTTCGGGAGCGGCGTGCAGATGTGTTATTGGGAACCCAGATGATCGCCAAAGGTCTCGATTTTCCAGATGTTACGCTTGTAGGAGTGATAACGGCCGATCAAATGCTCTATCTGCCTGATTATCAGGCGTCAGAGCATGCCTTTCAATTGTTGACCCAAGTGAGTGGAAGGGCAGGGCGGCATACTCAACCTGGAGAAGTTTTAATTCAAACATATACACCGGATCATCCTAGTGTAGAAATGGCTGCAAATCACCAAATAGAAGAGTTCTATCACAAAGAGGCTACCTCTCGAAAAAGGCACTTCTACCCACCGTTTTGTGGTATGTTTACGATGATGTTGAGTCATCCAGATCAATTTGCTCTTATGCAGATATCACAGCAGATCGGAACCTTCCTCCACCAAGAGATTCCACGAGGAATGGCGCAAATTTTGGGACCTGTCCCGGCTATGATACCCAAAATAAAAGATCGTTATCGTATACAAATCGTACTAAAACATCCACTAAGTCGTGATGTGTACCAAGTGATACAGCAAGTTCTATACGAGTCAACTAAACGTTTTCATCAAGATCCAGACTTTCGATTTCAGATTCGTAAAGAAGGAAGTACAAGTGGGAGGGAAATATAGAAAATGGGAATTCGTCAGATTGTGAAATACCCAGATCCAATTTTGAAGCAAGTAGCAAAACCAGTTACCCGGTTTAATGAAAGATTGCATACTTTACTCGATGATATGGCAGATACGATGTATGAGGCGATGGGGGTAGGGCTGGCAGCACCCCAAATAGCGATCTCGAAGCGAATATTGGTTGTTGATATTGGAGAAGGGCTTCATGAGATTATTAACCCAGAAATAGTGGAGCAATCAGGTGAGCAGATCGAACCATCAGAAGGATGTCTCTCCATTCCTGGATTAGTTGGGGATGTTCGCCGTGCCAACAAGATTCGGGTGCAAGGACAAGATCGTAATGGCAATCCGATTGAGATCGAAGCAGAAGGCTACTTATCTCGTGCATTCCAACATGAGATTGATCATCTGAATGGGGTGCTATTTATCGACATCGCAGAGAAAGTATGGCGTCCGAGCGAGGAGGAGTAAGATTGGATTTGCGTATCGTTTTTATGGGCACTCCCGATTTTGCAGTGCCAGCTCTTAGAAGATTGATGGAGAAGAAATATCCTGTCGTTGCAGTAGTCACTCAACCAGATCGTCCAAAAGGACGTAAAAGGGAGTTGCAGCCACCACCTGTCAAGGTAGTAGCAGAAGAATATGGTATACCTGTCGTACAACCAGAAAAAGTGCGCAATCCCGAAGATTTAGCCAAGGTACTGGAGCTAAAGCCTGATCTCATTATCACCGCAGCATTTGGCCAGATTCTTCCCAAAGAACTACTCGATGCACCTAAGTATGGTTGTATTAACCTCCATGCCTCGATCCTGCCCAAATACCGAGGCGGTGCACCGATTCATCATGCGATTATGAATGGTGAGACCGAGACAGGTGTTACCTTGATGTATATGGTAGAGGCACTCGATGCAGGTGATATGATCGCGAAAAAGACTATTCCCATCGAGATATCAGACCATGTAGGTACCATGTTTTCGAAGTTGGCAGATGTGGCAGCAGATTTAATTGAAGAGAGTTTACCAGCATTTTTGGCAGGTGAATTAGAGGCAGTCCCACAAAATCACGAACAAGCCACCTTTTCACCTAATATTAAACGGGAAGACGAACAGATCAATTGGTCACGAAGTGCTCGTGATCTCTATAATCAAGTTCGTGGGCTTCATCCATGGCCTGTTGCCTTTACAACATGGAAAGGGCAACCGTTTAAAGTATGGTGGGCTGAAGTAGCAAATGAAATATCAGATGCACAGCCAGGAACGGTTCTTCGGGTAGAAGAGAATGGTATCGCAGTGCAAACAGGCGATGGAGTTCTCCTTTTGACCGATGTTCAACCAGCTGGAAAAAAACGTCTTCCAGTAGCGGAGTTTGTACGAGGAAGACAGATGCAGGTAGGAGAGCGACTTGGTGAAGCATAATCAACCAAAAGGAGCGCGAGATTGGGCGCTTCAGATTTTACTCGATTTAGAAGAAAAAGATTCATACAGTAACTTAGAACTAAACCGACAACTTCAAGAAAGTGGATTAGATTCACGAGATCGAGGTTTGGTGACGGAGTTAGTGTATGGAGTGATTGGACGGAAAAACACACTTGATTATTTGGTTCAGCGACTAACCAAAAATCCAAACCAACTTGCTCCTTGGGTCAAATGGCTGCTTCAGATCGGCATGTATCAACTACTCTATCTTGATCGGATTCCAGAGAGAGCTGCTGTCCATGAGACTGTACAGATTGCCAAAGAACGTGGGCATAAAGGAATTAGTGGACTTGTAAATGGTGTCCTTCGTTCGTTTCTCCGCCAGCGTACCGCTTTAATTCCTGCTGAACCCAAGACAACTGTCGAAAAAGCGATTGCTTACGCACATCCGGAATGGATGGTAGATCGTTTGGAAGAGGTATATGGAGAAGAGACAGCACGAAAGATGATGGATGCACAAAATCAATCTGCTCGTCTATCACTTCGTATCAATCATCTCCGCTGGGACCGTCCGGAATGGATGGAAGAATGGGAAGAAACGACAGGTACCAAAGCGATTGCCTCTGATATATCGCCAACAGGGGTGATTGTAGAGGGAGTAGGAAATCCAGCCAATCTTCAATCTTTTGCTGATGGGGAGTTTTCGATTCAGGATGAGAGCTCTATGTTAGTAGGATATGCCTTGTCTCCCGATCCTGGTAGTAGAGTACTCGATATGTGTGCGGCACCAGGTGGGAAAACGACTCACCTAGCAGAACTGATGGAAAATCAAGGGGAAATTATCGCAAATGATATACACCCTCACAAACAAGGTCTCATTCGCCAACAAGCAGATCGTCTAGGCATTGAGATTATTCGTACTCGAGTAGGGGATGCTAGAAATTTGCGACAAGGGTTTCCAGCAGAGTCTTTTGATGCAATTTTATTAGATGCCCCTTGTTCTGGTTTAGGGGTCATTCACCGCAAACCCGATATTAAATGGCGCAAAGACAGCCAAGATGTGGAGGCATTAGTTGGGCTACAACGTGAATTACTTGATACGGCTGCCTCTCTATTAAAACCTGGTGGAGTATTGGTTTATAGTACTTGCACTTGGGAGCCTAAAGAAAACAGCGAACAAATCTCTGATTGGCTATCTGCTCATTCTGAGATGGAAGCAGATGAGAGCATTTGGGACAAACTACCTGTTATCGTAAGGGAAAAAGCTCTTATTGGAGATAGTTGGGTACAGATTTTACCGCATCATTTCCATTCGGACGGCTTTTTCATCTCCCGTCTTCGTAAAAAAGAAGCCTAGTTCTCGATCATCATGAGAACTAGGCTTCTCGTTCAACTAAAATAAAATCTTAGATAAATAGACTACAGTAGTTACTGTAATGCTACTAAACAAAGTGGAGAGTAAAACAACTTGGGCTGCGTATTCAGGATGATTTCCGTATTCCAATGCAAATAGTGCACTATTGCGTGAAGTGGGAAAAGAACTCGCGATGAATAATGCCTGTGCGGTTATCCCATCTAGTTTTAATAGAACAATAATAATCAAGGCAATACAAGGGGAAAGGATTAAGCGTCCAATTAGACTGAATACAAGTGGTAGGGAGAAACGACTTATCTTTAGGTTGGCACTTTGAGCACCAAGTGTAACAAGTGCAATTGCAAGGAAAGCATTTGAAATATTTTCAATGGGATTCCATAAAAAGAACGGGATTTTAATAGTGGAGATATGGAGTAGGAAACCAAATAAAAAAGCATAAAAAACAGGGTTTTTCAGAAATTCTTTCACAGCTTGAAAACCTTTGGAATGTACAGATACAGAGTTAAACAATCCATATGTATAAGTGAGAAGGTTTTGATAAATCATTACTACCACTTGGATAGAGGAACCAAGTGGGTTATGTTGAAAAACAAGTTGACTGACTGGTAATCCAAAGTTACCAGAATTATTTAACACCACACTGTTTTGGAAAGTAGAAGAGAGACTCCGATCAAATTTGGCAAATTTGGATATCCTGGCGGCTAGGATCATAAGACAGAGACTTTGGATCAATAAGAAACCAAGAATATGAAAAAGGGTTTTCCCTCCAATATTGCTCTGGTAAATATTCACAAAGCTCACAGCTGGCATCAACAAGTAGGTATTTAATTTTGATAACGTATTCATATCAAATTCAAATTTTCTATGTAGAAATGCGCCAATCCCTATTAATGAAAACACAGGTAAAATGACATTTACTACGATCATAAATAAAATATCCATAATATTCTCCCGTTCCTATGACTAAAGTCTATGATTACAAAAAATGTTGATATAAAATTTGTAACTATTATTATATTACTACATTCAAACGATATCATTTCCTAGTTCATTTCTTAGCAGAAACCTGGTACTGATAGAATATATCGATATTGGTGTTAAATATAATAATTATGATTTATTTGATCCGATTTCATTTGAATTCTTGGGTGTTGATGAGATTATTATTGATAAATATTAAGTTAATAAGGATTAAAAGGAATAGAGATAAAAATATCTCTCCTTGATAAAACGTAATCATTACGATATAAATAAATAGGAAGCATTGACGGAGAGGGGAAAAGATGTAAATGAAAAAGAAAATACCTGTTACGGTATTAAGTGGATATTTAGGAGCAGGCAAAACAACGGTATTAAACCATATTCTTCATAATCGCAATGGGCTGAAAGTAGCAGTTATCGTAAACGATATGAGTGAGATAAACATAGATGCAGGGGTTATCGAAAGAGAAGCTGGGCTCTCGCGTACAGAGGAAAAGTTAGTAGAGATGTCCAATGGATGCATTTGTTGTACTCTTCGGGAAGATTTGCTTCAAGAAGTAGAGAGACTCGCCCAAGAAGGACGATTCGATTATATTTTGATTGAGTCAACGGGAATTAGTGAACCAATTCCCGTTGCGCAAACTTTTACCTATATAGATGAAGAAGCAGGGATCGACCTATCCTCGCTTTGTAAACTAGATACAATGGTAACAGTAGTCGATGCTAATCGCTTTTGGGCAGATTATTCATCAGGAGAGTCATTATTAGATCGTGCGCAAAGTTTGGGAGAAGAAGATCAACGAGATGTAGTGGATTTACTCATCGACCAAATTGAGTTTTGTGATGTGTTGTTGCTCAATAAGTCTGATATGCTCACCTCAGGTGAATTGGATCGCTTAGAGGCAGTCCTTCGTAAATTACAACCTCAGGCGAAAATAATTCGTACTATCCATGGGCAAGTAGAACCAATGGAAATACTAAATACAGGCTTGTTTGACTTTGATCGGGCTAGTCAATCAGCTGGTTGGCTACAAGAGCTTCAAAAAGAAGAACATACACCTGAAACAGATGAATATGGAATCTCTTCTTTTGTATACCGAAGACAACGTCCGTTTCATCCAGAGCGACTGATGAATTGGTTAAATGATTGGCCGGAGGAGATTGTTCGAGCCAAAGGAATGGTTTGGATTGCGACTCGAAATGATCTTGGCTTCCAAATAAGTCAAGCAGGACCATCTATTCAACTCGGTGCATCAGGCTATTGGATTGCAACTCTTCCACTAGAAGAGCGTCAACTGTATTTTGATGAAATGCCAGAATTGGAACAAAATTGGCATCCTAAATATGGTGATCGAATTAATGAAGTAGTCTTTATTGGGATAGAACTAGAGCCAGATAGGATAGTAGAAGAACTAGATCAACTCTTGTTGACAGATCAAGAGTTGAGCATGGATTGGAGCAGTTTTGTCGATCCTCTGCCTAATACAGATCAGACGGTGGAAATGATGAGCTAATGATATGGGAAACACAGCCTCTTGAAAGAGAATTTCTTTCGAGAGGTTTTTTTATTTCAAATAGTCTCTTTGCATGTTTCCATTCATTTCCGGAAACCTTAAAAGTGGGAGTTGATGAACGATGCGTAGTAGTCTAACGAAATCGAATCTCAAGCGAGACCGCAAACTAAAGCGAAATACAGATAAAAAAATGGAGAAATACACTGGGATCGACCTCTCCATCAGTTTGGATCAAAATGTAAAAAATATAAAAGAAGTATTTGGTGGAACAGTTCATCTGATTAACAAGCGATTTAAGTTGAATAGTGATCCAGAAAAGGAAGTAGCTATTTTTTATTTTGACGATCTAGTAAACAAAGATTATCTCCATCATTTTATTATCAAACCTTTGCTCGAAAAGGAGATTGAGAATCCAGATGAACTAGTAGAGGAGATAGTAGAAGAGATCTTGGTCGGGGGTGAAATTAAACAATCCAATCAATTACGTGATGTGATCGATGGGCTTTTAGCCGGGGATAGTGTGATTTTGATCGAAGGAGTTCCCAATGCCATTATCATGGGTACTCGAGGATGGCAAACGCGAGGTATAAGTGAACCCCGAACTGAGCAAGTAGTTCGGGGTCCCAAAGAAGCATTAAGCGATACCTACTTATTTAGTTTGGGACTTATTCGTCGTAGATTACATGATCCTGATATGCGAACTGTGACAAAAACGATCGGCCGACGATCCAAGACTGTTGTGGGGATGCTATATATACATGATATAGCTGATCCTAGGATTGTCAAAGAAGTAGAAAAAAGATTGGATCAGATCGATATCGACGCTATTTTGGAATCCAATTACATACAAGAATTGATACAGGATCATCCAATCTCGCCTTTCCCCCAAGTCCAGAATACGGAGCGTCCCGATTCCGTCTGTGCCCATTTATTAGAGGGAAAAGTAGCGATTTTAGTGGATGGGACACCATTTGCTTTAATCTGTCCTGCTGTTTTTTCCCAGTTTTACAACAGTCCAGAAGATTACTACCAAGAGACCATCATTGCTACCTTTACTCGTATGGTGCGCTTATTGGGGCTTGTGTTTGCATTGACCTTGCCAGCAATTTATGTAGCACTTTTATCATTTCATAACGAAATGATTCCTTTTAAATTGGCGATTAATATTGCGGGTTGGAGAGCTACTGTTCCATTCGCGCCTGTCGTAGAAGCTTTTCTGATGGAATTGACAGTGGAAGTACTACGAGAAGCTAGTCTACGGTTACCTGGTCCTATTGGACCGACGATTGGAATTGTGGGTGCGTTGGTAATCGGGGACGCTGCCGTTTCAGCTGGATTGGTGTCACCGGCAATGGTCATCGTCGTAGGATTGACTACGATTAGCTCCTACGCCAACCCAAATTACAATGCTGCAACTGCAATCCGTCTACTTCGCTTCCCACTCATTTTCCTTGGTGGAAGTTTTGGCCTGTTTGGAATTGTTTTTGGGATCTTGCTAATTCTGATTCATCTTACCAACTTAAGGTCGTTTGGAGTTCCTTATTTGTCACCAATCGTGCCAACTAAACCGTCTGATTGGAAGGACACCGTGATTCGTTCCCCTTGGAGATGGATGCAGAAACGACCTTTTACTTTCCATACTTATAATATAAGACGACAAAAGGGGGGTAATCAGTGAAGGTTCGGTACCCTGAAGATTATCGAAAAGGCACGATTGGTCCTTTACAAGCCTTTTCTATTTCCTATCAGAATGTATTAGGAGTAGGGGTTTTATTTATGCCAGCAACGGTAGCTGCTAGTACCCAACGCTCCGGTATTTTTTCCATTTTACTCATGGGATTTTTTTGTTGGATTATTGTTTCTGTGGTGACATGGGGGATCAAACGTTATCCACAAATGTCTCTATGGGAAATAGGAACCCAAGTTTTTGGAACTCGAAAGAATCCTAAAGTAGGAAAATGGCTCTTTGCCCCTATTTTTATCCTACTTATGGTGAATTGGCTCATGTATATAGCCGTAGAGATTAGTCTTTTCGTCACCACACTGAAAATTGAGTATTTTACCCAGACGCCTAACTCTGTTTTGATAGTGCTCTCGCTCTTGCTATCTATGTATGCAGCCAAACAAGGACCCGCTACTATTGCAAGATTAAATGTCCTATTACTGCCTGTAACAGTAATTCCATTGTTGTTATTTTTGTTCTCAACGTTTGAGGGCGGAGAGTTGATAAATATCATCCCTACTTTGCCGGATGATTGGGGTGCTTTTTTCTCAGGATCACTTAACACCTTATTTTCATTTGCTGGGTTTACTATTTTTCTAGGTTATATCGGATTTTATCGTCGACCAGATAAATCAGGTAAGGCACATTCATGGGCAGTTTGGGCGATTACCTTCTGGTACGTTCTTACCTATATATTCTGTCTTAGTGTTTTTGGACCTGAGGACATATCAAATTATTTAACACCTGTTTTATCGCTTGTAACGGAGTCGCAATCAGATCAATTTTTAATAGAACGACTTGATCCAGCCTTTTTGCCTGCTTGGATGGTCATGGTTTTTACCACGACATCTAACTCACTGTTTGCAGTTTCTTACGCTATGAAAGAATTTCTAGGAGTAAAAGAGGAGACCAGAGGAACCATCATTTTTATTCTGTCTAGTATTGCTTTTGTCATTGCTATGTTGCCGACGGATCTCTCTACTTTTAATGAAGTGCTTAAACAATATCAAATGATCACTTGGTCTATCTCAATCCCATTTACATTAATTTGTGCTCTCTTCGCAGTCATTCGAAAGAGAGGAAGAAAGGGGGAGCATGATGCGCCGGTCTCTTAGTATCATAATAAGTGTTAGTCTCTTTTTTCTTTGCACTGGTTGTTGGGATGCAGTCTCCATAGAGGCGCGTGCATCTGCAGTAGCCTTGTCTTTTGATTGGAGCGAGGGACAATATGAAGTGGGCGTTTCTGTTCCTATCCCCTATAAATTAGGAAGTAGTGGAGTAGGAGCAGATTCAGCTCAACCAGAAGATGGAGTGGAAGATCAACCTCGATATGTTAATAGTGTTCAAGCTGGTTCTCTGAATGAGGCAATTGACCGTCTCTCCACGATTTTACAACGTCGTATTTATTTTGGGCAGACTGTAATATTGATCTTTAGTCGAGAAGTAGCAGAAAGAGGTTTGGATCCGATTACTGATTATATTCGTCGAAATGAAGAGATTCGGATCCATGCGCGTATGGTCGTAGTAGAAGGAAAAGCAATCGAGTTTATGAAGAATCAGTCTCAATTTTTCAATTTAGCAATGGAAGAGTTGCGAGGTGATTTAGAGAATGGGGAAAAAATCGGCTATGCTTTTCGTGAGAAGTTAGGGAAATATTTAATGAAAAAGAATACCATAGCGAAGGGTGTTCCGATTCTGAATATGGTTCAATATGAGAAGGATGAATTTATGTGGGAAGGTGCTGCTGTTTTTAATCGAGATAAGATGGTGTATAAGATAACAGATCCAATGCAAACTTCCATCTTAAATCAAATTAGAAATAGCTTAAAAGGCTTTTCTGTGCGAATTCCATGTGAAAAAGGCGTTATTGCTTATCTGCCTATAGGTGTCAAATCAGAAGTTCAAATAGATACAGACCGTCCTATTCCCAAGATTATCGTAAATGTGTATGTAGACGGATATGTAGAGGAAAAAACATGCCCAATCAAATTACAGGATGTAAAAAACATGCGTAAAGTATCAAGACAAATAGCTAGTGAGTACGAAAAAGGTGCATATGATGTGATACAACTTGGGAAACAACTTGGGGTGGATCTATTAGAACTTCAATACCATATGCGTATGAATCATCCTGAACTTTGGAAGAAATATCAGGATGTGAAAGAGTTTCAGAAACTTCCCGTGGAAATTCACTATGATGTTAAGGTTCGTCATTATGGTGTTAACAATGTTTAAGTGAATGCTGTTTGAAACCTCCCGTTCTTCCCTTTCTTTTGAACGGGGGGACTGATATAATAAATGAAGTTTTTTGGACTGTAATTTGGCTAGTAGACTTGGAGATAGATGAATTTTATGAAACCATTTGCATATGATTTTACCTTAGAAAACTGGAAAGACTGGCTACAGGAAAAGAATCAGCCGCCTTTTCGTGCGAAACAAGTGATGAATTGGTTATACGAAAAGCGAGTCACTTCGTTTGAAGAGATGACAAATCTGCCGAAAGAACTACGAATCGTATTGGCAGACTCTTTTCAGCTACAACCAATGAAAATAATCACTCAGCAAACTTCACAAGATGGTACGGTGAAGATCTTGTTTGGCTTACATGATGATCATGCCATTGAGACCGTGATCATGCGACATGATTATGGTGTGAGTGTTTGCGTGACGACGCAGGTAGGTTGCCGTATTGGCTGTACCTTCTGCGCTTCTACATTAGGGGGGTTAAAACGAAATCTCTCTGCTGGAGAAATTGTAGCGCAAGTATTGATGGCACAACAGATTTTAGATAAGACGGATGAACGTGTTCGCTCTGTCGTGATCATGGGCTCGGGAGAACCATTCGAAAACTATGATCCAACGATCCAATTTGTTCGGATTATCAATTCGCCAGATGGCCTGCACATTGGACAACGCCATATTACGGTTTCGACTAGTGGAGTAGTGCCGAATATTTATCGATTTGCTGATGAGGGTTGGCAAGTGGGACTAGCTATCTCTCTTCATGCCCCAAATCAAGATTTACGTTCCAAACTGATGCCGATTAATCGTCGTTTTCCTCTCGCAGATCTTCTAGAGGCTTGTTGGTACTATATAGAAAAAACAGGTCGACGTCTTACGTTTGAATACGCTCTGATCGGCGGTAAAAATGATCAGCTGGAACAAGCTCATGAATTAGGGAAATTGCTACAAGGAATGAATTGTTTGGTCAATTTGATTCCGGTTAACTATGTACCAGAGCGAGATTATGAACGAACTCCGAGAAATCAAATCTTTGAATTTGAGAAAGTGTTGAAATCATATCGAATCAATACTACCATTCGTAGGGAGCAAGGTCATGATATCGATGCGGCGTGTGGACAATTGAGAGCAAAACACAATCAACAAGTTTCCGTTGAGCAAAAAAACCAGTAAAATATGCTTAGAAGGATACCGGATAAGTGAGTACTATCACAATTCCGATATTTCACTTACCATCTCATACGCATGTATTGCGATAGATAGAGGGAAAGGGGTAACCGGTATGGAATTGGCTCAACGCACTGATGTTGGTCGCGTACGTGACCTGAATGAAGACAGCTTGGGGTCTTTTCGAGCCAAATGCGGAACACTGATCGTGGTCGTCGCAGATGGTATGGGGGGCCACCAGGCAGGGGAAATTGCGAGCAAAAAGACACTGGATGTGATTCAAGAAGATCTATCACGCCAGTACGTAGATGTAATGACAGATGAGAAGAGCAATCGGCTGCTCGTCTCTGTCGGAAAAGCGAATGAGCGTGTCTTTCGCATGGCAAATGAAAACGAGCAATATAAAGGAATGGGTACCACAGTTCTAGCCTCTATCGTAGATGAAGAAGAAGTAGTGATTGCACACGTGGGGGATAGTCGTGCCTATATGCTACACAAGGGTGGACTCTATCAACTGACAGAGGATCATTCTTATGTCAACTTACTACTTCGTCATGAACAAATTACCAAAGAAGAAGCCAAAAACCATCCACAAGGTAACATCATCATGCGTGCAGTAGGCACTAGTGCTGAAGTAGAAGTAGATTTGATCAACACCCCATGGAAGAAGAATGATATCTTCTTGTTATGCTCAGACGGTCTTACTGATATGATCTCCGAACGAGAGATTGGATTGGTATTGACCGATGACAAATTAACCCTGGATGAGAAAGCAGACCGCTTGGTGAATTTAGCATTAGAAGCTGGTGGCAAAGATAATATTTCTCTTATCCTACTGAAAAATACAGGGAAATAACCAGGCCTTTTTAGGGTTGAGGAGGAACTGATTTATTATGCAATTAGAAGGGAAGAAACTGGGGGGGCGCTACGAGATTATCAGCCGTTTAGGCGGCGGTGGTATGGCAGTCGTATACAAAGCACTAGACCATAGTTTGGGACGATACGTAGCGTTAAAAATTCTCAGTGAGTCCCTCAGCAATGATAACGAGTTTGTTCGTCGGTTTAGTCGGGAAGCACAAGCAGCTGCAAGTCTCTCTCATCCAAACGTAGTCAATGTCTATGATGTTGGGAAAGATGGCTATACTTACTATATTGTAATGGAGATCGTAGAAGGTCCTACTCTAAAGCAATATATTCAACAAAAAGGGGTAGTTCCTACTGATGAAGCAGCGCTGATTGCGATTCGGATCTGCGATGGCCTTGCCCATGCTCATGAGAATCAAATTATTCACCGTGATATCAAACCCCACAATATTTTATTAGACCAAAAAGGCGGTCGGGTGAAAGTAACCGACTTCGGGATTGCACGGGCGGCGAGCTCTTCGACCATTACCCAAAAAGGTGCTGTCATGGGGTCTGTACACTATTTCTCCCCAGAACAAGCACGTGGTGGGTTAACTGGAGAGAAATCGGACATCTACTCCCTTGGGATCGTGATGTACGAAATGCTTACTGGTCAATTACCGTTTGACGGAGATCAAGCGATTAGTATTGCTCTGATGCACCTGCAAAATCCGGTTACGGACCCACGCCAGATCAATCCAAATATTCCAGATAACTTTGCCAAGATCTTGTTACGGGCACTCGAGAAAGATCCGGAAATGCGCTACACCTCGGTACGGGCGATGATGAAAGATATCCAAAGTGCACTGCGAATGCTTCCACGCAATCAAGCGGTAAATACGGATGATCTTTTTATGACTGTTCCGATGTTGGATGAGGATGATACCTCATACTCTCCACAACCAACTCCTAATACTTCTGGATCTGCGAGTGCTGCGGCAAGTGAAGAACGTTCTTCATTTCCATCCAAAGAGGCAGATCCTTGGAACCAACGTAACCAAGCTCCACCACGCCATTTCCAGACCCCGCCAAGTCGTTCGAATGGAGGGGCAAGCAGTTTTCCGGAAGACTCGAAGGATTTGACTATTTTCCAAAAAACTGCGATCTGGTTTGACAATGCCCAAGAAAAGCTATCTGTATGGCAGAAGATCCTATTCGGTGCCATCACAGTAGTTCTTATTCTTGGTCTTACCGTATTTGGTTTTGATAAATTGATGGGATTGTTCTCTGGCTCTGATGATGCTCCAGAGACATCGACCAAGCCGAAGACGGAGCAGACCACTGGTCAGAAGGAAGAGGACGCGGAAATGGTTCCGGTAAAGAACTATGTTGGAGAGTGGCAATCCAGAGTGGAAAATTATGCGTCTGGATCTCTAGAGGAGAATGGTTATAAGATTTTAGTCTCCAATAGTCTTTGTTACAACAAAGATTTAACAGGATCAGGGCTTGCAGAAGGAAAAATTGTAGCCCAAATACCAGAAGCAAATTCCCAGATAAAAAAAGGGGATACGGTGAAGGTATGGGTATATGTTAATAAGTCTACTTGTAACAAAGCACCTCAATAATGCATTTCCCACCGCCGTCTATATTGGACGGCGGTTTATCTGCATCTATACTACCAAAAAATAGCTAATCTGAGAAAAGCGAGGGATGTTATGCCGTCCGGGCAAATTGTTCGAGCATTAAGTGGATTTTATTATGTAACATTAGAATCAGGCGAAGTTGTGGAGTGTAAGGCTCGTGGAGTTTTTAAATTTGAAAAGAAAAAGACCAAACCTCTGGTTGGGGATTATGTGGAGATTGAGATCGATCAAGCAGGGAAAGGCTGGATTTATCAGGTAAAAAAACGTACCACAGAGCTAATTCGTCCCGCAATCGCTAATGTAGATCAGGCGATTATTGTCTGTGCCCTGCGAGAGCCAGACTTCCAACAGATGCCACTGGATCGCTTATTAGTCCATGCTGAAAGAGAAAACCTACGGATCGTCATCTGTCTAACAAAATCAGATTTGGTGGAAGATGATACCGAGATTCGAGAAATCCGTCATACATATGAGCAAGCAGGGTATGTAGTATTAGAGACTAGCTCCAAGCGACCATCGGGAATAGATTTGGTAGCCAAAGAACTGCAAGGGAGAATCTCTGTCTTTGCTGGTCAGTCTGGTGTAGGAAAGTCGACGCTGTTGAATCAGATTATGCCAGATCAAGATCTAGAAACCGGAGAAGTGAGCCGCAAGATCGGACGTGGGAAGCATACCACTCGTACAGTAGAGTTAATCCCATTACCTGATGGTGGTCAAGTAGCAGATACACCAGGATTCTCGCAACTTTCGTTTGATGGGATGGAACCTGAGGAACTAAGTGATCTGTTTGCCGATTTTCGACCTTATCAACATGATTGTCGTTTTCGAGGTTGTCTCCATCGCAAAGAGCCCGGATGTGCCGTGAAGGAAGCGGTAAAAGATAGCAAGATTACTCAGACGCGTTACCATCACTACCTTTTGTTTTTAGAAGAAATAGAACAATGGCAGCAAAGGAGATACTAATATGATTCAAATCGCACCATCACTCCTCGCAGCAAACTTTGCTCGACTTCAAGAAGAAGTAGTGGAGATCGAACAAGCAGGAGCTGATTTATTACATCTAGACGTGATGGACGGAAGGTTTGTGCCCAATATTTCGTTTGGTCCCCTTGTAATTGACGCGATCCGTCCGCATACGAAACTACCGTTTGATGTTCATTTGATGATCGAAGAGCCGGAGAAATATATTGGCGATTTTCATAAAGCAGGAGCAAATTCTATCTCTGTCCATCAAGAAGCATGTCGTCATTTACATCGGACGATCTATCAGATCAAAGAATTGGGGATTCGTGCTGGTGTAGTGTTAAATCCATCGACTTCAATTGAAACGATTCGACCTGTTCTAACTGACCTTGATTATGTCTTAATTATGACGATCAATCCGGGGTTTGGTGGTCAAAAACTTATCCCCTCGATGCTACAAAAGATTACAAGCTTTGCCCATATGATTCAAGAAGCAGGTCAAAATATCAAGATTCAAGTAGATGGTGGAGTAAACACCCATACAGTAGCAGAAGTAGCGAGATCAGGGGCGACAAATTTGGTAGCGGGGTCTGCTGTTTTTGGCCGTGAAGACCGAGCTGCTGCGATTTCAGAATTACGAGCTGCTGCTGAAACAGGATACAAGAAGAGGCTAGTGAAATGAACACTTCTACTAGATTGATTACCTTTTTAGAAGTGGCGATTTTTGCAGCTATTGCGGTCGTGTTTAATGAATTTATTAGTCCTTTTCAAATCTGGCCCAATGGGGGCAGTATCACCTTAGTGATGATCCCCATTGCCCTCATTGCTTTTCGTAGAGGATTGGTAGCTGGGATTTTAACTGGTCTGATCATGGGACTAGTTTTAACCATTATGCCTAGTGCTTTTCGAGTCAACCCGATCCAAGTACTACTAGATTATCCGTTGGCTTTTGCCTCATTGGGGGTAGCTGGATGGGTTCATCTCACAAAATACTCCAATCCGTCCCAAAGAGCTCTGTGGGCAGGAATCGGGCTGCTTACAGCGGGTATTTTACGTTTTGTTATGCATTATTTATCTGGCGTTATTTTCTTTGCGGAATTTGCTCCCGAAGGACAATCGGTCTACTTATATTCTCTCTTCTATAATGCCACTTATATTTTGCCAGAGATAATATTGGCGACGATCGTTTTGGCCATTTTACTTTACTCTGCACCTCAACTTATTCAACCAAACTATCAGAGAAGATAGAGAGCTAATTACTTTACAAATCTGGATCTCTTGTTGACGTTGCTATTGACGTAGTCACTCCTTAGATCCAGATTTTTGTGTTTAGGGTTATGGATTAGGAATGTCAGAAAGGCAGTGAATCATGAATCATACCGAGCGAACGATTATTGTTGCGGGTGGAGAACTAGATCGCCAGTCGCTACTAGAGATATATCAAGAGGATGATTTGCTCCTTGCAGCTGATGCAGGAGTACTCTCTTTGTTGGAGATCGGGCTGATCCCCGATATTGCCATTGGTGATTTTGATACAACAGGGAAAGAAAGCTTCTCGAAATGGCAGGAGTTAGGAATTCATATACAAGTTTTATCACCGGAAAAGAACGAGACAGATACACATGCAGCTCTCGAATATGCAATTCGTCAAGGTGCCAAAGAAGTGGCGTTGTTTGGAACGCTTGGCGGGGCTAGATTTGACCATGCGATCGCCAATGTCCAACTATTGGAATGGTGTTTAGAGAAAGGGGTAAAAGTGGTAATCTATCATCCGCACAATCGGTTACGACTCATTCAAGGACCAGAGAATGTGGAGATTGCCAAGACAAGCTATCAGTATCTCTCATTGCTCCCGATCAGCAAAGATGTTCGAGGAATTCATACAAGGGGACTATCTTATCCTCTCCATAACGGACACCTAATGCGTGGCTATACTTTAGGAATTAGCAATGAATGGGCAGAGCCTATCGCAACCATCTCTATTCAAGAGGGAATTTGTCTCATATGTGAATCGGATGATGGAAAAAATGTTTCGCTGTTCTAGGTACAAGTAGGAAACTATAGAATATAAATAACAAAGGGGAGGATCAGGTACCTCGTAGACTAAGGAGGAGAACTAGTGAAATTCTATACGTTGAAATTGCCTAAGTTTTTAGGTGGTGTGGTCAAAGTATTTTTAAATATGTTTCAAAAGAAAGATATTTAAATAAGGGCACCTATTTGATGGTGCTTTTTTGTTTTGAGCAAAAAGAGTTCCGGATCAGGAGTACATATTGATAGAAATTACTTGTATAGAACGTAGTCCTACCATAAAAAAACTTGGTTTTGATCAACCAAGTTTTTGACGGTATTGATAAACATACACTTTGTCAGTGAAATAACTAATAAAGAAGCCGATTATGAGAGGAAGCACAGAGCTAGATGTAATGAAATAGTTCTGTGAATGGTATTGATGATAGAACATAAGCCAAGAAATAGTAAAGGTATGACCTATTAGATACAACAGACTTGTTATGAAAGCAAATGTTGTGAAGTAAATGGAAAATCTCTTGAAATTCATTTAAACACCTACTTGAGTACATGATGGTATTGATCTGATATTTATATACTATATAATTTATATAATTTTCTCTACTTTGGCTAAAAAAAAGAACCCGCAATTACACGCGGGTTACTTTTCCGGACTTCAGAGCACGTGTGCTGACGTAAACACGTTTTGGTTTACCATCCACCATGATACGTACTTTTTGTACGTTCGCGCCCCATTTTTTACGGGATTTACGGTTCGAGTGGCTAACTTTATTTCCAGTGGAACCTTGCTTTCCAGTTATAAAGCAACGACGGGCCATATATAGCACCTCCTGGCATTGCATTCTCACGTTCAAGTCACTAAGTGACACCCAAGTATTTTAGCACAATAGGGCAAAAACAAGCAAGAAGAAAGGAAAAAGCATTCTGGGGATAAATATGGAAGTAGCTAATTTCACCAGAAAGGTACGGTGCCCTCTTTTTTGATTGTATTTTCCTTATTGTTATAATGAACAAGCATAGGTCTTTTCGAGATCAGAACCTCATTTTTTAAGAAACAAGGGGACTATGATGATACTACACAAAGGAGATACCCTATTTCGCCAAGGGGAGACAGGACCGCTTTATGAGCTGAAAAGCGGGCTATTGAAAATTGTACGTATTCATGAAGATGGAAGACCAACTTTAGTCAATATTATCGTGCCGAAAGAGATGATCCCGCACCATTCATTAATTTCTCCCAATCCGTACTATGGTAGTGCGATTGCCCTGATGACAAGTGAGGTGGAGGTCATACCTTCAAATCAGTGGTATCACAAGTTGGAACAGGATCCTTTTTTGTGCCGCGAGATCGCT
Organism: Risungbinella massiliensis; assembly: GCF_000942395.1. GTDB lineage: Bacteria > Bacillota > Bacilli > Thermoactinomycetales > Thermoactinomycetaceae > Risungbinella > Risungbinella massiliensis. Next base: position 898,641 of record NZ_LN812103.1, read on the forward strand.
CTACAGCTACAAGAGAAACTAAGGATGATGCAACAACGGATTGACCAATTAACCGAAGTTTCTCCTGCTGACAAGTTACGTAAGCTCCAAAGCTGGTTTCATTCCTATATAGCACCTGCATCGTTAACTGACATACTCACACAGGATGAAATAGGTCAATTCATCGGTCTTCGCCGTGAAACAGTGAATAGATTATTGCGTGCGGAGGTTATCTCTAAGTAGATTTACATGGGCTAATTGGTGACTTTTTCCAAAGGGGTTGTCGAATCAGACTCCAGACTACCAGACGGACCGAAAAATTCGTAATGAATATCTTCCACTGGGATATTCATCGTTTTTAATGCATTATACAGCATTCTCATGAATGGAATGGGACCGCAAAAATAAAAGCTAGCCTCTTTTGTTGGAATGATAGTTTGTAACCAAGGTAGATCAATATATCCTTCTTTATGAAAAGCTTTGGTCGCTCTATCATGATTTGTTGGCGTTTGGTAGCACCAATAAACACTGACCTGTTGATATTTGGTGGCTATCTTTTCAACATGCTCTCTCATTGCGTGCGCCTTTCCGTTTTGAGCAGCATGAATGAATGTTACAGGGCGTGATGGATTCGTTTCTACTAATGTATTTAGCATACTGATCATGGGCGTCAGTCCAACCCCGCCACTTAGCAATACCACTGGACGAGAGTCTTGTTGATCCAAGACGAAATCGCCTGCAGGTGCTGAGAGCAAGAGAACATCGCCTTCTTTGATTTGATTGTGCAGATAGTTTGATACTCTACCGGCTGGTACGGATCCTGCTGCTCCATCTTCTCGTTTTATGGTAATTCGGTAATAGGATTTTCCTGGAGCATCGGAAAGACTGTATTGACGAATATGTGTGTACGTATCCTCTGGAATATCGACTTTTAAGCTGATATATTGCCCAGGTTCAAAGGAGGCTATTGCTTTTCCATCGTTTGGAACTAAATAAAAGGAAGTGATTACGTCACTCTCTTTTACTTTCTTCTGTATTCGAAATTTCCTAAAACCAATCCAACCACCAATCTTTCGCTCTGTTTGTTCATATAATTCGGCTTCTACGTCGATAAATGCATCTGCTATTACACCATAGGCTTCCTCCCAAGCTTGCAGGATTTCCACTGTGGCGGCACTACCAAGTACGTCTTTGATCGCAGCCAGTAGATTTTCTCCTACAATTGGATAATGTTCCGGTTTTATTCCTAGGCTACGATGTTTGTGGGCAATCTGCTTGACTACTGGTAGGATACTCTCCAACTTGTCAATATTCTTCGCTGCAGCATATACTGCATTGGCTAGTGCAGTCTGTTGGCGACCCTGTTTTTGATTGGCATGATTAAATATATTTAGTAATTCTGGATGGTTAGCAAATAGCATTTGGTAAAAACGCGTTGTGATTGCTGTTCCGTGTATTTCTAAAACGGGTACCGTAGATTTGATAATTTGAATCGTTTTTTCACTAAGCATGCTGATTACCCCGCTTCCTATTTTCAATACAATTTCAGTATATGCGAAAAAAATGGGTGTCATTGTGATTTGAATCACAATCTAAAATGATTTTTTATATGGAGTCAATATAATGAAAAGAGCTGTTTATACTTAATTGTAAGACAAATTAAGAGTCATGTTAGATTGATTGATTTTAATCAAAATTCAAGGTTTCAAGTGCAATTTATCACAAAATAGCTTAGTAATATGAACTTTCGACTAAAAGCCTAGGGGTATCTAATCCCTAGGCTAAGTATATGAACCAAAAAAAAACTAAGTAAATAGTAGATCCCATTTATCGACATTGGAAAAATTGCTTGTCCAACAAAGTATCAATAAGATTGCCCTGACACTAGCATTATACTTGTTTGAAGAAATAACATTTCTTAGATTATTGCTTAAAAATTCTTTATAGAAAAATGCAACAAAATCACTCTGATATACGTCTAAAAAATAAAGAAGAAAAAAGGGGAGATCTTATGCGCTTCATGAACCTCTTGCCCATAATTGTATTGCTTTTTCTTTTAGCGGGGTGTAGGAGTGATATCTTAGCAATAGTAAGTACCAGCAATACTGGCCAATCCTCTAGCAGTTTTAATTCCGACTCTCAAAAAAATTCGAACTCTGATCCCAATTCTCAAAGTGTCTCAATCCCAGTAAATCAAAAGCCAATTCTGGCTGATGCAAAAGAAATAGACTTTATAAAAAATCACAAGCCTATCATTGTTGGAACCATAACAAAAGCGAACTTTACCAGTACTTCAGCCAATAATTCAGATGGTAGGGAAATCGCAAAAATTGATTTAACATCGATTTTCATTGAAGAAGTCCCTAATAAACCGGATTCTGGGAAAAAGGGAACTATTCATACAAATAGAGAGACGAAATATTTTGTCGAGAAAAATGGCAAGTTATATGTTGGTATTCCATTTGAGCTTCAAGAAGGCCAAAAAGTATCAGTTTGGTCTACACAGGAAGTAATGACTGCTATATACCCTTTGGAAACTGATGGGAAATATATTGTTTATGAGGTCAGTAATTAAGTGTGGTAAGGAGTTAAGTATTTGTATAGTATGGGGAATCCAGAAGAAATTATGACTGAATTCTCTAAAAGAACATATGAGCAAAAAATTTTAAGTTATGGTCTTTGAGGGTTGTAGCTTAGAATTTTTTGCTTATTTACATCGATTCTTACGAAAATCAAGTGATAAGAATTATGTTAAATGTCATTGTTTTTGCCACGCACCAGAGTCTGCTGGGAGTAGTTAATGCATGATCTTTGCTAAATAACAAAAGCTAGATTTGACAGTGAAACCAAAACAAGCTCTTCCTTGCTTTCTCCCTTTCCATATGGTTAGGGTTATTGTACAATTGTGCTATCATGCAATCATAACGTCTAAGAACCTCTCAAGGAGGATGAACATGAGCTTAGAAGTATCTACCAATCTCGGACAACTAGAAGTAGCCAATGATGTGATTGCCACGATCGCAGGAGTTGCTGCGATGGATTGCTATGGTTTAGTAGGAATGGCTTCCCAGAGTCAATTAAAAGATGGCATCACCGAACTATTAGGTCGAGAAAATCTTGCCAAAGGAATTCAAGTTCGTACGGAACCATCTGGTATCATCATTGATATGTACATAATTGTAGGATACGGTACCAAAATCTCAGAAGTAGCGCATAACGTACAGTCCAAAGTTAGATATACCCTGGATCAAATGGTGGGTTTAAAAGTCCAGCAAGTCAACATCTATGTACAGGGTGTACGTCTGGTCAACGAAGAGTAAGGAGGAGCAGTTTTGGCACACCATACGATTGACGCATCACTCTTCTTGCATATGATGAGGGCTGGTGCAAAACGCTTGACAAGTCATGTTGAAAAAGTAAATGCATTAAATGTTTTTCCCGTTCCTGATGGAGATACCGGGACCAATATGAACCTAACCATCACTTCTGGAGTTGCGGAAATGGAAAAACGAGCTAGCGAAACCACTGTAGGGAAGCTAGCGGAAGCGCTTTCAAAGGGCCTTCTAATGGGAGCGCGTGGAAATTCCGGTGTTATTCTTTCACAATTGTTTCGCGGTTTTGCCAAAGCGGTTTTGGACAAAGAGGTTCTAAATGCCCGTCAATTTGCCGATGCTTTTCAACAGGGAGTAGAGACCGCATATAAAGCAGTCATGAAGCCTGTCGAAGGTACGATTTTAACAGTAGCAAGAGAAGCTGCGGACGCAGGTATGAAGCGCTCTTGGTCTACTGAAGATCCAGTGGTTGTTTTGACTGCGGTGTTAGATGAAGCAAAGCGGACACTTGCTCGTACGCCTGATATGCTACCAGTATTGAAACAGACAGGTGTGGTGGATGCTGGTGGACAAGGTTTGGTTTATGTGTATGAAGGTATGTTGAGTGTCATGACTGGAGAGCAAGAGATGGAAGTTGAATTTGATGTTCCAACTCCTGCTATGACTTCTTTGGATGAGTTAGCAGAAGTAGCACATGCACATAATGCCCAATCGATGATTGATCCAGCAGAGATTGAGTATGGCTACTGCACCGAGTTTATTGTAAAGCTAAACATAGATCGCCGCCCAACAGAGAAATTTGATGAGACACGTTTCCGTCAAGATATCTCTCGGTTTGGAGATTCTCTTTTAGTAGTAGCAGATGATGATTTGGTCAAAATTCATATTCATGCAGAGTATCCAGGAGATGCGATGACCTACGCGCAAAAATACGGAGATTTGATTCGGATCAAAATAGAGAATATGCGTGAACAGTATGAAAATGTAACAAGTTCACCTAAGCCAGTTGCCGAAGTAGTACCAGATGAACTAGAACCCGAAAAAGAATTTGGGATTGTAGCAGTGGCTACTGGAGATGGAATCGCCAAGATCTTCACCAGCGTGGGAGTAGATCAAGTGATCGAGGGCGGGCAATCGATGAATCCTTCGACCGAAGATATTGTGAAGGCGATCGAAAAGGTTCATGCAAAACATGTTATTGTTTTACCAAATAATAAAAATATCATCTTGGCAGCAGAACAGGCGCAAGAGTTGGTAGAAAAGGACGTTACGGTAATACCAACCAAAACCATCCCTCAAGGATTAGCTGCCTTGTTAGCCTTTGAAGAATCATATACAGCAGATAAGAACGAAAACAAAATGAAAGAAGCGATCGCCTCCATCCAATCCGGTGAGGTCACGTTCGCGGTACGGGACACCAATATTGATGGTCTCGAGATTCAAAAGGATGACTTCCTAGGAATTCGCGAAGGGAAGATCGTGCTAACTGGAACGGACATGCTTGATACATCTTATCAATTAGTTGAGAAGATGGCAGAAGACGGTGCAGAGATCCTAACCATTCTGTATGGTGCAGAGGTTACCGAAGATCAAGTGAACGACCTAACCAATCGCCTAGAAAATCGCTTCCCAGAGTTAGAATGTGAAGTGTACTACGGTGGTCAGCCATTATATTACTTTTTGTTCTCAGTTGAGTAGAGCCTCTACACAAAATATAACGGAGAGTATCTTGAGCTAGAGAGCGACTTTGTCAAAAATAATGGAGCGAGTTTGATCAAGATGCTCGGAGTTAGTGTAATGGATTCAAGACTTTTATCTATTTCAAAAGCCGTCTGTTGGTTCAGCCCGATAGGCGGCTTTTGCCCCATCTAGATCAGAAAAGAGGAGAAAGAGACTGATGACCAAAGTGAAGATTGTAACAGATAGTGCGGCGGACATCCCAGCATCTTTGGTAGAAGAACTTAACATTCAGGTTATTCCGATGCGAGTTCAATTAGAGGGTAAGACTTATACACCTGGTGAAGATCTGACAACGGAGGAATTCTATCGTTTGTTGAAGTCGGCAAAAGAATTGCCTACCACTTCACAACCTAGCCCGATGGAGATTCAGCTAGCCTATGAACAAGCGATAGCGGATGGTGCCACTCATATTCTTGCTATTCATCTCTCCTCTGCGATGAGTGGAACATATCAATCTGCTGCACTTGCAAAATCGATGATAGAAAATCCCTCTGCGGAGATTGTAGTCTATGATTCACGTTCTGCTTCTTATGGTAGTGGGCTCATTGTAGTGGCAGCAGCTCGTGCTGCTAAAGAAGGAAAAAGTTTGGAAGAGTGCTTAGAAATAGTAGAACACTATTCCAAGACTCAAGAAATATTTGTCTTAGTCGACACTTTGGAGTACCTTCAAAAAGGTGGCCGGATCGGGAAAGCATCTGCAATGGTAGGCTCTTTGCTCAATATTAAACCTATTTTGGGGATTAACCGTGAAGGGGAGATCTACCCTCGGGATAAGGTAAGAGGACGAAATAAAGCACAACAAAAGATCTTTCAACTCATCCGAGAAGAAATTCCAGCAGGACCTGTCTCAGTTGGGATCATTCACTCCGAAAGCCCAGCAGAAGCAGAAGCATTCCTAGAGTCCATTCGTGCTCTTGATGGATATGATATACAAGATGCGGTTATTTCTGAAATCGGTCCAGTGGTAGGAACGCATACTGGTGCTGGTACAGTAGCTGCAGTTTTGGTACCTCATACGAAGTAATTTCGGGGGGATAGAAAGATGAAGTACCGTACCGTTTTTGATATTATTGGACCTGTTATGATAGGTCCTTCTAGTTCTCATACAGCAGGAGCAGCGAGAATCGGTCGAGCTGCTCGTACCATTTTTGGACGAGAGCCACAAAAGGTGACGATTACGCTATATGGTTCATTTGCCAAAACGTATCGTGGACATGGGACGGATATTGCTTTAGCAGGTGGGCTAATGGATTTTGATACCTTTGATCAACGCATTCCTCAAGCTTTGGAAATTGCCGAGGAAAAAGGGATTGAAATCCAATTTGTAGAATCAGATGAGGAAGCTGATCATCCCAATACAGCACGTCTACGTTTAGAAGATGAAAAAGGTAGTGTAGAAGTGGTGGGGATCTCGATCGGTGGCGGTAAAATGGAGATCGTAGAGTTAAATCAGTTTGAACTGAAACTATCAGGCAATGATCCAGCTCTCTTGGTATTACATGAAGACCGCTTTGGAGCCATTGCGCAAGTAGCTACGATTCTCGCACATCATGAGATCAATATTGGATTTATGCAAGTATCTCGTAAAGAAAAAGGGTCTACTGCCCTTATGTCCATCGAGACGGATCAGCAGGTAGGAACCAAAATACAAGAAGAGATCCGAAAGCTATCAGGGATGTTAGCTGTGACGGTGCTTCATTAATATAAATTCGAAAAGGGAAAAGGCCGTCCGCCATTAGGTCGGTCTTTTCCGCCATGGGAGGGATAACGGATGAAGTTTAAAAATGTAGCAGAATTAGTGGCCTTAGCAGAAGCAGAAGGAATCTCGATTTCGGATGTAATGTTGGAACAAGAAAGTATTGTAATGAATCGATCAAAAGAAGAGATTTTTGAAGAGATGCGGCACAATCTACAAGTAATGGAAGATGCTGTACAGCGTGGATTAACGGAGGAAATTCGTTCGCAAAGCGGACTATCTGGTGGGGATGCAAGGAAAGTAAACGACTATCGGCAAAATGCACCAGTACTCCTATCAGGAGATACGGTACTAAGAGCAGTTTCTAGAGCGACAGCAGTATCGGAAGTCAACGCTGCAATGGGGATTATTGTGGCAACCCCGACAGCAGGAGCATGTGGAATCTTACCAGGGACGATTTCTGCAGCAGGAGAAAAACTGCAATCCTCAGAAGAGAGCAAGGTGCGTGCGTTGTTTACAGCAGGTGCGATCGGCTACACTATTGCCAATAATGCCTGTATCTCTGGTGCAGCAGGTGGGTGTCAAGCAGAAGTAGGCTCGGCAACAGCGATGGCAGCAGCAGCGGTTGTAGAGATGGCAGGTGGCACACCATCTCAATCAGCTCAAGCGGTGGCTATTGCTCTCAAAAATATGTTAGGTCTGGTCTGTGATCCAGTGGCGGGTTTGGTAGAAGCTCCTTGTGTCAAACGAAATGCTATGGGAGCTGCGATTGCGATGGTGGCAGCAGATATGGCGATGGCAGGAGTACAGAGTGTGATCCCAACAGATGAAGTGATTAGTGCCATGTACAAAATTGGACGTGATATGCCTGTATCTCTGCGTGAGACAGCTCTTGGAGGCTTAGCAGATACAGAGACTGGGAGAGCATTGGAGCGGAAGATTTTTGGCAACACCAATAAATAATTTGTCGTTAAACGAGATTTATGTCGATAAGCTGCCAGGTGTAGGTCCGCAAAAGAAAGAGTATCTAGCGGAACTGGGAATCCACACAGTTGAAGATTTGTTAGGCTATTTTCCATTTCGTTATGAAGATTATCAAGTTACAGACCTTGCCACTGCTGAACATGAATCGAAAGTCACAGTGTTAGGCGAGATCTATGGTGCTACTAGTATGCGATGGTACGGAAAACAACGCTCCCGACTATTTGCGCGCATTCAAGTGGCAGGCGCTTTTGTTTCCGTAGTATGGTTCAATCAAGCATATCTAAAAGAGAAACTTCAAGCAGGTACCAAAATCTTAGTTACAGGAAAATGGGATCGGCATAAGCTAGAAATATTAGCAGATAAGACAGTTTTAGGAGAGAAAGAACAACAAAAGCGCATTGGTCAGTTAGAACCAATTTACTCGATAAATTCTCATATCAAAATGTATTGGCTGCGAAATTTGATCTACCAAGCATTTGTCACATATGGGAAAGAAATAGCAGAAAATCTTCCTGAAGAGTTGGTTTCCAAGTATCGATTAGCTACCCGGGCGAAAGCAATGTACAAGTACCATTTTCCTAAAAATGTCTCAGAAGGGATGGTAGCGAGACGTCGGCTAGTCTATGAAGAATTATTTTTGTATGAATTACAGTTGATGTGGCTACGCCATACTAGTCGAACGGAAGCAAAAGGAATTGAGCGTGAGTTGGATCGTGTGCGGATTGACCAATGGATTGCAGCACTACCTTACCCACTTACTGGCGCCCAACAAAGAGTGGTTGAAGAAATTCTTGTAGATATGGAGAAGCCAGTACAGATGAATCGCTTGGTGCAAGGAGATGTAGGATCAGGGAAAACAGTAGTAGCTGCGATCGCACTCTATGCCAATTATCTAGCTGGTTACCAAGGCGCTTTGATGGTTCCAACCGAGATTCTCGCAGAACAACATGCGGATTCACTTCAGTCCTTGCTTTCACCATATGGCGTTAAAGTGGTCTCACTCACTGGTAACATGACCGCACGCAATCGAAGAGATACATTGGCAGAGATCCAGATGGGCTTGGCAGATATCGTAGTGGGGACGCATGCTTTAATTCAAGAAGGAGTACATTACCGCCAACTAGGGCTCGCAATTACCGATGAACAGCACCGCTTTGGGGTAAAACAACGTGCCACATTACGGGAAAAAGGGCTTCATCCCGATATTTTATCGATGACAGCTACTCCCATCCCACGGACACTTGCGATCACCGCTTTTGGGGAGATGGACGTATCGACAATCGATGAGATGCCAGCGGGAAGAGAGCCAATTAGTACCTATTGGGTCAAAAAAGATGCATTCCCACGAGTACTGGAGTTTGTTCAAAAGGAATGTCAGTCTGGTCGACAAGCTTATGTGATTTGTCCACTCATTCAGGAATCGGAGAAACTAGATCTGCAAAATGCACAAGAGCTTTTTGAACAACTAACGGTTGAATTATCTCCCCTTCGTGTTGGTCTCCTTCATGGCAAAATGAATGCTACTGAAAAAGAAGAGGTAATGCGTGCGTTCTCTGACAATGAAGTACAGATTCTGGTTTCCACAACCGTAGTAGAGGTAGGGGTAAATGTGCCCAACGCTACCGCTATTGTGATTTATGACGCGGATCGATTCGGGCTCGCTCAGCTCCATCAGCTCAGAGGACGGGTAGGCCGTGGTGGTGGTGCTTCCTCTTGTATCCTAGTCGCAGATCCGAAATCGGAGACAGGAGTGGAACGGATGCGAGTTATGACGGAAACGACAGATGGATTTGTAATTTCACAACGTGATTTAGAGATACGGGGACCTGGAGATTTTCTTGGAGTGAAGCAAAGTGGATTGCCTCATTTCCGAGTCGCGGACTTAGAGCAAGACCTAAAAGTATTGGAAGTAGCGAGACATGATGCGATGGAAATGGTAGAACGAAAAGATTTTCTACAAAATCCGGAGTTTAGCAGATTGGTTGAGTACCTTCAGGAAAAAAATATACAAGTAATTACATTTGATTAAAAAGAAAAAGGCATGATGGGGTGAGCTACCATCTGCCTTTTTTTTATTAGAAGCAGTAGGAGATAGTTTAAAACAGTAGATAGGGCATTTGCAAGAGAAAGTAGCCAAGGCAAGAATGATCAAACCAAACAAGTAAAATATGTACTGAATCATAGATGACATGGAGCTAGCACCAAAATAATATGTTTCAACTGTTACGGTTATGTTTATATGATTAGGATTTTAATTTTTGGAAGTAGAGACACTTTTCTTAATTCTCGTAATGATCTAAGCGAAATAAAGACCGCTAAGGATGCAAACAATTGGATTATGGATCAGTTTTCTCCCAACTTAGTCAAGCTCTTTTTTGACCTTGATAAACGCTACCATCTGTTTGATTTCTTCTTTTGAAAGAAGCGCCCCGTCGACCATCAGTTTGAGTTTATCCCATTCCATCAGTTCAATGGAATCGCTTTTTTCCTTCCCAATAGTGGGATCGTCGACTCTACCAAGCAAATAATCGGTGGAGGTATTGAATAAATCAGCGATTTCGATCAGCGCCTCTAAAGAAGGGCGACGATAGCCTGATTCATAGCCTGCATAAGTACTTTTCGCAATACCAAGGCGGTCGGCTGTATATTGCAATGACCATTTTTTCTTTTTTCTTAGTGTAGTTAATCGGTCTAAATTCATATCCTTACGCTCCTTTTGATTCACAGAGATTATAGCATATAAAATTGTACGCGATTTGAATAATATTTCTTGGTTATTTCACATTTTAAGACTATAATTGTATTGGAGGTACGCATAAAGCGTATGGAATGCCTATATATGCCTTACTGATCAAATGATTATACTTTGGACAGCATAAAAACTACTTCTTAGAAGAGGTGTAGCACATGAAAAAGTTATTGCTGTTAACCACCGGTGGGACGATTGCTTCAATAGAAGGGGAAAACGGATTGGGTCCGGGGCTTAAAGCGGAAGAGCTTCTCAGGTATTTATCTAATGACCACTCAAATTATACGATTGATTGGCAATCTTTAATGGATATAGACAGTACCAATATGCAGCCGGAACATTGGACGGAAATCGCAGTAGCGGTTTATGAGAATTACAGTCAGTATGATGGGTTTGTGATCACACACGGTACCGATACAATGGCCTATACTTCGGCAGCGCTTTCATACATGCTGCAGAATGTTGATAAGCCTGTCGTGATTACGGGTTCTCAGGTTCCGATCACATTTAAGAAAACGGATGCAAAAAAGAATATTCAGGATGCAGTCCGTTTTGCCTGCGATGGAATTGGCGGAGTGTATGTCGTTTTTGACAGACGTGTCATTTTGGGAACGAGAGCGATCAAGTTAAGAACAAAAAGCTACGATGCGTTTGAAAGCATCAATTATCCTTATGTCGCTTTCATCCATGATATGGAAATCGAATATAAAAAACGGGTTCCCGAAGCAAAGCCTGGAACATTGAAGCTCGATACTTCCTTGAACACAGATGTTTGTCTTTTGAAGTTGCATCCTGGAATAAAGCCTGAGTTTCTGGATAGTCTGAAAGGTTCATATAAAGGTGTTGTTATTGAGAGTTATGGAAGTGGCGGTATTCCTTTTGAGAAAAGAAACCTTTTGGAAAAAGTAAATGAGCTGATCGATGCCGGAATTGTCGTTGTTATTACGACACAATGCCTTGAAGAAGGAGAAGATATAAGCGTTTATGAGGTCGGCCGAAAGGTTAATCAGAAAGCAATTATCCGCTCCAGAAATATGAACACCGAAGCAATCGTTCCTAAGCTTATGTGGGCATTGGGTAAAACTGAAGATCCTAGCGAGGTTAAAAAAATCATGGAAATGCCAATTGCAGACGATATCAATATTTAAAAAAGAAAGCGGGGTTATCAAATGAAAGCTGAAATAACATACCGCACGGAAAAGGATTTTCTTGGAGAAAAGAACATCCCAACCAATGCCTACTATGGTATTCAAACATTGCGGGCAGTAGAGAACTTTCCGATCACAGGATATAAAATCCACGAAGAAATGATCAAAGCATTGGCTGTGGTGAAAAAAGCGGCAGCACTCGCCAACATGGAGACAAAACACCTCTATAAAGGTCTTGGCGAAGCGATCGTCCAAGCGGCCGATGAGATTCTCGAAGGCAAGCTTCATGATCAATTTATTGTTGATCCAATTCAGGGCGGAGCCGGGACTTCGATGAATATGAATGCAAACGAAGTCATCGGAAACCGTGCACTGGAACTGCTTGGCCACCGTAAAGGGGAGTATAATCATTTAAGCCCAAATACGCACGTAAACATGTCGCAATCGACAAACGATGTATTCCCGACGGCCATCCACATTTCGACACTCAAGCTGCTGGAAAAGCTGCTGGAGACGATGAATTACATGCTGGAAGCCTTTAAGAAAAAAGCAAGCGACTTCGACCATGTCATTAAAATGGGACGCACTCATCTCCAGGATGCTGTTCCGATTCGACTTGGCCAGGAGTTTGAAGCATACAGCCGTGTCATAGAGCGCGACATAAAGCGGATTAAACAGTCACGTCAGCATATATATGAAGTCAATATGGGCGCCACCGCAGTGGGAACGGGATTGAATGCAGATCCTCGCTATATCGAAAATGTCGTCAAACAATTGGCAGATATCAGTGGCCTTCCGCTCGTCGGCGCTGACCACCTTGTGGATGCGACTCAAAATACAGATGCTTACACAGAAGTATCAGCGGCATTGAAAGTCTGCATGATGAACATGTCCAAAATCGCGAATGACCTTAGGCTGATGGCATCAGGGCCGCGAGCGGGACTGGCTGAAATTTCTTTGCCGGCAAGACAGCCAGGATCGTCGATCATGCCTGGAAAAGTCAATCCTGTCATGGCAGAGATGATCAACCAAATTGCGTTCCAGGTGATTGGAAACGATCATACGATCTGTCTGGCTTCTGAAGCAGGTCAGCTCGAACTGAATGTCATGGAACCTGTGCTCGTCTTTAACCTTCTTCAATCCATCAGCATCATGAACAATGGATTCTGTTCCTTTACGGATTATTGTCTGGTTGGCATTGAAGCAAATGAACAACGTTTAAAAGCCTATGTAGAAAAAAGCGCGGGCATCATAACGGCTGTAAACCCGCATCTCGGGTATGAAGTAGCCGCCAGAATTGCGAGAGAAGCAATTCTGACAGGTCAATCGATCCGTGATTTATGTCTGCAAAATGATGTATTGACAGAAGAAGAACTCGATCTCATTTTAAATCCTTTTGAAATGACAAAACCGGGTATTGCCGGAGCTGAACTTTTAAATCGGGATTAGTTGAAAGACAGCCGGATCGCTTTGAAGCACTTTAATCAGAAATAATAGGCTGAGTTATTTCGTTACCTTTTAAAAATGGTAAAAAAGTACCTTTTTAGGACATAATGCTTCATGTTATTTAAAATTTTTAATAGATACTTGAAAATAAACTGCTGTTTTTATTCATTTTTTTGTAAGCGTTTCATTTAATTAAAGGGGGATCATAGGAGATGAAAAATATACGGTTACCGTCCATGTTGGAAATTATTTGTGTTTTAGGTGCATTCTTAGCAATTGTTTGTTCCTTTACAGTTATGTTTGATTTGCCAATACAGCTAGCATTGTTCATTTCATGGTTTTTAGTGATTTTGCTCGGACTGCGTCTTGGGCATCGTTATGAGGATTTGCAAAAATCGATTACAAAAGGAATATCCAATGGACTGGAAGCGATACTTATCCTGATTGCTGTCGGTGCCCTGATCGGCACATGGATAGCCGGTGGGGTGGTGCCGACTTTGATTTATTACGGTCTTGAATTTATTCATCCGAGCATATTTCTGCTCGCCACACTCTTTATTTGTTCGATTACTTCTATCGCAACAGGGACGTCTTGGGGAACGGTCGGGACAGCCGGAATCGCTATGATGGCAATTGGGGAAGGGCTAGGACTTCCTCTTCCGCTTGTCGCTGGGGCTGTTTTGTCAGGTGCCTATTTTGGTGATAAGCTATCACCGCTTTCCGACAGCACAGTGCTTGCTTCTTCTTTATCAAAGGTCGAAGTCATCACACATGTCAGATCGATGCTGTATTTGTCCGTTCCTGCATATGTGATCACGGCGGTGTTGTTTACTATCACAGGGTTTACTTATGGAACAAAGAACGTAGATTTGGACAAAGTTGAATTTTTGAAAACATCTTTGCAGAACACGTTTGATATTCACATTTGGATGCTGGTTCCAGCCATCGTTGTCATTGTACTGTTGGCGATGAGAAAGCCGTCGGTGCCAACGATTGCGATCGGTGCTCTCTTAGGTGCCATTTGGGCTGCGGCATTCCAAGGGATGAATTTTGCCGATGCAATTGGAACAGCTTACAACGGTTTCTCAATCGATACAGGGATTGAATTTTTGGACAAGCTGTTAAACCGAGGCGGAATTGAGGGAATGCTCGGATCTGTCGTTGTCATTATTCTTGGACTTGGCTTTGGTGGACTACTGGAGCATTTAGGAGTTCTGAAAGTGATTGTCTCGAAGTTTGAGAAAAAGCTGACTTCTGCAGGAAATGTGACGTTCTCCACGATTATTGTTGCCTTCTTGGCGAATGTATTTGGGTGTGCGATGTATGTCTCGTTGATTTTAACTCCGAAAATCATGGAAAGAAGCTACGACAAGCTGAATCTTGACCGGAGAGTGCTGTCAAGAAATGCTGAAGTTGGGGGGACGATGACATCAGGAATGGTTCCATGGTCAGATAACGGGATCTATATGGCCAGTATACTTGGCGTCTCGACTTTCTCTTACCTGCCGTTCATGTGGCTGAGCTTTGTTTCCATTGGAATTGCTATTCTGTATGGATACACGGGGAAATTTATCTGGTACACGGACAAAAAGGATTCCCCAGTGCAGTAGTTGACTTTCAACAAATTATTGAAGGTACTTTGTTATGAATGGCAATAAAGAAGGGCTCTCTTTTGGTTAATAAAAAAGGCATGATGGGGCGAATTACCAATTTTAACCACCTTGGATACGTTTTTCAAACCAGATAAAAAACGGAATAGCAAGAAAGGCACATAGAAAAGTAAAAATCCATAATAGTTCCTGGATTCGTCCTGCATTGTTCTCCTCTTTTTAACTGATTTTTCCTAATCTTAATTGAAAGAATACAGAATTTAAAAATCATAATAATATATGTTGCTGTATCTGATATATAATAAATTTACTCTCTACTCCTTTTCTGAACTACAACGATCTAGACATTTCGCATGGTGTCTAACTCGTTGTAGTTCAAAATTTATTAAAGGAGTGGTGAGAATGTCTTCTCGAAGTAGTATCAATGGAAGCAAGCATGAACAAGAAAAAGATAAAAAATTTGCTCTCCGTTTCTGGTTTTGTATTTTAGCAATTATGTTTTGTTTTGTAGCGTATATATCTGGAACAAATACAGGAGCTAAAAAAGCTGAGATCGATGTAGTAGAAGAACAAGTGTTGGCAGTAAAAAAACGATTTGAACAATTGGATTGTAAGGTACAAACGATCGAAGATGTGGACTCAGAATACAAAATCATAATGAACCTAGATTGTTCAGAGACGGAGAAAGAGCACTTAACAGAGATTAAAAACATAGAAAAAAACATCGAAAAATTAACAAACAGACTAAAAATCGTGTTCGATTCCATGATTACAATCGATTAGTCGAGAAGATGAGACAGATATGTATCACATATCTGTCTTTTTCATAAAAAAGGCAGAGATATTAGAATCCCTACCTTTTAAAAAGTTCAAACCTCTGTCTAGGGGTTTCTTTAAGTAACGCACTCTAAAACTGTTTAAATTAACATCCGTAAATAATGAAGCGCCTGTTTTAAAACATCGATAAAACGGTCAATTTGTGTTTGATCCGTCTCTTTCCCCAATGTAATTCGTACACTTTGATATGCTATTTCTTCCCTTTTCCCCATCGCTTGGAGAACATGAGAAGCACGATGTTTACCTGCACTACATGCAGAACCACTGGATACATAAATTTGCTCACGATTTAACTCTAACAGAATCGCTTGTCCTTCGACTCGTTGAAAACTGAGATTCAGGTTATTTGGTAAACGATTAGTTGGATGTCCATTTAATTCGACATCACCAATTTCTTGTCGGATTCGATACCATGTGTATTCCCTTAGCTTTGTTAATCGTTTGGCTTCTTCTTTTACTTCTTCAGCCACTAACTGAGCAGCGACCCCAAAGCTAACAATGGCAGGAGTATTTAGTGTGCTGGGACGAATGGCGCGTTCTTGTCCACCTCCATGTAAGAGGGGCTCTATTCGTACTCCCTTACGGATGTACAAAGCCCCGACTCCTTTGGGACCATATATTTTATGACTTCCAATCGATAAGAGATCTACGCCGAGCTCTTTCACGCAAACAGGAATCTTACCAAAAAATTGTATAGCATCAGTATGGAAATAAGCTTGATGGTTTTTTAACACTTTTCCAATTTCAGAAATAGGTTGAATCGTTCCTACTTCATTGTTTGCTGCCATAATACTGACAAGAATGGTCTGATCTGTTAAAGCATTTTGCACCTCTTGAACAGTAACCATCCCTGTAGAGTCGACAGGAAGATATGTAACAGTGAAACCTTCCTTTTCTAAAAAATGGCAAGCTTCCAGTATGGAAGGATGTTCGATTTGTGTTGTAATGATATGTGTTCCTTTTTGCCTGTGCTTTCTTGCGAATCCAAGAATGGCAAGATTATTTGCTTCTGTTCCACTGCTGGTAAAAACGATTTCACGTGGTGTTTCTGCTCCCAGTGCGTGCATAATTTGCGAACGAGCCATTTGAATTGCATCATTGGCACGTTGTCCCAAATCGTGAATACTACCGGAATTACCAAATTCTGATTTTAAAAAAGGTATCATGGCCTCGATTGCTTCGGATCGCATAGGGCTGGTTGCACCATAGTCCAAATAAATTCGTTCCATCGTCCTGCCTCCGATTGAACAGTTTTTTACGGATAATTATAACGAAATTATTTATTTATGTCGGGAATTATCAGGAATATTAATTTTCCAAAGATAGGCAAGAGATATAGGGATTGCTTTGGGGATAAGAGACTTATGATCCCACTTAGGGGTTAATATTTTATTCTATTTCCTGTGATTCATTTGCATTAGTAGCGTTATTTAGTTTAAATGTTTCCTTTTGGGAAATTAATTGTTGACATCAATTCATTTATTGAGAAAATGGTATTGAATCAAATGTTAACATTCTGTGAAGGGGTGCCGAAAAATGGCACGAGTTGAAACCCATTTTTTAGTGGTCGGTAGCGGTATTGCTGGACTTACAACGGCGCTTTCTCTTGCCGAATACGGTTCTGTGATTGTCCTCACAAAAGCGAGAGAAGAAGAGAGCAACTCATTTCATGCACAGGGAGGGATTGCGGCAGCCATCGGCGAGGATGATTCACCAGAATTACATCGCCAAGACACACTTCGTACAGGTGTTAATCTTTGCAATCCTGCTTCAGTCGATGTATTAGTCAATACGGGTCCTCGTGCGATTCAAAAATTGGCTGATTGGGGTACCGATTTTGATGTTGATGGAGAGCAGTGGGCTTTAGGAAAAGAAGGTTCACACAGTGTATCGCGCATCTTACATGTAAATGGAGATGCCACAGGGGCGGGGATCACTTCCAACCTATTGAGGCGAGCAATGCTTCATTCCAATATTCAACTGATTACACATACGATGGTGACAGATCTTATCATGCACCAAGAAGTTTGTCGAGGTGCAACTGCAGTAGATGAACAAGGGGAAACTGTCCGTTATTTTGCTAAACAAGCAGTAATTTTGGCAACAGGCGGATGTGGGCAGATCTATCAATATACAACAAATGACCCTGTGTCTACTGGTGACGGAATTGCAATGGCCTATCGGGCAGGTGCGAAATTATCAGATATGGAATTTGTTCAGTTTCACCCCACTGCTTTGGCAGTAGAGCAAAATCCGATGTTTCTTATATCAGAAGCAGTCCGTGGCGAGGGAGCATTTTTAGTTAATGACTGTGGGGAAGCATTTATGGAACGATATCACAGTTGGAAAGATCTTGCTCCAAGAGATGTCGTTTCTCGTGCGATCTTTCAAGAGATGGAACAAGGACGCAAAGTTTATCTGAATGCTATTCACTTAGGAAAACGTTTCCGAAATAGATTTCCCAAAATATATAAAGCGCTATGCAAATTTGGTATGGATCCTTCTAAAGATTGGATTCCTGTCACCCCGGCCGCTCATTTTATTATGGGAGGCATTTATACAGATATATACGGCCAAACCACCATCTCGAGACTATTTGCTTGTGGAGAAGTAGCTTGTACAGGTGTACATGGAGCGAATCGACTCGCGAGCAATTCTTTGTTGGAGGGTACTGTTTTTGCTCAGCGTGTTGCCGAGAAATGTATAGAACTTGTAGAACTGGAAACGGATTTTCTGGAGCTCAATCGGATTACTTTGTGCAAAAACAAACATAAAGAGACAGAATGGAAACAAACCATCCGTCAGGTGATGTGGAAATACGCTGGGATTGTACGAACGGAAGAAGGTCTATCCAAAGGAATTTCTCAGTTGAAACAATTGGAAACAGAGATCCCGCAAGGTTATTTCGAATGTAGAAATATGTTAATGATTGCACAAGTAGTGATGGAATTAGCTTTGTCTAGAAGGGAAAGCAGAGGCAGTCATTATCGATCTGATTATCCAAAACCACAGAAAAGCTTGGAAAATAAGCATCAGATAATTCAGGAGGAGTAAGATGAATCAGGTTGAATTGCGTAGGTTCATTCGTGAGGCATTGAACGAAGATATCGGAGCAGGAGATCTTACTACTGAATGCTTAGTACCAGCTAATCATCAAAGTTCTGCTTATCTCATGGTCAAACAAGATGGAGTGATCGCTGGTTTGTCTGTAGTTGCCCAAGTGTTTCAAGAGTTGGATACCCAAGTAGTCTGTACGCCATTAGTAACAGAAGGTCAAAAAGTGTCGAAAGGTATGATCATTGCTCAAATCATCGGGTCAACACAAGCGATTCTAACAGCAGAACGAGTCGCTCTTAATCTGCTTCAGCGGATGTCAGGAATTGCAACTTTGACAAGAGATTTGGTAGATCAGATAGAAGGAAGTAATTGTCATATTTTAGATACCAGAAAGACAACTCCGGGATTGCGTCAGTTAGAAAAATATGCAGTTCGTATGGGAGGAGGAACCAATCATCGCTTTGGTCTAAGCCATGGTGTGATGCTCAAAGACAATCACATTGCATTTGCTGGCAATTTATCGAAAGCAGTAGAAAAAGTTCGGCAGCAAGTAGGTCACATGGTACAAATCGAAGTAGAGGTTGATACTTTAGAGCAATTGTCAGAAGTACTCAAGCTAGATGTTAATGCGATTCTCTTAGATAACATGGAACCTGACATATTAAAGAAAGCAGTAAAAATGATAAACGGAAAAGTATGGGTAGAAGCATCAGGTGGGATTACCCCTGAAACCATTCGTTCAGTTGCAGAAACAGGAGTTAATGCGATTTCGCTTGGTTGGTTGACTCATTCTGCAAAAGCGCTTGATATTAGCTTAGATTTCGAAATGGAAATGGGAGATAAATAATGGCCATTGATATTTTTAGCCAAATGCCAAGCCAGTTACCAGAACAATACCGTATTTTATCAAGTGAAGAGTTGGATGAGCGGATTGTTCGTGCCAAAGAAATCCTGGGTAAAGATTTGGTGATTTTGGGTCACCATTATCAGCGAGATGATGTGATTCAATATGCTGATTTCCGTGGGGATTCACTAAAGCTTTCTCGCGTTGGAGCAGAACAAAAAGAAGCGAAATATATTATATTTTGTGGAGTTCATTTCATGGCGGAAACTGCTGATACACTGGCTCAAAAGGAGCAAATTGTGATTTTGCCAGACTTAAAAGCAGGGTGTTCCATGGCGGATATGGCGGACATTGAAGATGTAGAAGAGTCTTGGGAAGTGTTACAAGACGAATTTGGCGATACGATCATTCCTGTCACTTATGTGAACTCTACTGCAGCAATCAAAGCATTTGTCGGTCGTCACGGCGGTACTACCTGTACTTCTTCCAATGCTAGAGAAGTGTTGGCATGGGCATTTCAACAGAAGAAGCGAATCCTTTTTCTACCTGATCAGCATTTAGGGAGAAATACCGCTTATAAAATGGGAATTCCTCTTGAGCAGATGGTCATCTGGAGCCCAGGGAGCGGAGAATTGGAAGAGGTAAACTGTGAACTAGGAGAAGTACAGATGATTCTCTGGAAAGGGTATTGCAGTGTCCATCAAAAGTTTACTCCTGAACAAGTGTATCGTGTGCGTGAGCGTGACCCAGAGATGAAAGTGATTGTTCATCCAGAATGTTCACATGAAGTAGTACGTTTAGCAGATTGTGATGGTTCTACTGATTATATTATCAAAATGATTGCGGCTGCTCCTGCTGGGAGCAAATGGGCAGTTGGCACAGAAGTAAACCTAGTACAACGTTTAGCACAAGAACATCCAGAGCAACATATCGAACTATTGAGCACCACCATGTGCCCCTGTCTCACCATGAATCGTATTGATCGTCCTCATTTACTGTGGACTCTTGAAAGTATCCTAGATGGGAACCCAATTAACCAAATTGAAGTGAATGATGAAACGATATACTGGTCGAAAAAGGCACTGGATCGTATGATGGCTGTTTCATAAAGAAAAAACTGTATTTATAAAAAGCATGTTGCATATTAGCCCAAAGCCAGAGGTATTCTCCTTTTGAGATGCGACTATGAGTGATAGGGAGCTGGAGCAGATCCCTCAGGACAAGCAGGATAAGCAGGGCAAGCGGAAGTGGGAAAACCGGTGGCGCGCCTACTTTTAATTTAGATTAATGCAACAAGCTAATAAAAATAAACACAGGTCGAGGCTGCTGACACTGCTTGAAAAAAGCAGATTAGTAGCCATTTTTTTATGAAGAAAATTATTATTTGTAGAATCGGTCATTGTTAGGTTTTGAAAGTGGGATGTGGGAGTAAATTTGGTTGTGGTGACTTCATTACTACAAGTTTTAGACTAGTGTATCTAGGTGACTTTGGATAATCCATTAGAGCAGTAGCACTTATTTTTTGGGGACTCAGTGGAGTTGGTAATGGCATAGGATAAGAATAGAAAGGATGGATGTGTGATGAATGAGCAGATCTACAAAGATACTGCAAAAGCGATTAACCAAGAATTAGGTAGGAAAGCGGTGAGTGTGGAGTACTTAATGAAGCTAGTTCAGGAAGCTAAAAAAGTACGAAGAACGAGAGGGACACAAGGACTAATTGAGTTTGGATCAAAGTTACCAACAAAGCTTTTTTCAGAAAATGAAATAAACAAGTTACAACGATCCCCCCAATACCGGTCTACCATGTCCAAAATGGTGGATCTCTTGGTATATGAAAGTGTAATCAATCCTTTTGAAGCGATGCTTCTCAAACGGTATATATAAAATGGGTTAGTTTTAGGTAAACATATATTGTCTAATATGATGGTACCTATCCAATTCATTTGTCTTTAAAATAGAAAGAAATCTACTTTGACAAGTATAAAATCATATGTTACGATCGTCACAGTAAACGTTTACAACCAAATAAAATCAATAGGATTGTTACTGGTCAGCAGGCAAAACCTAAGTTTGTTACGATCACAAGATCTATATATCTTGTTGATCTCTAACAGATTTAGGTTTTTTTTATGAAATCCTGTAGCGAGAAAGAGTTGATAATGGACATTAAAAAGGTATTTAATAACAATGTCGTCCTAACTGAAAATCAGCAAGGTCAGGAACTCGTTGTCATGGGAAGAGGGCTAGCCTTCCAAAAGAGACCAGGTGACTCTATTGACGAACGGGTGATCGAGAAGACATTCGTTCTTGAAAACCAAGACGTGTCCGACAAACTTGGTGAGCTTTTAAGAGATGTCGATGAGAGATATTTAGAGTTTGCTGATCGAATCATTTCCGATGCTCGTCGGAAGTTACAACATAAGCTTGATGATTATTTGTATGTGGCGCTTGCTGATCATATTAGTTTTGCGATCAATCGCCATAAGCAAGGTTTACATCTACACAATGCCTTGACTTGGGATATTCGCAAGTTTTATAAACAGGAGTATCAAATTGGTTTGAAGGCTTTGGATATGATGGAAGACGAGATGGGTGTTCGCTTGCCAGAAGATGAAGCAGCATCGATTGCCTTACATTTGGTTAATAGTCAAACATCTGGTGAGAATCTTGAGTCGATTACGAAGGTCACCAAGATTGTCAACGATATATTAAGTATTGTCACGTTTCATTATCAAATGGAGCTAGATGATTCCTCAATTAGCTATGAGCGATTTGTTACACACCTACGCTTTTTTGTCTTTCGCTTGTTACGAGAGGAAATACATGAAGGTGACCTCGATGTCTTTTTGTATGAACAAGTACAAAAACAATATAAAACGGCATTTGAATGTAGTGAACGTATCGCTTCTTATATTCAGAAAGCACATGGGTGGAGTATCACACCTGATGAAAAGGTATATTTAACGCTTCACATTCAACGAGTGACCAAACGCCAACAACTTTATAATGATTCAACATCCAACAAAGGATTGTGACTGTTCGGCAGGCAAAACCTAGGTTGATCGAATGAACTATACCTGTGTAGTGATTACATGGTATAGACGATCAATTTAGGTTTTTTTCATGCAATAAGCCTGATACAAGCAAAACGAATCGATTAATAAACTACCAGATGAAGTGTGAAAGGAGTTAATAATATGAACTACGATCAACTTGGTAAGCAGATTTTGGAGAAAGTCGGTGGCGAAAAGAATGTCAACTCGCTCGTACACTGCGCAACTCGTCTTCGATTTAAATTGAAAGACCCAACGAAAGCTAATAAAGAGGAGCTAACAAGTCTAGATGGTGTCATTCAAGTGGTGACGACGAGTGGTCAATTTCAAGTTGTCATTGGAAATGAAGTGAGTGATGTTTATAACTCGATTATGAAGGTCAGTGATTGGGAATCAGGAAGCGATTCATCTGATAACTCATCAGACGAGAAAACGGGTATTGTTACCAAGGCAGTAGATATGATTTCTGGTATTTTTGCTCCTATTTTAGGAGCTCTTGCCGGAGCAGGGATGCTCAAGGGATTACTGGCAATTGCCATTGCCACGAACCTGCTGGATAAAGAAGGCGGAACGTATTTTCTGTTAAATATTGCAGCGGATAGTATGTTTTACTTTTTACCAATGCTGCTAGCAGTGACAGCTGCGAAAAAGTTTAAGACAGACGTCAGTGTGGCCCTCATTATTGCCGGGGCACTGCTGTATCCGGCAATTGTAGAAGCTTACAAATCGGGTGAAACGATTACATTCCTTGGGATTCCTGTAATCTTAATGAGCTATAGTTCGTCTGTGATTCCGATT
Source organism: Risungbinella massiliensis (assembly GCF_000942395.1). Taxonomy (GTDB): domain Bacteria; phylum Bacillota; class Bacilli; order Thermoactinomycetales; family Thermoactinomycetaceae; genus Risungbinella; species Risungbinella massiliensis. The sequence continues at coordinate 921,917 of NZ_LN812103.1, forward strand.
ATCTTGGCGATTTATGTGCAGTCACTACTCGAAAAACCGCTTCGTAAATGGGTTCATTCATCTGTTCGTACATTTGTAGTTCCGATGGTCTTGATCGTCGTGGTCGTTCCATTAACTTTGATGGCATTTGGTCCATTTGGCGTATATGTAGGACAGATGCTTGCCAATGGCTATCAATCTCTTGCAGACACGAATATTATCATCGCAGGGATTATTATGGGGGCAGCTTGGCAGTTGCTTGTTATGTTTGGTCTTCATTGGGCGTTCATTCCATTAATCTTGCAAAATATTAGTACGTTCGGTTATGACACGATTGGAGCACTTATCATAAGCAGTATTTTCGCGATTGCTGGAGCGACCTTTGGTGTTTGGCTCAAGTCCAAGAAAACAGAAGTAAAAGCAATTGCTGGTCCTGCCTTCATTTCTGCTTTGTGTGGAATTACCGAACCGGCAATCTATGGGGTGACGCTTCGTTATAAACGACCATTCATTATTGCGATTATATGTGCAGCCATCGGTGGAGCAATTGGTGGTCTGTCTGGGGCAACAAGACCAGCAAGTGCACCATCTGGAATTACGACGCTACCGATTTTCTATGGGGAAGGATTTGGGTTATTAGTAGTCGCTATTTCGGTTACATTTCTGTTGGCAGCCATTTTAACCTACTTCTTTGGTTATAGCGATGATGCTGTAGAAGAAGGAAATAAGAAAGCAGCAATCGATCCAGAAGAGAAAAAAGCTAACACAAAAAAAGATGCTAATATTGTTAGCCCTCTAACAGGCGAAGTGTTACCACTCGATCAAGTACAAGATCCAGTGTTTCGTTCCGAAGCAATGGGCAAAGGATGCGCAATCATCCCAACAGTAGGTCAGCTTTTCTCTCCAATAGATGGACAGGTGGTGACTGTGTTCCCTACAGGACATGCAATTGGTTTGAAATCGAGTGATGGTACAGAGATTTTAGTGCATGTTGGGATTGATACGGTTCAATTGGAAGGAAAGTTTTATACAAAACTTGTCAAGCCAGGTGACCAAGTAACTAAAGGACAGCTTTTGATTGAATTTGATATCGATGGGATTCAAGAAGCTGGTTACGATGTGACAACCCCAATCGTTGTAACGAATACAAATGATTATTTAGATATTGTGGCAAAAAATGAAGGTGCTGTGGAGCATGGGGAATCGTTAATTAGCATTGCCAAAAACGCGTAAAGAAAGGAAGTATACATTATGACCTTTACACCCAAATTTCCAAAAGACTTTCTCTGGGGCGGCGCTATTGCCGCCAATCAGGCTGAAGGAGCCTATAATGAGGGCGGCCGAGGACTAGCTACATCTGATATTCTCGAATACGTTGTGATGGAAAAGCGTGTAGATCATAAACGTCCGTTTCCAAGTGCAGATGAGATTCGTCATATTTTGGAGACGGAGAATACACGTTATTTTCCAAGAAGACATGGAATTAATTTTTATCACACTTTTAAGGAAGATATTAAGCTCTTTAAGGAAATGGGTTTCAAAACGTTCCGTGTCTCGATCGCATGGAGCAGAATTTTTCCAAATGGCAATGATGAACTGCCAAACGAGGAAGGGCTGCAATTTTATGATGATCTGTTTGATGAGCTGAAAAAACATGACATAGAGCCGCTTGTCACGCTGTCTCATTTTGAAACGCCGCTAAATCTGTCATTGCAATACGGTGGCTGGGTTGGCCGTGAACTTGTTGACTGCTTTGCTCGTTATGCGGAAACGGTGTTCACCCGATACAAAGACAAAGTCAAATATTGGATCACATTCAATGAAATCAATGCTTCCCTTATGACCCCCTATGTTAGCTCTGGGTTAATTCGCGACGCTGTTGGCGAAGAGGGCTTATTAGCAGCTAAGTATCAAATTGCCCATCATCAATTAGTGGCGAGTGCCAAGGCTGTTGAACTGGCTCACCGAATTATGCCAGGAGCAAAAGTAGGGTGTATGGTGATTGGTATGATCTATTACCCGCAAAGCGCACATCCAGATGACGTATATCAAGCACTTGTTGACCAGCATAAAACGTTCTTCTATACAGATGTACAAGCACGTGGTGAGTATCCAACCTATATGAAGCGTTTCTTTGCTGAGAACAACATTACGATCAAAATGGAGCCAGGTGATAAGGAGATCTTGAAAAACAACCTTGTAGATTTTGTCTCCTTTAGCTATTACATGTCGGGTGTTTCGGCACGATCTGAATCCGCTGAAGAGACAGAAAAAGTGATGGGTAATGTACTCTCCAGCATTAAAAATGAGTTCTTGGACGCATCTGATTGGGGATGGCAAATTGATCCAGTAGGGCTAAGAACATTGCTAAATATGTTCTATGAGCGTTATCGTAAGCCTCTATTCATTGTGGAGAATGGAATCGGAGCTTATGACAAAGTCGAAGAAGATGGTAGCATCCATGATCCATATCGTATCAATTATTTGCGTGGACATGTCGAGCAGATGAAAGAAGCAATTGGAGACGGTGTCGAGCTTTTGGGATATACCACATGGGGTCCCATTGATATTGTAAGCTCTTCCACTTCCGAAATGGCGAAGCGCTATGGATTTATTTATGTAGACCAAGATGACATGGGCAATGGTACGAAGAAACGCCTCAAAAAAGATAGCTTTTACTGGTATAAGAAAGTGATTGAATCCAATGGGGAAGAACTGTAAAGAAAGGATGGGATTGCGATGAAACACGAAAAGTTAGCGCCTTTTCCAAAGGATTTTCTTTGGGGGGCATCTACTTCCGCATATCAAACAGAAGGTGCATGGAACAAAGATGGGAAAGGCCCAACGGTGATTGATGTTCGACCAAAGAAAGAACATATTACAGATTACACTGTGGCTAGTGGTCACTATGATTACTACAAAGAAGACATTGCCAAAATGGCGGAAATGGGACTAAAAGCATATCGTTTTTCTATTTCATGGGCACGAATTTTTCCCAAAGGAGTGGGTGAGGTCAATCAAGCGGGTATTGACCATTATCAAAATGTGATTGCGGAGCTAAAAAAATACAACATAGAACCGATTGTGACGTTGTACCATTTTGACTTACCATATGATTTGGAAGAAACAGGCGGTTGGGATAACCGAGATACAATTGATGCATTCGAACAATATGCTGTGACCTTGTTTCATGCATTAGGGGACTCAGTAAAATATTGGTTAACGATTAATGAGCAGAACATGATGATCATGCATGGCAATACGATTGGCACTGGTAAGCAAAGCACGGAAAAAGAGTTGTATCAACAAAATCACCATATGATGGTGGCACAAGCAAAAGCGATTATTCGTTTCCGTGAGATCTTACCAGATGCGAAAATCGGTCCAGCTCCTAATATATCCAATGTTTATCCAGCGTCATCCAAGCCTGCCGATGTACTTGCGGCGCAAAATTACAATGCGATTCGCAACTGGATGTACTTAGATATTCCTTGTTTTGGCCGCTACAATCATATTGCCTGGGCGTTCTTAAAAGAAAAAGGCTATGAGCCAGAAATCGCAAAAGGGGATATGGAACTAATCGCACAAGCAAAGCCAGATTTTATTGCCTTTAACTACTATTCCTCGAAAACAGTAGAAGCAAGCAAAAATGATGGTCAGGACCGTAGCGGCAATGGCGATCAGGAAATTGTTATTGGGGAAGAGGGAGTGTACAGAGGGAAGAAAAATGAACATCTGGAGAAGACCGACTTTGGATGGGAAATTGATCCAACTGGCTTGCGCTCTACATTGAATGCAATCTATGACCGTTATCATCTTCCGCTGATTATTACGGAAAATGGCTTAGGAGCATATGATAAGTTAGAGGAAGATGGGACGATCGATGACCCATATCGGATCGAGTACTTCCAAAAACACTTTGAACAGGCACAGCTTGCCATTACAGATGGCGTAGAGCTATTTGGATATTGTCCTTGGTCAGCGATTGACTTAGTTAGTACACATCAAGGGATGCAAAAACGTTATGGTTTTATCTACATTAACCGTGAGGAATTTGATCTAAAAGATATGCGTCGTATCCGAAAAAACAGCTCTTATTGGTATGAAGAGGTTATTCGTACTAATGGAGAAAGCTTAAGAAAATAAGCATAGAAACAACAGGAACTTGTATACAGGTTCCTGTTTTTGTTACGTATACAGATGAGAATTTTAACAAAAAAGAACCCACACCTGTTAGTGTGAGTTAAGTGGTATCATCCACAAACCATGTGAAAGATACTAATGGGAGAGGAGAAACCGGAGGAAGAGCTTATGGGGAAACGTAAGTCTTCTCCGCGGTTAGACAGATCATTTCCGATACTGTCTTTATCATTATGGTTCAGGGTTATCATTCTTATACATCCTAAGAGAAAATATTTTGCAAGAATCAGGTACTTGGATTGAGAAATTTTCCTATGGTAGGATAGGGAAGGCTATATTCATCTTTTATCCCGTTCTAATGGGCAGTAAGGTCCCTACTCCAAGCATGGGAATAGTGTCTTTAAGAAAAGAACTGATAAGGTCAACTAACGTTCAGTGGGGGATGAAAAAAGCACTGAATGAAGTGTTACTTTACTCTATATCCTGCAGGTGAGAAGATTGAGGATTATTTCGGGAAAAGCAAGAGGCACGAAGCTGGCAATGGTGCCAGGTAAGCATGTTCGACCAACCTCAGATCGGGTAAAAGAATCGTTATTCAATGTACTCGGACCATATTTTGATGGTGGGAAAGTCTTAGATTTATTCGCTGGAACAGGCAATTTGGGGTTGGAGGCTCTTAGTAGAGGGATGGAACAGGCTGTTTTTGTGGATTCGTCCTATCAGAGTATCCAGACAGTCCAGCAAAATATCAAAAAAACGCACTTGTTCCCTCAATCTATTGTTTGGAAAAAAGATGCAAAACGAGCAGTAGCGGATTGTGCTGATCGTGGTTGGGTCTTTGACCTTATTTTCATAGATCCTCCATATCATTTGGATCTATATCTTCCTATTCTCAACGAGATAGAAAAAAGTAAGCTCTTGGCAGAAGAAGGATTGATTGTGGCGGAGCACGCAAAAGAGGTTGTCTTACCAGATGAGGTAGGATCACTATATGCAATACGAGATTTATCGTACGGTGAGACACATATTCGTCTATATGAACTAGTAGAACAAGGAGATCAACTCAATGAAAGTAGCAGTCTATCCAGGTAGTTTTGATCCTATTACGTTTGGACATCTTGATATCATTCAACGTGGGGCAAAAGTTTTTGACAAGATTATTGTTGCAATTTTAATTAACTCATCCAAACAACCACTCTTTACCATGGAAGAACGAAAACAAATGATTTTGGAATCAGTCAAAGGAATGGGTCTCGACATAGAAGTGGACAGCTTTGAAGGGCTATTGATGGATTATGTTCAAAAGCGTGAAGTTCATGGTGTCTTGCGAGGTTTACGAGCTATCTCTGATTTTGAGTATGAGCTACAGATCGCCTCGATCAACCGGAAGTTATATGACAAGGTAGAGACTTTATTCCTTATGTCGAATAATCAGCATTCCTTTATCTCTTCTCAGATGGTCAAGGAAGTGGCCAAATATGGAGCAGATGTATCCGAGCTGGTACCCGTCCATGTTGCTCAAGCGCTTGCTGTCAAATATCATAAATAAGAAGAGCCCGCTAGACATATATGTCAGCGGGTTGTCGTTTTCTGATATCCTTTTGATGTGAAGAAGCGGTAAAATATACCCAACAAGAAGACAATCAAACAGAGATATTGATATGTTCTCCACTCTGTTGAGGTTTCTCCTGTCGTATTCCAAAATACTGTAATGGAAGTTGGCTTTTCGGTTACAAGATGATCTAGTATTGGCCAGAGTAAAAAAGTAAAGGCGATGGCAAAGCAGACATGTAGTATACGTGCAAAGAGGTAAGGTTTGTAACGAATATCTGATTTAGCCAAGACACTGGCAACTTGAGCATGGATCGAGAACCCATTCCAAGCTAGAAAGGCACTGACCAAGACTATTTTGGCAAAAATACTAGCCTGCACATCTGGTTCACTTACAACTTGAGATCCGAGTGTCATTTCAAAAATTCCTGCTATGGATGGGTCTGCCAAGGTGGCAGGAATGGAAAAAGTTTGAAAGAGAAAAGCTAAAAAGATAGAGAATAGTTTAGTGATGCCTACATATGTAAGAAGATGGACAAATACAGAAAAAATGATGATAAAACCACCTATCATCAGTAGCGTTTGTACAGCGGAGGTAACGGCTTCTCCCAACAACTGTCCGATGGGTCTTCCGTCTTTGATCCGTGCTCTGTGCATCGCACGCATAGCTCGAATGAAGAGATTTTCCCGACGTGAACCAATCTGTGGGGAGGGAGGATCGTCGCTACGATAAAATCTCATACACAATCCTACGGTAATAGTACTGATGTAATGAATAGTAGCCAATACAAGGCCTAGCTTGGCATTTTCAAAAAATCCGACTGCTACTGCTCCAAAGATAAAGAGGGGTCCAGAAGTACTCGTAAAGCAAACGAGTCGCTCTCCCTCAGCTTGGGTCAGTAATTTCTGCTCACGAAGTCTAGTAGAAAGTTTAGAACCCATGGGGTTGCCTGAGATCAGTGCTACTGCGACGACAAAAGCCCCTGCTCCGGGAACTCGAAATAAAGGTCGCATCAGCGGCTCTAGGAGAACACCCATCAAATGAACCACTCCAAATCCCATGAGTAGTTCTGCCGTGATAAAGAAGGGGAGTAAAGAGGGAAAGACTACATCCCACCAGATTTTCAGTCCTCTTACTGAAGATCGAAATCCCTCTTCGGGGTAAAGCACCAAGACAAGGGCAAGAAAAATTCCTACCCCAGCCAAAAGAATCGTTTTCCATTTGCTTTGATCTAGTATTCGTTCCATCCGGTTCTCTCCTTCAGGACAAGTTCCTGGTGTAATACATACGTATGAAACTCCAGAAATAGACCGAAGAAAAGGGGGATCTCTGTGGAACAAAGGCCTAAAGTTGGAATTGCACTTGGAGCAGGTGCTGCTAGAGGATATGCCCATATTGGAGTCCTAAAAGTTCTGAAAAAGGAAGGGATTCCAATTGATTATATAGCTGGTACCAGTATGGGAAGCCTAATTGGTGCGGTATATGCAAATGGAATAGACTTAGATATGATGGAACAATTAGCTATTCATCTCAAGCGAAACACTTGGTTGGACTTCACTATTCCCAAAATGGGGTTTTTAGTAGGGAAAAAGGCGCAAGAACTGGTTTTGCTTCTAACACACCGGAAAAAAATAGAGGAACTAGCCATTCCACTAGCGGTTGTAGCTACCGATTTACATACGGGAGAACGAGTAGTTTTTACAGAAGGACCGACCGATTTGGCAGTTCGAGCCAGTATCTCGATTCCAGGTATCTTTGAACCCGTTTCGTGGAATGGAAAATTGTTGGTAGATGGTGGAGTGGTGGATCGAGTCCCAATCTCAACGGT